>JBCBCG010000015.1:0-34071 GCA_038530925.1 Pseudomonadota bacterium
CGCGATCTCGACGCCGCTGGCGGTGAAGCCCGAGCGCGAGGCGAGGATCGGAATTCCCATAAGCGCCGTTTTCATCACCATCTCCGAAGTCAAGCGCCCTGTGGTGTAGAAGAGCTTATCCGCGCCTGAGACGCCGTTCGCGAACATCCAGCCGGCGATTTTGTCGACCGCGTTATGCCGGCCCACATCCTCGAAATAAACGAGAGGGCGATCCTCGCGGCAAAGCACGCAGCCATGGATCGCGCCGGCTTCGAGATAGAGCGAGGGCCGCGTGTTGATCTTCTTGGCCAGCGCGTAGAGCCAGCTCGTGCGCAAGCGCGCCGGCGGCAGCGACACGGCGGAGAGGCTTTCCATCACATCGCCGTAAACCGTGCCGACGGCGCAGCCCGACGTGCGCACCTTCTTCTGCAGCTTCGCCTCGTAATCGGTCTCGCGCGCGGTGCGAACGACCACCGTCTCGAGCTCCTCATCGTAATCAACCGCGGTCAGCGCATCATCGGCGCGCAGCATGTTCTGGTTCAGGAGGTAGCCGACCGCCAGATGCTCCGGCCAGTCGCCGATGGTCATCGCCGTCACGATCTCTTGACGATTGAGATAGATCGTAAGCGGGCGCTCCTCGACCACGCGGAGCTCGCTCTCGCGACCCTCATGATCTCGGCCAACGACCGCGCGGGTGAGCCGTGGATCACTTGGAT
This sequence comes from Pseudomonadota bacterium, assembly GCA_038530925.1. GTDB lineage: Bacteria > Pseudomonadota > Alphaproteobacteria > Rhodobacterales > Rhodobacteraceae > JALEGB01. The sequence continues at coordinate 696 of JBCBCG010000015.1, forward strand.
CCGGCGCGATCTCGAACTCTTCGAGCGGGCGCTCGCCGGAGCCTTCGGCCGGTCCGTTCCACCGCGTCATGCTCGCTCCTCATGCTTCTGGGCGTTTCTAAAGCTCACAGGTTGCGCGACCTTTCGCGCGATGCCCGGCGCTGCGCCGGGCGCTATACCGCGGCTCTCATCCTCATGGCGGATCACATCCGCGGAAAGGCGAGCATGGCGCAGCGGCGCGGCGCGGAAAAGCCTGTCTCGATGCGAAGCGCGATTGTCGCAGGCCTGCTCGGCATCCTGCCAACGCAGGCTTTCGTCGCGCCCTTCGGCGTGCTCAACGGCGCGATCGCCGCCGAAGCGGGGCTCGATCTCCTGCAGGCGATGGCGCTGTCGGGGCTGGTTTTCGCAGGCGCGTCTCAGCTCTCCACCATCGAGCTTTTGAGCGCGGGCGCGCCGGCGGTGGTGATCCTCGCCGCGGGGCTCGCGATCAATCTGCGCTTCACCATGTACAGTGCGGCGCTGGCGCCTTGGTTGCGGAGCGCGCCGGCGCCCTGGCGGATCGGCGCGGCCTCCGTGCTGGTGGACAACAATTTCGCCGTGGCGGTTCACTGGTACCGCGCCCATCCCAGCGCGGCGCCGCGGCTGCGCGCCGCCTATTTCATCGCCGCCGGCCTGTTGAACTGGCTGGTCTGGATCACGGCGACGTGGGCCGGCTTCGCGCTTGGCGCGACGCTGCCGCCGGAATGGAAGCTCGAATTCGCCGCGCCCATCGCCTTTCTCGCCATGGCCCTGCCGCTCCTACGCGGCCGCCCCGCTTGGACGGCCGCCGCCGTCGCAACGGTCGGCGCGGCGCTGCTGAAAGATCTGCCCTATGGAATCGGCCTCTTGATCGCAAGCGCGCTTGGGATCGGCGCCGCGCTGCTGGTCGACGGCGCGCGGCCCGGCGCGGACGAGCCCGCGCCGGATCCGGAGATGACCCATGGATGAGCCTGCGCTCAGCGCGGCGGGCGTCAGCGATTTGGCGTTTTGGATCGCCGTGCCGGCCTTGGCGCTCGGCACCTTTCTGCTGCGCTACGCGCTGATCGGTTTGATCGCGGACCGGCCTTTGCCGCCGACGCTCGCCCGCGCGCTCGAATATGTGCCCGCCGCCGTTCTGCCTGCGCTCGCCGCCCCGCTGCTGCTTTACGACGAGACAGGCGCGCTGCAGAGCGATCCGGCCAAGCTCGCCGCGATCGCCGCGACGCTGGCCGTCGGCGTCGCGACGCGCAGCCTTCTTTGGGCGCTCTTCGCCGGCCTTGGCGCGCTTTGGGTCATCAGCGCGCTTTTGGCCTGACCGCCGGCGCTGGGCGCGCCGACGCCGCGCCCCTTAAATCGCGAGGTACTGCTGGCGCAGATCCGCGTTGTCGAGCACCTCTTGCGCAACGCCGTCGAACACGACTTGGCCCATATCCAGGATCACCGCCCGGTCCGCCAAATGCAGCGCCGCGACCGCGTTCTGCTCGACGATGATCGTCGTCATGCCGAGCCGCTTCACGCTCTCGAGCGTCTTCTCGATCTCCTGCACGATCACGGGCGCCAGCCCCTCGTAAGGCTCATCCAGCAAGAGCAGCTTCACATCCCGCGCCAAGGCGCGCGCGATCGAAAGCATTTGCTGCTCGCCGCCCGACATCGTCACCGCCTCTTGCTTCTTGCGCTCGCCAAGCCGCGGGAACAGCTCGTAGAGACGATCAGTCGACCAGCCATGGGGCGGCGCGATCTGCGCAAGCTTGATGTTCTCCTCGACCGTGAGGCCAGGGATGATGCGCCGATCCTCCGGCACCAGCACCACGCCGGCGCGGGCCGCTTGCCAGCTCTCCATCTCATGGATCGGCTGGTGATCGAGCCAGACCTCGCCGCGCTTCAGCTCAGGCACGCCGATCTGCGCGATGGCGCGCAATGTCGAGGTCTTTCCCGCGCCGTTCCGCCCGAGCAGCGCCAGGATCTCGCCTTCGCGCACATCGAAGCTGACGCCCTGCACGATGTAGCTCTCGCCATAATAAGCGTGCAGGTTATGCGCCGAGAAATACGCAGGCGCGCCGCCCGTCGCCTTCACAGGCGCCTCTCCCGGCGCCTGGCCCTTAAACGCCTCTTCGCTGATCAAGCTCATAGATGCGCTCCTCCAAGATAGGCTTCCTGCACTTTGGGATCGCCTTTGATCATATCCGGCGCGCCTTCCACGATCGGCGTGCCCTGGGCGAGCACAGTCACTTTCTGCGCGAGACTGAACACCACATGCATGTCGTGCTCGATCACCACCATGGTGATGCCGCGATCCTCAGAGATCCGCTTCAAGAGATCGATCGTGCTGTTCGTGTCGGCGCGGCTCATGCCCGCCGTCGGCTCGTCAAGCAGCAGCAGCTGCGGCTCCTGGACAAGGCACATCGCCAGCTCCAGCCGCCGCTTGTCGCCGCGGGAGAGAGAGCCGGCGACCATGTCCTTCTTATCGAAGAGACCGAGCTCCTGAAGGATCGCTTTGGCGCTCTCCTCCACATCGGTGTGCGTGTCGACCCGGCCCCACGCCGCGATGCGGAAGGCGCCTTCTTGCTTCGCGAAGCTCGGGATCAGCACGTTGTCGAGCAGCGTCAGATCCGTGAAGATCTCAGGCGTCTGGAACACGCGGCTGACGCCGAGCTGGTTGATCTGATGAGGCTTCAGCCCCAACAGCGAGGCGCCGTTGAACATCACCGAGCCGGTGTCCGGCTTCAGCCGGCCGACAAAGCAGTTCAGCAGCGTCGATTTGCCGGCGCCGTTCGGACCGATGATCGCATGCACCGAGCCTGAAGCCACTTCCAGGTTCACTTCATGCAGCGCCTTGAGGCCGCCGAAGCTTTTGTTGACGTTGGTGACGCTGAGCGTTCCAGCCATGACAGCCCCTCCCTATTCCGCCGGCGTCGACGCCGAGGTCGACGATTTCTCCTCGGCCCGCCCGCCGAACAGCCGCCCGATGCGGCGCAGACCGTCCATCAGACCGCCGGGCAGGAAGATCACGATCAGCATGAAGAGAACGCCCAGCGTCAGGTGCCAGCCTTCGCCAACGAAGAGACTCAGCACCGAAACCACGCCCTCAGCGACGCTGTCGGGCAGGAAGCTGAAGGTCTGAAGCAGCATCTGCTCGTTGAAGGCGGAGAAGATGTTCTCGAAATACTTGATCGTCGCCGCGCCCAAGATCGGGCCGAGCAGCGTGCCCGCGCCGCCGAGGATGGTCATCAGCACCACCTCGCCCGAGGCGGTCCATTGCATCCGCTCAGCGCCCGCCAGCGGATCCGTCACCGCCATCAGGCCGCCGGCGAGACCGGCGTAGAGGCCGGAGATCACGAACACGGTCAGCATGTAGGGCCGCGTGTTGAGACCGGTGTAGCTCATCCGCGTCTGGTTGGTCTTGATCGCTTTGAGCATCAGGCCGAAGGGTGAGCGGAAGATCCGGATCGAGATGTAGAAGGCGATCAGCAACGCGACGGCGCAGAAGTAAAAGCCCTCGAACCCGGTCAACTCCAACCCGAAGAGATGCGGCACCAGCGTGCCGGTGTATTCGGCCGCGTGATCGTCGAAGATCCGCGGATCGTCGCGCAGCACGCGCAGACCGGTCTCGCCATTGGTGAGCGGAACCAACACCGAATAGGCGAGGCTGTAGAACATCTGAGCGAAGGCCAGCGTCAGGATCGAGAAGTAGATGCCTGATCGCCTCAGCGCGACATAGCCGATCAGAACCGCGAAGATCCCGGCGAAGATGACCGCAAAGGCGAGCCCGAACACGGCGTTCATGCCGAAGAGCTTGAAGCCCCAAACGGCGGCGTAGCTGCCGATGCCGAGAAACGCGGCGTGACCGAAGGAGAGATATCCGGTCAGGCCGAACAAGAGATTGAAACCGATCGCGAAGATCCCGAAAATCGCGAAACGTTGCAAAAGGTCTGGATAGCCCGCTCCGATCAGGCTCGCCCAGAGCGGCGCCGTCAGCACCACTGCGGCGAAGCCGAGGAAGAGGATCATATCGCCGCTGGCCGTGGCCTTCGGCTCGCCGAGATGGGGCTCGGCCTTCGATTGCGGTGTGACGACGCCTGCGCTCATGGGTCAGGTCTCCATTACGCCTTTACGGCCGAGCAACCCGCGGGGGCGCACCAGCAAGATGATGACGGCGACGAGATAGATGATGATCTGGTCGATGCCGGGGATGATCGAGGTGACTTCCGTCATGGACGCGAAGCTTTCGAGGATGCCGAGCAGGAAGCCTGCGGCGACGGCGCCCGTGAGCGAGCCCATCCCGCCGACCACGACGACGACGAAGCTCAAGACCAAGAACTGCATCCCAATGTCGTAATTGGGCGGCCTGATCGGCGTGTACATCACGCCGGCGAGGCCGGCGACGGCGGCCGCTATCCCGAACACGATGGTGAAGCGGCGCTGGATGTTGATGCCGAGAAGACCGACCGTCTCTCGATCCTCCATGCCCGCGCGCACCACCATCCCGTAAGTGGTGAATTGCAGGAAGGCGAGCACCCCGGCGATGACGACCAGCGCAAAGAACAAATACAGCAACCGCCAGTAGGGATAGACGACGCCGCCACCGAAATCGAGGCTGCCGGTGAACATGTCCGGCGCGCTTTGCGGCAGCGGGTTCGCGCCGAAGAATACTTTAATGATCTCTTGCAGCACCAGCGCGAGACCGAACGTCACCAGGATCTGGTCGGCGTGCGGACGCTTATAGAAGTGCTTGATCAGCCCGCGCTCCATGATGACGCCGATCAGGATCATCACTGGAATGGCGAAGAGGATCGACACCGGCACCGACCAATCGACGAGAACGGCGCCGAAATCACCGAACCAGGCCTCAGCCATCGGCGTCCGGATCTCCACCGGCGTGCCCCAAGGCGTCATCTGCGTTGGGTCGATCGTCACCGACTCATAAGAAATCGCCAAATTGAATGTGACCGCGACGAACGCGCCAAGCATGAACAGCGCGCCATGCGCGAAGTTCACGACGCCGAGCGTTCCAAAGATCAGCGTCAGGCCGAGCGCGATCAGCGCATACGCGCCGCCCTTATCCAGCCCGTTGAGGATTTGCAGAATAATCGCTTCCATAGCGCGCTCTCACCTGCCTGCGGCGATCGCCGCTGCTGAAGGAGTTGAGCCGCGCGAACGCCGGAAGGCGCCGCGCGGCCGGCCGAGACCCAAACGCGCCTCCGCCGCGCGCTCATGGAGCGCGGCGGAGGCTGACGCTTACGCTCCGGCGTTGCAGGCGCCGAGCTCGCCGCCCACGAAGTCCGGGTGATCGACCGGGTAGGTGATCGCCTCGGTCGGCGTCTCGTCGACGATTTCGAGCAAGTCGAAGTTCGAGGTCGGGTTCTCTTTCCCTTTCACGACCAGGACCGGCTTGAAGCACTGGTGATCCTCGGCGCGATAGAGCGTCGGGCCGTTGCCGAGACCGTCGAACTCGTAGCCCTCCAACGCCTCGATGACGGCGCAAGGGTTGAACGAGCCAGCGCGCTCGACCGCATCCGCATAGAGCAGGGTCTGCACATAGCAGGTGTGCGCCGCCTGGCTCGGCGGGAAGCCGTATTCCTGACCGAAGGAGCGGGTGAAGGCCTGGCTGCCCGCATCCGGCAGCGACCAGTGCCAGTTGGTCGAGCCGAAGATGCCCTTCACGTTCTCGCCCGCGCCCTGCGCCATGAGACGCGAGTAGAGCGGCACCACGACGGCGAAGTCTTTGCCGTTCGATTGACGATCGCGCAGGCCGAACTGCACCGCGGCGGTGAGAGAGTTCACCATGTCCTTGCCGTAGTGGTTCAGGATCAGCACGTCGGCGTCGGAGGTCAGCACCGGCGTGATGTACTGTGAGAAATCGCCCGCGCCGAGCGGCGTCAGAACGGTCTCGACCGTGTTCCAGCCGATCTGCTCGGTGTAGGTCTTGATCGCGTTCTCAGTGGACCAGCCCCAATTGTAGTCGGCGGTCAGGTGATAGGCGTTCCGCGCCTTGCCGTAATTGGCCTCGAGCACCGGCGCGAGCGCGCGGCCCGTCATCTCCGAGTTGAAGAAGTGGCGGAAGCCGTGGCGCCGCTTGTCCTTGCCGGTGGTGTCGTTGGCGTGGGTCAGACCCGCCATAAAGATGACGCCGGCTTCTTGGCAGAGCGCCTGCACCGCCACGGCGGTGGAGGAGGACGAGCCGCCGGTGATCATGATGGCGCTGTCGCGCTCGATCATGCGCCGCGCGGAGGAGCGCGCCGCGTCCGCTTTGGTCTGCGTGTCGCCGGTGACGTAGGCGACCTTCTTGCCGAGGATGCCCGAGCCCGACAGCGCCTTCGAGGAGAAGGTGCCGAGCATGCCGCCATCGCCTTCGCCATTGAGGTGCTTCACCGCCAGCTCGTAGGCCTTCAGCTCGTCCTTGCCCTCATCCGCATACGGGCCGCTGAGCGGCACGTTGAAGCCGAGCGTCACGTCGCCGCCGGTCGGCTCGTTGGTGTAGCCCCAAGCTTGGCTGGTGAAGATCGTCGGCGCGGCCAGCAATCCAGCTGAAGCGGCGCCGCCCTTCAGAACCAGGCGCCGGCTTACGCCTTTCAGACCATCTCCCATGATTTCCTCCCATTCGCGCGCGCATCGCGCGCCCAAACGCGGCGCCGGCCCTGTCATGCGGCGCGCGGTTGCTGACATCCGGCGTTCGCTGTCGCCGGTCGAGCGCAGGTCGCTCAGGCCGGAGCGTTTACGTCTGGTCGCCAAAGGTGCAACATGTCGCAGCGCATCCGTGTCAAGATTTGTCACTTTCGCTGATATTGCGGCGCAGCAACTGTCATAAATTGACAGATCCGACTGATTATGCACAGCATCGCGGCAACCGCGGTGAAATGAGGCGCCGGCATGACAGCTTCGCCGATCGGATTGCGCGTGCGCGCGCGCCGCAAAGAAATCGGCCTGACGCAAGCGGCGCTGGCGGCGCGCGTCGGGGTTTCGGCCTCCTATCTGAACCTGATCGAGAACGGAAAACGCGGCGTCGGCGGCGCGCTGCTGACCGGGATCGCCGCGGCGCTCGAGACCGACCTCGACGCGCTGGACGATGAAGAAGGGCGCCGTTTGGCGGCGGCGCTGGCGGAGATCGCGACCGAGCCGATCATGCGCGAGGCCCGGCCGGACCGCGCGGCGCTCACCTCATTCGTCGGGCGCCATCCTGATTGGGCGCGGGCCACGCTGCTGCTGCATCGCGCCTATGCGGAACGAGACCGCACCGCGACCGCGCTCGCCGATCGGCTGAGCCAAGATCCCGTGCTGCAAGAGGATTTGCACCGGCTCGTCAGCCATGTCGCCGCGATCAGCTCCGCCTCGGAGATCCTTGAGGATGCGAGCACGCTCTCTCCGGCGCAGCTCCAACGCTTCCTTGGCATGATCCGCCAGGAAAGCGGGCGCCTGGCCGGCGCGGCCCGCGCGGTCACTGGTTTTTTCGACAAGGTCGAGGCCGATCGCGGCGCGATGACGCCGGCCGAAGAGGTCGATGAATTCATCGCCGCGCATCAGAACCATTTTCCCAGCCTCGAGAGCGCGGCCGAAGCGATGAGGCGCGATGCGGCGCTGGCGCCGGATGCGGCCGAAGAGCGGATCGGCGCGGCGCTTCGCCGCCAGGGCTGGCGGATCGAGACGGCGGCGGCGGCGGCGACCGGCGAAGACCGATCCGGTGTGCGGCGCGATCCTTATGCGCAGGTGATCCACGCCTCGCTCGACGCGCCGGCGCCGAGCCGCCGCTTCGCTTTAACGCGGCTGATGGTGGAAGAGGCGGCGGCGGCGCCCATCGACGCGCTCGCCATCGGCGATCCGCGGCTGCGCGCCGCCGAGGCGCGGCGCACCGCGCGCAAAGCGCTGGCGAACTACCTCACGGCGGCGATCCTCGCGCCTTATGACGAGTTTTTCGCCGCGGCCGAACGTCTGCGCTACGACATTGAAGCTCTGGCGAACCGCTTCTCTCTCAGCATCGAGCAGACCGCGCATCGCCTCACCACCTTGCGCCGGCCCGGGCGCGAAGGCGCGCCCTTCGGCTTCATGCGCGTCGATCCCGCGGGCTATGTGACCAAGCGTTTGCCGTTGCCCGGCATGCCGCTGCCGCGCCTTGGCGGCGCCTGTCCGCTTTGGGCCGCGTACCGCGCCTTTCAAACGCCCGGCCGCCTCGTCACGCAAGCGGCGGAGTTTCCCACCGGCGAGCGTTTCATCCTGATCGCGATCACACAAGAGAAGACCGTTGGCGGCGTCGGGCCCAAGCACCTTACAGCGATCCAACTCGCCTGCGACGCGTTTCACGCCGACCGGTTGATCTACGGCGCCGCCTTTGTGGGAGCGCGGCGCAGAGAACTCGAAGACTTCGAACCCGTCGGAACGACCTGCCGGCTCTGCCCGCGGAACGCTTGTCCCGCGCGCCAAGAGCCCGTGCAGACAGGCGGCGCGTGAGCTTGAGGTCACGCGCCGCGGCCAGCGACGGCGCGGCGGCGCACGCGCCGCTCGCTCTGAAGGCAAAAGGCGCTATACGTTTTCAATTGGGGACGACGGCGCAGATCGTCGCCCAGGGAGGGACATGGGGAGCCGCATGCATGGCGAAAACGATACTGATCGTCGAGGATGAGCCGAACATCGCCGAAGCGCTCGCCTTTTTGTTCGAGCGCGAAGGCTATGACGTGCGCCTCGCCAGCGATGGCGAGACGGGCCTGGCCGCGGCGCGCTCCGACCGGCCGGCGGCGATCGTGCTCGATGTGATGCTGCCGCAGCGAAACGGGTTCGAGCTGCTGAAAGCGCTGCGCGGCGATCCTAGCGTCGGGCGCACGCCGGTGATGGTGCTCACCGCGCGCGGCCAAAAGCGCGATCGGGAGACCGCCGGCGCGGTCGGCGCGGATGTGTATCTCACGAAACCCTTCTCCAACCGGCTGGTCGTGGATGAGATGCGCCGGCTCGTCGCGCCGTGACCCGCTCCCCGCCGCAACCGCGCGAGAGAGGCGCCGCCGCCATGGCGACCGGTCCGCTTGAGCGCGAGGACGCGCCGCCGCGGCCCGGCGCTGTCGCCGCCCGATCCGCAGCCCTCGCCGCGATCGGCGGTTTCATGTTCTTGCCGGCGACGCTGAGCGTGGTCTCGGCGCCGGCGACGCTGTTCGGCGCGCCGCTGATCTGGGTCTTCATCTTCATCGTCTGGGCGAGCCTGATCCTCGGCGCGGCGGCGCTCGCCCAGCAGGAGGCGGCGCGCGAGCGCACCGCCGCGCGGCGGCGCGTCGCCCAGGAACACGACGCGGCGATCCCGCCTGGAGCATGACGGCTAGCGCATGACGGCCTGCGCATGACGGCCTGCGCATGACGGCCTGCGCTTCGAAAGACGCCCCGGCGGTCACCCGCGCGAACGCCGGAGCAGACGATCCTGAGAACGATCGCAAGCGTGACTGAGCGATGACCAAAGGCGCGATATGAACGGCGTCCGATGAGCTTCCCGCAGCATATCGTCCTCGGCGCCCTGCTCGCCTACGCCGCAGGGCTCTTCGCCGTGGCCTTCTACGCAGACCACGCTCATCGCCGCGGGCGGCTGCGCTGGCTGAATTCGCCGATCGTCTACACCCTGTCGATCACAGTCTATTGCACCTCCTGGACCTTCTACGGCGCGGTCGGCACCGCGGCGCGCAGCGGGCTCGAGTTCCTGACGATTTATCTTGGCCCGACGCTGGTCTTCGTCGGCTGGTGGGCGCTGATGCGGCGGATCGTGCGGATCGGGCGCGCGCAGCGCACCACCTCGATCGCCGACTTCCTCTCCTCGCGCTATGGCAAGAGTCCAGGGCTGGCGGCCATGGTCACGGTCATCGCGGTGATCGTGATCGTGCCCTACATCGCGCTGCAGCTCAGCGCCGTCTCCGCCAGCTTCCACGCGCTTCTGCCGCCGCCGGGCGACGCGGTGGCGCAGACCGCGGCGACGCTCGAGAACCGCACCGCTCTGTGGCTCGCCGCAGGCCTCGCGCTCTTCGCCATCATGTTCGGGACGCGCAATCTCGACGCGAATGAACGCCATCTCGGCGTCGTCGCCGCGGTCGCGCTCGAAGCGGTGGTTAAGCTCGGCGCGCTCCTCGCCGTCGGCGCCTTCGCGACCTTCGCGGTGGCCGGCGGGCTCGGCGAGGTGATGCGCCGCGCGCCAGAGGCCTTGGCGAGCGGCGGTTTCGACGCGCGCTGGGCGGCGCTCACCTTCCTCTCCGCGGCCGCGGTCCTGTGCCTGCCGCGGCAGTTCCATGTGACCGTGGTCGAATGCGTCGACGAGCGGCACGGCGCCACCGCGGCCTGGCTCTTCCCGCTCTACATGCTCCTCATCTGCATTTTCGTCGCGCCCATCGCCATCGTCGGCCTGCAAACTCTGCCCGAGGGCGCGAACCCGGATCTCTTCGTGCTGAGCCTTCCGCTCGCCGAAAACCAGCCGGCGCTGGCGCTCCTCGTCTTCCTAGGCGGCTTCTCCTCGGCGACCTCGATGGTGGTGATCTCCTGCATCGCGCTCTCCACCATGATCTCGAACCATCTGGCGATGCCGATCTTGCTGAAGCGGCGCACCGAGGGGATCTCGGGGGATCTGCGGCGCTTTCTGCTCACCTGTCGGCGCGTCGCCATCGGCGTGATCTTGGCGCTCGGCTTTCTCTATCTCGTCTGGAGCGGCGAGCGCGAGCCGCTCGCCTCGATCGGGCTGATCTCCTTCGCCGGCGTCGCGCAGTTTCTGCCGCTGATGATCGCCGGACTGTTTTGGCGCGGCGCGACGGCGGCGGGCGCCATGACCGGCCTCGCGTTCGGATTTCTGGTCTGGCTGGTACTTCTCTTCGCGCCGAGCCTCGCCGCGATGGAGGTGCCGGACGCGCCATGGGCGGCGGCGCTTTATGGCGAGGATCCGCTGGTCGCCGCGCTGTTCTGGAGCCTCGCGGCCAATATCGCCGGGCTGGTCGGCGTCTCGCTGCTGCGCCCGGCGCCGCCGCTCGAGCGCATCCAAGGCGCGCTGTTTCTGGCCGCCGAGCATGTGCGTGTCGGCGACGACGCCTCAGGCCCGCCGGTGATGCAGCGCACGGCGGCGGCGCGCGACGTCTACATCCTGGCGCAGCGGATCCTGGGCGCGGAGCCGGCGGACGCGCTTTTCGCCGAGTATCGCGCGCGCCAGGGGCTGACCCGCGGCCTGCCGGATATCGACGCGGCGCTGATCGCCGATCTCGAGCGCCGCTTCGCCGCGGGCGTGGGCGCGGCCTCGGCCCAAGCGCTGGTGAGCCAAGTCGCCGTGGGCGGCGCGCCGGCGCTGGAGGGCCTCGTGCAGATCGCCGATGAGAACGCGCGGCTGATCCATTACAGCGCCAAGCTCGAACAGCAGAGCCGCGCCTTGCGCGACAGCGCCGCGGAGCTGAGCGCCGCCAACGCGCGGTTGACCGCGCTCGACGCGCAGAAGGACGAGCTTCTGGCGCAGATCAGCCACGAGCTGCGCACGCCCATGACCTCCATCGCCGCCTTCTCCGAGCTTCTGCGGCGGCCGGACGCGCTGGAACCGAAGCGCGTCGCCCGCTTCGCCGAAATCATCAACGAGGAGACGCAGCGCCTGACGCGCCTGCTCGACCAGGTGCTCGATTTCAGTCGGATCGAGCGCGGCGAGCTGGCGATGAGCCTGCAGCCGATCGATCCCGGCGCGGTGATCGAGCGCGCCCTCGCCGCGGCGACGCCGCCGCGGGACGAAGCCGCGCCCATGGTGACGCGCGGCCCGGCGCCGCCGCTCGCCGAGCGCGGGCTCGCGGTGATCGCGGATCCCGACCGGATCCAACAAGTGCTGATGAACGTCCTGACCAACTCGCTCAAATTCAACGGCTCGGAGCGTCCGCATATCTGGATCGACACCGCCATCGAGCGCGATCCGCAGATCGGCGCGGCCTATGTGGTGACGATCTCCGACGACGGGCCGGGCGTGGCGATGAAGGACCGCGAGCGGATTTTCGATAAATTCGAACGCGGCGCGGCCGCCGAAGGCTCGACGTCCGGCGTGGGGCTCGGCCTCGCCATAAGCCGCGAGATCATGGCGCGCCATGGCGGGCTCATCACCCTCGCGCCGCCGCTTCGAAGCGGGGCGAGCTTCCGCATCGCTCTGCCGGCGAGCGCCATCGACCGAAGCCTCGACGGCGCGATCTCCGCCCGCGCTCGCGGCGCGGAGCCGAGCTTGCCCGGGTGAGGATCGGCGCCTAAACTTGTGCGCATGCGAAAGGATCAAACCGCAAGCGTGGGCGCGGCGTGACGGACCGCCCAACCAAACCCGATGAGGCGCCGGCGGCGCTCCCCACGGGCTCGACCGAGGAATGGGGCTTCAGACCGCCGGGCGAGCCTCTGCCGGACGCCGCGGTGCTGGAGCCCTGCGGCGGCTTCTGGGTGTTCGGCTACGGCTCGCTGATGTGGAACCCCGGCTTCGCCGCCGCGGCGCGGCGGCCGGCGGTGCTGCCGGGCTATCGCCGCTCCTTCTGCCTCTGGTCCGTGCATTACCGCGGCACGCGCGAGCGGCCGGGCTTGGTGGTCGCGCTTGATGAGGATCCGAAGGCCGAGACGCGCGGCGTCGCCTTCTGGGTCGAGGCCGCCGCGGCTCCGGCGACGCGCGCCTATCTCGCCGAGCGCGAGTTGATCTCCGGCTCCTACTTCGAAACCGTCGCGCCGATGCGGCTGCTCTCGCCGGACGGCGCCGCGCCGGCGGAGGAGGCGCGCACGCTGACTTACGTGATCGACCGCGGGCATGAGCAATACGCCGGCGATCTCACCCTGGAGCAGCAGGCGGCGGTGATCGCCGAGAGCGTCGGCCCGCTCGGCCCGAATGACGAGTATCTCCACAACACCGTGGCGCAGCTCAAAGCCGAAGGGCTCAGCGATGCGGAGCTCGGCGATCTCGGCGTGCTGGAGGCGCTGGTACGCGCGCGGCGCGCAGAGCGCCTGAAGCCGAGCTGAGACTGGCGCGGCGCCTCCAATTGGGCGCGCCGCGCCCTTGCCGAGCCGTCGGATCTTCGCTACATCGCTTCTTTCTCGCCGCGCCTGCACGGGCGCGGCGCGATCGCCCAGCGCGGGTGTAGTTCAATGGTAGAACACTTGCCTTCCAAGCAAGATATGTCGGTTCGATTCCGTCCACCCGCTCCATCGCCCGCCTGACCGCTCTGCGGCGCGCCAACGGCGCCGCCGCAACGCGCTTGCGCGAAATTGGGCCGCCGCGCTGTCAGACGGCGCATCCGCCCTATGCTCTCTCAACAGGCGAGCCTGACGCGCGCCGTCGCCGCGGCGAGCCGCCGTCTCGCGCGGAGACCGAACCACGCCAGGCCAAACCCGCGCCGGGTCAACCGTGGTCGTCAGGTCAAGCGTGCTCACCGTTCATCATCTCGAAAATTCGCAATCCATCCGCATTCTATGGCTGCTTGAGGAGCTGGGCGCCCCTTACGAGCTGAAGATGTATGATCGGGACAAGGCCACATTTCTGGCGCCGAAGGAGCTGAAGCGGATCTCGCCGCTCGGCACGGCGCCGGCGATCACAGATGGCGCGCTGACGCTCTCGGAAAGCAGCGCGATCATTGACTACATTCTCGATCGCCATGGCGACGCCGGGTTCCGACCCGGGCCTGAGGCGGCGGAACGGACGAAATACCTATTCTGGTTCCATGCCGCGCAAGGAAGCTTTCAACTGGTGATGACCGTGGCCTTCCTGCTGAACGCGATGAAAACCCGCGCGCCCGCTCTGCTGCGCCCGATCCTGAAGGCGGTCGCTGGCAAGATCGACGAGGCCTTCGTCGCGCCGCGGCTCAAAGCGCTGTTGGATTTGGCGGAGACGGATCTTGGCCGCACCACCTGGCTCGCTGGCGACGCATTGACCGCGGCTGACTTCAATATGGCGTTCTGCATGGAGGCGGCGTCTGCGACAGGCCGCCTCAGCGCCGCGAAACATCCCAATTGCGTCGCATATCTCGCGCGGATGCGCGAGCGGCCCGCTTATCAGCGCGCCCTGGCGAAAGACGGGAAGTTCACGCTGAACTTCGGCTGAAACGCGCCGATGCGCCGCAAATTCGGGGAAATAGGGAACAAGGGGTGAAGAGGACGCGGCGCCATTAACGTCCCGATTACGCGCAGCGCGCATGATCGCGGCGAAAGGGCGCCGGCGAGCGAAGCCAAACCGCGCCAGAAGCATGCGAATCGGCGCCGCGAGACCCGGGCCGAGCCGCCGGAGCCGAGAGAGCGGAGATGGATCGCGACGCGTTTTCCGAAGATCCCGGCGCGCATCGACCGGAAGCGGCGGCGCCCAGCGAGGCGCGCGCGCTGACGGATCGCTTGAAACGCGTGATAGACCGGCTGGCCGCGCCCGAGCGCGCGCCGGAGCCGCCTCAACGGCGCCGCGGTTTCTCCGCCCGCGCGGCCGCCCCGGCGGCGCAGCCGACGTCCGAGACCGCATCGACGCCGATCGGCGATGGATCGGAGGAGGAGAGCGCCTCGCCCGCCGCGACGCCCGCCCCCGCCGCGCCGACCAGCGCGACGCGGCTTTCCGATGCTGAGCGGCGCAATCTCGCCGCGGTGCTGAAAAGCGCGCTGAAGGCGACGCCGATCGACACGACCGATGCGGCGCCGCTCGCGTCCGGCGCCCAAGCGGCGGCGCAAAGCGATGGCGACCTCGCCCCGCAAGACGACGCCGCAGCGCGGCTCGACATCATCATGCCGCCTGTGCCGCCGGAACGCTCGGATCTAGCCGGCCCGCTTTGGACCACCGGCGCCTGGCCGCGCTCCGGCGCGATGGCGGCGGCGTTGCTGTGCCTCGCCGGCGGCGGCTGGCTCCTTTCGCTTGATCAGGCGCCGTCTCAGCGCGATGCGACGATCCACGCCGCGCAAGCGGCGCTCGCGCCGCTCGAGCGCCCGATCGGGCCGAGTTTCGACGCCGCCGCCTTCGAAACGGCCACGGTTCGCGCGCCTGCGACTGCGGCGCTCGGCGCCTCGTTCACGGACGACGCGGGCTCGTCGATCGAAACCGGCGACGCCCGCGCGGCGACGCGCATCGCAACCGCAAGCCTGCCTCCGCGCGCCGCGCCGCCACGCCAGGCTCAGCCGCCCTACCTCTCCGATCGCGCGCTGGCGGCGCTTCTGAGCGCCCGCCCGATCAAATGCGTCGTGCCGGCGCCGCGCCCTGGCGGCGATCCCTTGGCGGCGACGCAGGCGCGCGATCTCGACGCCTTGCGCCTCGCCGGCAGCCTTGGCGCGCCCTGCGTCGAGACGGTGACGTATCAGCCGGGCGCGGCGCTGCTCCGCCGCGAGGCGGTGGCGCCCGAAGGGGCGCGGATTGAGGTGAACGCCGCTTACAGCGTTGAAGACAATGCGATCTGCCACCAGACGCGCGGTCTGACCGCGCTTGTGGTCGGCGGCGACTTGCCGGAGCGCAGCGCCAACAGCCTCGAGCGTTTGCTGGATGCGAGCTACGCGGCGCTCAACGGCGCGCCGATTTGCCACCGGCTGCAGCATCTCGGCGACGGTCCCGAAGGGCCGGTGTTCCGCGCCGTCGCCTATGTCGGCGGCAAGCGCTCGGCTGAGCGGACGGATCCGCGACCTTTCGTGATGCGCGCCCGGGCGCAGCCGCCGCTGCCGAAACCCCGCCCCTGAGCGCGTTCGCCCGGCTCAGGGCGCCGCGGCGCCGGCCAAGAGCGGCAGCACCGCGCTCGCCAGACCGGGATCGCCGAGCGCCAGAGCCCGCCCGTCCCAGGGGCGCGCGCCGCCGCGCCAATCCGTGAGCGCGCCGCCGGCGCCTTCCAGAAGCGGCACCAGCGCTTGCAGATCGTAAGCGGAGAGGCCGGCCTCGAGCACGATGTCCGCATGCCCCGCGGCGACCATGGCGTAGCCGTAACAATCCGCGCCATAGCGCGTCAGCCGGACTTCGGCGCGCAGCGCTTCGAACGCCTGGCGCTCCGCTCCTTCGGCGAAGAGCTCGGGATCGGTGGTGAAAAGCGTCGCATCCGCAAGGCTTTCGCAGCGCCGCGCGCGCAGAGGGCGCGTCGTCTCCGCTCCATCGCCCGCGCGCCGCATTTCGGCGCGGCCGCGCGCGCCGAACCCGCCGCCCGGCGCCGCGCCGATGAAGCGCTCGCCAAGATACGGCTGGTCGAGCGCGCCGAGCAGACAACGGCCGCGGCCCGGCTCCCCCTCATAGAGCGCGATGAGAACGCCCCATGTCGGCAAGCCTGACATGAAGGCGCGCGTGCCGTCGATCGGATCGATCACCCAGAGCCGTCCGGAAGGGCCGGGGCGCGCGCCATACTCCTCGCCGAAAACGCCATCCTCCGGGCGCGCTTCGCATAACAGCGCGCGCAGCGTGCGCTCGATCTCCCGATCCGCTTGGGTGACCGGATCGAACGCGCCGTCGCCCGCTTTATTCTCGGCGGCGAGGCGCGCGCCGCGGAAATGTTTGAGCGCGATCGGCCGCGCCGCATCGCACAGCGCCGACAGCAAGCGCAGCTCAGCCTCGGGATCGAGCGTCGGCGCAGATCCGCCGGGAGCATCTATCGAGACCATCGCGCCGCCCCTGTTCCGCCGGTCCTGCGACGGACCTGTCGCGCCAGACCTAACGCTCGCGGCGCGCCGCGCCAGGAGAATCGCGCGGAGGCAGCGCCCGGCGATCGCCCGCGAGGCCGCATCGAAGGCGCGCTTAAAGCGCCTTCAGACGAACCGCCTCGCTCTCAGGCTTCTCCGCCGCCGCGGGCATCTCTTGCGGGTTGGCCGCGTCGCTCATCGCCTTCGTCAGTTCGAACAGACGCCGACGCGGCTCCTCGGGAATGCTGTAATAGGCGCGGATCAGATCGATCGTCTCGCGCTCAGCCATCAGATCGCTGTCCGACTTCGTCGCGCCGCTCTCCGCGAAGCCGTCGAAGAAATAGCTGACCGGCACATCCAACGCCTTGGCCAGATCCCAGAGCCGGCCCGCGCTCACACGATTTTGGCCCGTCTCGTATTTCTGAACCTGTTGGAATTTGATGCCGACGATATCGCCGACCTGCTGCTGCGTCATGCCCAGCATCCAGCGGCGCTGGCGCAGGCGCTGGCCCACATGCGCGCCGATATCGCCGACCCGCTTGGCCGGCGCCGCCGCGCGATCGACCGGCTGCGCCGCCGCGCTCTCTCCGACGCCGGTGTCGCCAGCGCAAGATCCACCCGCGCCGGCGTCCCCGCCGCGGCTCTCCCGCACATCCGACTCATCGTTCAGTTTCATGTCGAGTCCTTCCCCCGCCATCATAGCCACCCCATCGACCGTGAGACGGATCAGGACTAAGCAAAGGCCGGGCCAACTCTGGTAAAGAAATCAAAAACAGCCGCCTACGCCTCAGCTCAGCGGGCGTGGACAGGGGCGCGGCGCCGGCGGGTTGGAGCCAGCCTTATTGTTTCATCTTGAAACTATAGCGCTTTTTTTACTGGCGACGACCGCCCGAGTGCGATCAGGTGCGCACAACAGGCCTGCGCGCTGTCGGCGCAGATGATCCAGGCAGCACGTCATCGGAGCCCGCTCGACCGTGTTTCACTCGTTCTTTCCGCAGCCTCGACTGTTTTTTCTGTCTTTCGCCGCCTACGCCGTCGCTTGCGTCGTGCTCTGGTTTCTCGCGGCGAACGGCTGGGGCGAGCTGGTCAGCCTCGGCGGTCTCGTCGGTTTCGGGTATCCTGAAGCCCTGGCGGAAGGCGCCGACGAAGCCGCCCAAGCCGCCTTTGCAGACGCGCAGGGTTACGCGCTAAACTTCTGGTTCTATCAGTATTTCTTCATCGTGACGGGCCTCTTCATCGGGGGGTGGGCGCGGTACTCGCCACATCCTTGGGCGCGGTGGTCTGTCTTTGGTTCTGCAGCGATCCTAATTGGAACTTGGATCACAGTGCAGCTGAACGTGATGATTAATAATTGGTTTGGCACGTTCTACGATCTCATCCAGAAGGCGCTTGCTGAACCAAATTCAATTAGCCTTACAGAATACTATGGAGTTCTAGGAGAATTCTTAATTATCGCGCTCGCATACGTCGTGCTGTTTACGATTTTGCATTTCTTCTCCCAACACTTCGTATTCCGCTGGCGCACAGCGATGAACGACTACTATACGTCGATATGGCCGAAAGTGCGAAAAATTGAAGGCGCGTCCCAGCGTATTCAAGAAGACACTCAGCGCTTCGCGAGCATTATGGAGACCCTCGGAACAGCTTTCATTGACAGCGTCATGACGCTTATCGCGTTCCTTCCCCTCCTTTGGGCGCTGTCCGCCCAGATTGGACCCCTGCCAGTCGTCGGAGACGTTCCAGGAAGTCTTGTGTGGGTGGCTCTGATTTGGTCGCTGGGCGGAACACTTTTGCTTGTTTTGGTTGGCATCAAGCTTCCGGGCATTTACTTCCGGATTCAGCGCGAAGAAGCAGCGTATCGCAAAGAGTTAGTTATCGGAGAAGATAATGTGAGCCGTGCGGAGCTGCAAACTCTTGGTAGCTTGTTTCACAACGTAAGGCTTCAGTATTTTACACTATACTTTCATTACCTGTACTTCAACGCCACGCGGATCGTATATCTTCAGATCAGTGTGCTTGTTCCATACGTAGCGCTGGCTCCGAGCATCATCGCCGCGGGCATAACCCTCGGGCTGATGCAGCAAGTTGTTCGGGCCTTCAACCAGGTCGAGAACTCGTTCCAGTTCCTAGTGCGCTCTTGGTCGACGATCGTCGAACTGCTCTCGATCCATAAGCGGCTCGCCGCGTTTGAGCGGGCGATCCGGGATCAGCCTCTGGAGGGCATTGAGCGCGAAGCGATGACGACACCGGCGCAATAACGTGGGTCGATAGCGGGGCGGGCCGCGACTACGCCGCGGCGCGGCGTTCGAGTTCGAGGGCGAAGCGGGCGAGGCTAAGGGCGAGGTCGTCCGGCCGCTCTTGCGCGGCGAAATGACCGGCGGCCTCGAACACTTCGGAGCGGATGTCCGGCAGGCGCTCGATCAGGCGGTTCACCACCTCGCGGTCGAGATAGACCCGGTCATGCAGCCCGGTGATCACGAGCACGGGCAGGCGCAACGCCTCGTAATCGAGCCGCCACTCCGCCTCACGCGCGTGGCGCAGCAGCGTGACGAGCCCGTCCTCCGGCGCCAACGGCGCGTAATCGGGCGCCGGCCCAGCCTCCCGCAGCGCGCCGAGATACTCCGGGCTCGCCAGCAGCGGCAGCAACGCGTCGCGCAGCAAGGGCCGCCCGCCCGCCATCGCCAGGAGCGGCATCGCTTGATCCACCCAATCAAGCCTTGGGCCCGGCTCTCGCAGCGTATTGATAAGCGCCAAGCCTTGCGCCCGCGCGCCGCCGAGATGCGCTTGCGCCGCGCAGAGCCCGCCTAAAGAGAGGCCGACAAGGATCGGCGGCTCAGTGAGCACTGTGCGCAGCAACAGCCTCAGATCGGAGATCATGCCTTTCGGCGTCAGCGCCGTCTCCGCGCGGAACTCCGACCGCGCCTGCCCGCGATGGTTGAACAGCAACGTGCCGAAGCCTTCGGCGCGCAGCGCCGGCGCCACCGCCGCCTCCCAGCCATCCATCTCGCCGACGAGATCGTTGACGAAGGCGAAGCAGGGCGCGCCGGCCCGCGCCGGCGCGTGATGCTCGAAATAAACGCTTTCGCCCGGCCCCAGCTCGAGATGCGGCATGTCTCGTCTCCCTCGACCCTAGCGCGGCGGCCTTCAAGCGCGGCGGTCCCAGTTCGGCGGCCTCGTCGGCGCGTCAGGCGGCGGCGGCGCGCCGTTCAAGCTCTTCAGCGAAGCGCGCCAGGCTGCGCGCCAGGCGCTCCGGCCGCTCTTGCGGCAAAAGATGCCCGGCGTCGGCCCACGCCTCGGCCTGCGCGTCCGGCAATCGCTTGAAGAGCCGGTTCACCGCATCGCGGTCGAGAAAAACGCGGTCCTGCAAGCCGGAGATCACCAAAGTCGGCGTCGCGACGGCCTCATAAGGCAGATCCCAATCGGCGAGATGCGCGTTTCGCGCCAAACTGGCGTGCCCCTCCTCCGGCGCGAGACCGCGATACTGGCCGCTGAGCGCCCCTTGCGGCGCTTTGGCCAGGAAGTCCGGGTTCACCAGCATCGGCAGCAGCGCATCGAGATAGAGCCCGGCGCCGCCGGCGTTCAAGATCCGCGGCATGGCCTCGCCGATCCATTCGAGCTGCGGCCCCATCTCGCGCAAGGTGTTGAGCAGCGCCAGCCCATGCGCCGGCGCGCCCTCCAGCGTCGCCCGCGCTGCGAGCAGACCGCCGAGCGAGAGCCCCACCAGGATCGCCCGCTCCGGCGCGCGTTCGGCCAAGAGCCCCTTGAGATCCTCGAGCATAAGCTGCGGCGTCAACTCGCGCCCGGTCTCAAAGCCGGACCGTCCCTGACCGCGGAAATCGAAGCTGAGCGCGCCATATCCTTGCTCGCGCAGCCGCGGCGCCACCGCCGCCTCCCACGCATTGGCGTTGCCTGTCAGCGCATTGACGAACACGAAGGTCGCGGCGCCAGCCCGGCTGGGCTTGGTCTCATTGAAATGAAGCCGATCATTCGGCCCGATCTCAAGATGCGCCATCACGCTCCCCCTTCCGGCGCCCTGCGAGCCGCATTCGCGCCGATGACGCTGATGAGCCGTCCCGGTTCGAGACGCCCTCCGCGCAAAAGCGCGCATCCCGTCTCTATTCGAATTCCATAATGACGTCATCCACCGCCAGGCTGTCGCCCGTCTCAGCGCGGATCGCTTTGACTTTGGCCTTGCGTTCCGCGCGCAAGATGTTCTCCATCTTCATCGCTTCGACGACGGCGAGCGGCTGGCCTTCCTGAACTTCCTGGCCTTCCTCCACATCGATGCGGACGACGAGGCCCGGCATCGGGCAGAGCAAGAGCCGCGAGGTGTCGGGCGGCGCTTTGACCGGCATCAGCCGCGCCAGCTCCGCCGCGCGCGGCGTGCGCGCGACCGCGACGACATCGGCGCCGCGCCAACGCAAGCGCCAGCCTTGCATCGCAGGATCGACCTTCACGATCATCGTCTCGGCGGGAAACTCGGCGCGCGCCAAACGGTCGCCCGGACGCCATTCCAGGGTGAGCGCGCGCTCGTAACCTGGCGCGGCCTCGCCTTTGTCGCCGCCGCGGGCGAAGCTGAAGGCGCCTTCCTCGACGCCGCCGGCGCCGGCCACGCTCACCGCCACCTCCTCACCGTCGAGGAACACCACCCATTCGGTGGGAAGCGGCGCCGGATTGTCGCGCAAGCGGCCGGAGATCTTCCGCCGCCGCGTCTCGTCCCGCATCGTCAGCGCCGCGGCGAGTTCAGCCAGGCGCGAGCGCGACTCAGGCGTCAGCGCGACGCCCTCAAAGCCCTCAGGATACTCCTCTTTGATGAACGCGGTGGAGATCTCGCCCGAACCGAAGCGCGGATGGCTCATCACCGCGGAGAGGAAGGGCAGATTGTGGCCGATGCCTTCCACCTCGAACGCATCAAGCGCGCGCGCTTGCGCCGCGATCGCCGTCGCCCGATCCTGACCCCAGCTGCAAAGCTTGGCGATCATCGGATCGTAGAACATTGAAATCTCAGAGCCTTCCTCAACGCCAGTGTCGTTGCGGATGATCGCGCCGGTTCCGTCGTCGCCTTCGGCCGGCGGGCGATACCGCGTCAGACGGCCGATCGAAGGCAGGAAGTTCCGGTACGGATCCTCAGCGTAGAGGCGGCTCTCGATCGCCCAGCCGTTGAGCGTCACGTCGTCCTGTTTGAACGGGATCGCATCCCCCGCCGCGATCCGGATCATTTGCTCGACAAGATCAACGCCGGTGATCAGCTCCGTCACCGGATGCTCCACCTGCAGCCGCGTGTTCATCTCGAGAAAATAGAAGTTGCGATCTCGGTCGACGATGAACTCGACCGTGCCCGCGGAGGTGTAGCCCACCGCTTTGGCCAGCGCGACCGATTGCTCGCCCATGCGCCGGCGCGTCTCGGCGTCGAGAAACGGGCTCGGCGCCTCCTCGATCACTTTCTGATTGCGCCGCTGGATCGAGCATTCGCGCTCGCCAAGATAGAGCGCGTTCCCATGCCCGTCGCAGAGCACTTGGATCTCGATATGGCGCGGCTGCTCGACGAACTTCTCGATGAAGACGCGATCATCGCCAAAGGCGTTGCGCGCCTCGTTCATGGAGGCCTCGAAGCCCTCGGCCACCTCCTCGGCGCTGTAGGCGACGCGCATGCCCTTGCCGCCGCCGCCGGCGCTGGCCTTGATCATCACCGGAAAGCCGATGTCTTTGGCGATCTTCGTGGCTTCGCGCGCGTCTTGGATCACGCCGAGAAAGCCCGGAACGGTCGAGACGCCGGCTTTGTCCGCGAGCTTCTTGCTCTCGATCTTGTCGCCCATGGCGCGGATCGCGCCGGGCGGCGGGCCGATGAAGGCGACGCCGGCGTTGGCGAGCGCCTCAGGAAACTCCGCGCGTTCTGAGAGAAAGCCGTAGCCAGGATGCACCGCTTCGGCGCCCGTGGCGCGCACGGCGTCGATGATCTTTTCAATAATCAGATAACTCTCAGCGGCGGGCGGCGGTCCGATATGCACCGCTTCATCGGCCATCTTCACATGCGACGCGTCACGATCCGCGTCCGAATAAACCGCAACCGTCCCAATCCCCATCGCTTTGGCGGTCTTCATCACCCGACATGCGATTTCGCCGCGATTGGCGATCAGGATCTTCTTAAACATACACACACTTCCTCAGAGAGCGCCCGGCGCGCCGCACGCGGTCACGGCAGGGTTTGACACCAGCGCAGGCCGCCGGCGCAAGCGGCAAGGCCGCTTCAGCGGGTCTGCGTGGACAAATCGTCGCTGCGCGCGCGGTCGTTCTAGCGAAATCTGGGCCCAAAGCGCCCATCGAGACCCGCTTTGGGCGCGGTGCGGTCATTCGGCCCGCGCCGGCGCGCCTTCAGGGGTTTCGATCATCAGAGCGGCGCGCTGACCCGCGAAATACGAGACCGCGTACTCGATCGGCTGACCGGCCATATCAAGGTTGAGCGCCTCCGCGCGCAGCACCGGCGCCGTGTCCGGCTGGCGCAGCTTCGCGGCGATCGCGCGCGAGGTGGCGACGGCGGCGATGCGCGTCCAGGCGCGCGTGTAATCGATCACGCCGTAGCGCCGCAGCGCATGCGTGACCGAGGCCGTCTCCGCCATGGCGGCGGCGAAATCGGGAAATCGCGTCGCTGGAAAGTAATGCTCGCTGAAACAGACCGGCGTCGCATCCGCTTCGCCGATCGTCTCGATCCGGACCACATCCGCGCCGGCGCGCAGCCCGAGCGGCTCTGCGATCCGCTCCGCCGCGGGCGTCAACGCGCTCTCCAGGATCGTCGTGCTCGGGATGCGGCCGAGATCGGCGACGTTCTGGCTGAAGCGCGTGCGCCGACCGATCTTATAATCGAGCACGCCCTCGGAGACGTAAGCGCCGCTGCCGCGACGCACCGAGATCACGCCCGCTTGGCTCAGCTCGGAGAGCGCGCGGCGCACCGTGTGACGATTGACGCCGAAGCGCTCGGAGAACTCCTTCTCCGTCGGCAGCTTGTCGCCCGCATTGAAGGCGCCGCCGACGATCTCCCCGCGCAGCGTCTCGAAGATCCCTCGCCAAATCGGCGTCCGGGTCATTCTGCTCTCCCGCCCTGCGCCGCGCGTCACGCTTGCGCATCGCGCCGCTTGGCATTCACGCGCGCCTCCGGCATGGTCCGAGAAATGTCTAGACAGATTCGCACTCTGCGTCGCGCCTCCATATGGCGGCGCGAACCGTCGACCCAAGCGGCGGCGGCGCGGCCTTTGACCTTGGGGCGCTGCGCCCGCCACCCCGTGAGAAGGATGTGATGTCTGAAGCGCCCAGCGGCAGCAACAACCCAAAATTAGCCGCCGAATCAAGTGCTCATCAACCAGATGATGCGCCGAAACGCGCGCGCGCCGCTTGGATGTCCGAGCTGGCGCGAGCGCCTTCGGCCGCGTTGCGCGCCCGGCTCGAGGCCTTGCTCAGCGCCGGGCGGCCGCCGCGTCCCGCCTGGCGCTGGCGCCGCGCGCCGGAGATTGGGCTGATTATGACGCGCGGTCGGATCGGCGGCGACGGCGCGGCGTTCAATCTCGGCGAGGCGACGGTCACGCGCTGCGCGCTCACGCTTGAGGATGGGCCGGACGGCGTCGCTTACATTCTCGGGCGCGATCCTCAGAAGGCGGAAGCCGCGGCGCTGGCGGATGCGCTCATGCAAACGGCGGCGGGCGCGCGGCTGGCGGATGAGCTGATCGCGCCGCTCGCCGCGGAGCGCCGGTCGCGCGAGGCCGACGCCGCGGCGCGAGCCGCCGAGACCAAGGTCGAGTTCTTCACGCTGATGCGCGGAGAGCCTTGATGGGGATCGAAGCCCAAAACGAAGGAGCCCAAAACCACGGGGCCCAAAACGACGGAACTCATGCCAATGCGGAGCCCGCCGCTGAGACGGCGTCTCTGCGGCGCAGCCACGCGCTGGCCGCAGCCTTTCGCGCGATCATGGACGCCGTCGCCCAACCCGGCGCGATCCAGCATGCGCCGCGCATCGACGCGCCGCTCCCGCCGCTCTCGCCCGCCGCGGCGACCGTGATCTTGACGCTCGTCGATGAGACCGCGCCGCTTTGGCTGGCGCCGCCGCTCGCATCCGCGCCGCGCCTCCGCGACGCTCTTCGCTTCTCGCTCGGCGGCGCGCTCATCGACCAGCCTGAAGACGCGGCGTTTCTGCTCGGCGATTGGGAGAGCCTCGCGCCGGTTCTGCCGGAGGCGCGCCGCGGGACGCCGGAGCGCCCGGATCTCTCGGCGACCGCCATCATCGAGGTCGCCTCGCTCAGCGCGGCGCGGCCGCCGAGCGGAACGGCGTCCGGCGCGGCGCTGACAGGGCCGGGCGTGCCGCCGCAGGCCCCGCGCACGCTCTGGATCGGTGGAGACTGCGACGGCCTCTGGACGTTCCAAGCCGGCAACCGCGCGCGGTTTCCGCTCGGGATCGACTTCCTCTTCACCGCGGGCGAGCGGATCGCCGCCGCGCCGCGCCGCATCGCGGCGACGCCGCTTTAGCAGCGCGACAAAGGAGAGCTGAGCGCGATGTATGTGGCGAGCAAAGGCGGAGAACGGGCGATCGCCGCGGCGCATCGGCGCCTGGCCGAGGAGCGGCGGGGCGATCCGCGCCTGCCGGCGCTGAGCCTTGCTCAAATCGCCCAGCAGCTCCGCCTCGCCGTCGACCGGGTGATGGCGGAGGGCTCGCTCCACGACGTGGAGCTTGCGGCGCTGGCGGTGAAGCAAAGCCGCGGCGATCTGATCGAAGCGGTTTTCCTGCTCCGCGCTTATCGCGCCACGTTGCCGCGCTTCGGCGCGAGCCGCCCGCTCGACACCGGCGCGATGCGCATCGAGCGGCGCATCAGCGCAACGTTCAAGGATCTGCCGGGCGGCCAGATTCTGGGTCCGACCTTCGATTACACGCATCGTCTGCTCGACTTCGCGCTCGCCGCGGCGGAAGGCGCGGACGCGCCGCCCGCGCCGCCGCCGTCCTCGCCAGCGGAGGGTGCGTCCGCGACCGCGCCGAAAGCGCTCGGCTTTCTCGGCGCGGAGGGCTTGATCGAGCCGCCTATGGACGGCGCCGACGCCGCGCCGCCGCGCGACGCCACGCGCGAGCCGCTGAGCTTTCCTGCGGACCGGGCTCTGCGCCTGCAAATCCTCGCCCGCGCCGATGAGGGCTTCCTTCTCGGCCTCGCCTATTCGACCCAGCGCGGCTATGCGCGCACGCACGCTTTTGTCGGCGAGCTGCGCATCGGCGTGGCGCCGGTGAACCTCGAGATCCCGGAGCTCGGCTTCGAGGTCGTGATCGGCGAGGCGGCCGTCACCGAATGCGACACGGTCAACCAGTTCAAAGGCTCGAAGACCGAACCGCCGCAATTCACGCGCGGCTATGGGCTCGTCTTCGGCCAGTCGGAACGCAAAGCGCTGGCGATGGCGCTGGTCGATCGAGCGCTCCGCTGGCGCGAGCTCGGCGAGGATGATGACGGGCATCCGGCGCAGGACGAGGAGTTTGTGCTCAGCCACGCCGACAACATTCAGGCGACCGGCTTTCTCGAGCATATCAAGCTGCCGCATTACGTGGATTTTCAGGCCGAACTGGAGCTGGTGCGCGCCATGCGCCGCGAGATCGCGGCCGGCGCCGAAGAGGAGGCGAACGCATGATCGCGTCTGACGCTCCCGACAAGGCCGCTGCGAAAGGCGGGGCGCCCTGCGAGACGGAGACAGGCTACAACTTCGCCTATCTCGACGAGGACACCAAGCGGATGATCCGCCGCGCGCTGCTGAAGGCGCTGGCGATCCCAGGCTATCAGACGCCTTTCGCCAGCCGCGAGATGCCGATGCCCTATGGCTGGGGCACCGGCGGCGTGCAGGTGACCGCCGCCTGCCTGAAGCCGGACGATACGCTCAAAGTCATCGACCAAGGCGCCGACGACACCACCAACGCCGTCTCCATCCGCCAGTTCTTCGCCAAGGTCGCCGGCGTCGCCACCACGACGCGCACCGAGGCGGCGACGGTGATCCAAACCCGCCACCGCATTCCCGAACAGCCGCTCCGCGCCGGGCAGATCCTGGTCTACCAAGTGCCGATCCCAGAGCCGCTGCGCTGGCTCGAACCGCGCGAGACCGAGACCTCTAAGATGCATGCGCTCGAGGATTACGGGCCGATGCATGTGAAGCTCTATGAGGACATCGCCCGCCACGGCCGCATCGCCACGAGCTACGCCTATCCGGTGTTGGTCGACGGCCGCTATGTGATGGATCCCTCCCCGATCCCAAAATTCGACAATCCCAAACTCCATATGAACCCGGCGATCCAGCTTTTCGGCGCCGGGCGCGAACAGCGCGTCTACGCGCTTCCGCCCTACACGGCGGTGGAGAGCCTCGCCTTCGAAGACCATCCTTTCGATCCCGGCGGCGTCGACGCGCCTTGCGCGCTCTGCGGCCATCGCGGCGGCTATCTTGACGAGATCATCGCCGACGACGCCGGCCGGCGCGTTTTCGTCTGTTCGGACACCGATTTCTGTGAGCGGAACCGCCTCAACGCCGGCGACGCGCAACCAGTCGGATTCGGCGCGGAGCGCAGCGCATGATCGGGCCGCCGCTCCTGCGTCTCGACGCGCTCGGTAAGCGCTATGGCCGACATCTCGGCTGCGCCGACGTCTCGCTCACGCTGCGCCAAGGCGAGGTGCTGGCGCTTGTCGGCGAATCCGGCTCGGGCAAATCCACGCTGCTCGCCTGCGCCGCCGGACGCTTGGCGCCCAGCGACGGACGCGTGCTGCGCCGCGCGCCCGCGCCGGACGCCCCGGAAGACCCGCGTCACGACGCGCCGCCGCTCTGGAGCGACGTTTACGCCGATCTCACCGAGCCGGAGCGCCGCCGTCTGCTGCGCGAGGAATGGGCCTTCGTGCATCAGGATCCGCGCGACGGGCTGCGCATGGCGGTCAGCGCCGGCGGCAATATCGGCGAGCCGATGATGGCCGTCGGCGCCCGGCGTTACCAGGCGATCCGAGCCGAGGCTGAGCGCTGGCTCCGCCGCGTCGAGATCCCCGCCGACCGGCTGGACGATCGGCCGAGCGGCTTCTCCGGCGGCATGCGGCAGCGACTGCAGATCGCCCGTGCTTTGGCGAGCCGGCCGCGCGTGGTGTTCATGGACGAGCCGACCGGCGGGCTCGACGTCTCGGTCCAAGCCCGGCTCCTCGATCTGATCAAGCGCCTGGTCTCCGAGTTCGGGCTGACCGTCGCGCTGGTCACGCATGATCTCGCCGTCGCGCGGCTGCTCGCGCATCGGATCGCCGTGATGCGCCGCGGAAGGATCGTCGAGAGCGGTTTGACCGACCAAGTGCTGGACGACCCGCAGGATCCCTATTCGCAGCTGCTGGTCAGCTCGGCGCTGCAGCTGTGAGAGCCGCCGATGAGGAGGACGCGCGCGTGACGGATCGAGCGAGCGCAAGGCGATCCGAAGAGGCGGCCCGCGCCGCGGCGGCTGAGGTTCGGCTGCGCGCCAGCGGCGTCTGCAAGAGCTTCACGCTCCACGCCCAAGGCGTGACGCTGCCGGTGCTGCGCGACGCCGCCGTGACGGCGCGGCGCGGCGCCTGCGTCGCCCTGACCGGCGCGTCCGGCGCCGGCAAATCGACGCTGCTGCGCCTTCTCTATGGAAATTATCGGATCGACCGCGGTCGCGTCGCCGTGCGGCATGGCGACGGCTGGATCGATTTGGCGACGGCCGAGCCCCATGAGGTGCTCGAAGCGCGCCGGCTCAGCCTCGGCTATGTCTCGCAATTCCTGCGCGTGATCCCGCGCGTGCCGGCGCTCTCCATCGTGGCCGAGCCCATGATCGCGGCCGGCTCGGCGCCGGAGGCGGCCGAGGCGCGCGCCGCCGAGCTGCTCTCGCGCCTTAGGATCCCCGAGAGGCTCTGGCCGCTCTCGCCGCTCACCTTCTCCGGCGGCGAACAGCAGCGCGTGAACATCGCGCGCGGGCTCGCCCATTCCTATCCCTTGCTCCTGCTCGACGAGCCGACCGCCTCGCTCGATGCGGCGAACCGGGAGACGGCGCTCGACCTGATCGAGGCGGCCAAAGCGCGCGGCGCGGCGCTGGTGGGCATTTTTCACGACGCGGGCGCGCGCGAGCGCTTGGCCGATGAGACGGTCGATGTCGCCGCCTTCGCCGCCTGAACCAGCCTCAGCGCGCGGGCGCGAGCGCGTGGCGGCGCAGGAGGCGAAACGGCGCGCCATCGCCGGGATCGCCGAACAGGCACAGCTCGGAGATTGCGAAGCGCGGCGCATCCAGCACCGGGCGAAGCGGCGAAGCCTTCGCCTCCAGCGCGGCGCAAAGCGGCGGGGCGTCCTGTTCCGCCGGCGCGGCGGCCAAGGTGACATGGAAGCGAAACTCTTCGAGCACATACGGATAGCCATAGGCGGCGAGATACGCCTCTTGCCGGCGCGAGAGCCCGGCGGCGCGGCGTTTGGCGAGGGTCGCCGCGTCGGGCGGCGCGCCGAAGCGGGCGAAGGCGGCGACGATCCCAGCGGCGAGCGCGTTGATCGCCGGGCTCGGCCCGGCGGGCCGCAAACTCAAGAAACCGAGCCCCATCGAGAGCCGCAGCGGCGGCGCGGACGCCGCCGGCCGCCGCGCCGCATCGCGCGCAAGCGCCGCATCGAGCGCTGCGGCGGTGACGCCGGGCGCCAGCGCGAAGGGCGCTTTCAGCGTGCCGTGGAGCCCATAGCGCCGCGGCCCCGCGACAAGCGGCGCCAAGGCCTCCGCACCAAAGCCTGGATCGATCGCCTGAAGGCCGCGGGTCGAGCGCGCCTCGCCTCGCGCCGAGCGCCCGAACCAGCCCTCGCCGAACACGCCGAGCGGCTCGGTCTCCGCCGGCGCGTAATAGATCGCGTACCGCGCGTAACCCTCGATGGCGGGCGGCGCTCCAGCCTCATCGCTCACGGGACGCATCTCCTCTCTTCCGCTCCGAAAGCGGGCGGACCAGCGCGCGAGCGCTCGCGCGCCTTTGCGTATCTGCTCGCGCGCCTTTGCGTATCTGCTAAGGAAGCGGCGGCGTCGACCGCTGACGCTGCGGCGCAGCGCGGCGGACCACGCGGCGAACCAGGACGCGGGAGGCGAGACATGGCCGAACAAGTGATCACCGGCGCGCGCGTGATCGGTCCTGAGAGCGTGTTCGACGGCACCCTGGTGATCCGCGAGGGGCGCATCGCCGACGTATCGCGCGGGCCGAGCGCCGCCGCCGGCGCCGTCGATTGCGAGGGTGATTTCCTGCTGCCCGGCCTTGTCGAGCTGCATACCGACACGCTGGAGCGGCATCTGAAGCCGCGGCCAGGCGTCGACTGGCCGCGGCGCGCGGCGGTGGCGGCCCATGACGGCGAGTTCGCCTCGGTCGGCGTCACCACCGTGTTCGACGCTCTGCGTGTCGGCATCCTGATCGATGATGGCGTCGGCGCCTATGCGGTGGAGGCGATCGAAGCGATCGACGCCTTGCGCGCGCTCGATCTGCTGCGCGCCGATCATTACCTGCATATCCGCTGCGAGATCTGCGCGCCCACGGTGCTGGAAGAGTTCGACGCCCTTGGCGCGCATCCGCGGATCCGGCTGATGTCGCTGATGGACCATACGATCGGCCAGCGCCAATTCGCGCGAGAAGACAAGTACCGGGAGTATTACGGCGGCTCGAAAGGGCTGACTGAAGCGGAACTCGACGCCTTTATCGCAGAGAGCCGCGTCCATCAGGCGCGGTATTCCGAGCCGCATCGCCAGGGATTGGGCGAACGGGCCGCGGCGTTGAGAAAGGCGAACGGGTTCTGCGCCGTGGCGAGCCATGACGACGCCACCGCGGCGCATGTGGAGGAGAACCTCGCCGCCGGCGCCGCAATCGCGGAGTTTCCCACCACGGCGGAGGCGGCGCGCCTCAGCCGCGCGGCCGATCTCAAGGTTCTGATGGGCGCGCCGAACCTGCTGCGCGGCTTTTCCCATTCCGGCAACGTCTCGGCGCTGGAGCTGGCGGCGGAGGGGATGGTGGACATCCTCAGCTCCGATTACGCGCCGTCCTCGCTGATGATGGCGGCGTTCAAATTGGCCGAAGAGACCGATTACGGCTTGCCTCGGGCGATCGCGACGGTGACGCGCACTCCGGCCGAAGCGGCGGGGCTGACCGATCGCGGCGCGATCGAGCCTGGGCTCTCCGCGGATCTGGTGCGCGTTTATCGCGCCGAGCGGCTCTGCGTCGCGCGCGGCGTCTGGCGCGCCGGCCGCCGCATCGCCTGAGCGGCTCTTCGCCGGCTCCGCCGCTCATCGCCTGAGCCGATCGTCGCCGCGCGGGCTCGGGGCGGATTTCGAAATCATCGAACAGGATGAGATGTCTCGCGATCGTTGGCGAGGCTCCCGTTCAATCTGCGGTTTGGTTCATCATCGGAGCGTCCGCCCGTCGGCGATCGCCAGAGGGGCGCGGCGGCGCGAAACCGATCCGACATCGCACGCAAGCGCGCGTTTGGTGCGATCGGCGGGCCGATCCCCAGCACGACGCTCCAGCGCGTCGTCAAGATCCGACCTTTAAAGATCCGACCTGTGAAGACCCGACCTATCAAGACCCGGCTCGCGCCGATGCTCCCTGGCGGCCATGAAGACGCGCCGCGCAAAATGATCGAGGCGGCAGGCGTCGCGATGTGCTTTCCGCCGCCCGACGGCTTTGATCACACCCTGATGGAAATGCTCTTCACCAAGCTCAAACATCGCATGAGCGACGCCGCCGAGCGCATCGTCGTTGCTGTCGGCCGGCGAGCCGGCCCCCTGCTCGACCGCTTCTCGCCGGATGAGCGCGGAAGCGACCTAGCACGTTGCGGATATGCGTCCGAGCAGAAGCGTCATGCTCTCGGCTAAGTCGCGATTGGCTGGAACCCAACTGAAGGCGGATGCGCTTCAAGCTTCAAAACCTTGGACGTAAGCGACGGCCGAAAGCGGCTTCTGGCGGTCGGATGGGCGGAGGGCTCGACGGCGACAGCTTCCGCCAAACCGGCCGCTTGGCGTTCCGCGCGGCGGTGATCGACGGGTGCTCTTCGCCGTCATCTATGCTTCGCTGTGATCCATGCTTCGCCGTAATCCATGTTATGATCGCCGACTGGCGTTGGGGGAGCGGCGCTGGCGGTCAATCGGCCGCACAAGACCCTGTCCAATCGGTTCGCTCGCGGGGCGCGCGGCGACGCGCAAGCGTCCTCGGTCTTCGGACTTCGGTCTTCGGCCTTGATCGCCGCCGCGCCGCCCCTGCATCGCCACCGAGCGCCGGCCCAAGCGCCTCACGGAGCCGCAGGCTGACGCGCGACGACACGATGAAGGCCGCCTCCACCGTACCGCCCGGTCCCGCCGCCGCGATCATATTTCGGACGTTTGGCTGGAGAGTCGGGTTTATGCTGCCGGGGCCCAGCGGTCCAGAAACGCGGCGATCGCGGACCAAAGGCGCTCTTGCAGCGCGTCGGTCTCGAGAAAGGGCTCGTGGCGCGCGCCGCCGGCGAGACGCAGCAGCGCGCCCTCGGGCGCGCCTTCAGCGTAGCGCGCGGCCGCGCTCTGCGAGACCACCGCCTCCGCGTCGCCGATCGCCACCAGCACCGGCGTCGCCGTCGGGCGGAGCTGCGGCATCTCGCGGCGCGCGGCGCGCAGCCAGCCCCAAGTGGCGCCGCCGAGCGCGAGTTCGGGATGGGCGCGGATCATCGCGGCGTAGACGCGCTCGAAGCGATCTCGATCGGAGGTGAGCGGATTGTCCTCGAACCCGCTTTCGGAGAGCGGCGCCGGTGAGCCGCCAGGCGCGTAAGCCTCCGCCCAACCGATGCCGCTCAGCGTCGCCGCCGCGGCGCCGGCGACGCCGCCGCCCGCCGCGCCATGCAATCCGAGCATCGGCGCGGAGAGGATCGCGGCAGCGAAGCCCGGCTCGAGCCGCAACGCGCCGGCCTGCTGACGCATCAGCGCGCGCGCGGCGATCGCGCCGCCCATGGAATGGGCGATGAGCACCCGCGCGCCCGACGCGCCGCGCTCCGCGAAGGGCGCCAGAACCACGTCGACATCGCTCTGATAGGCGGCGAAATCGGCGACATGGCCGCGACGGCGATCGCCCAGCGGACGGTCTGACAAGCCCTGTCCGCGCCAGTCCAGCGTGGTCACCGAGAGGCCGAGCGCCTGGAGGCGCGCGATCGGTTCGTAGAATTTCTCGATAAACTCGGTGCGGCCTTGGAAGAGGAGCGCCGCCCCACGGCGCGGCGCCGCCTCCGCAGGCGGCCAGTGCGCGCCCCGCAGGCGCACGCCGTCGGCGGCGCGCATCCAGAAAGTCTCGCCGCCCGGCGGCGGCGAGACGGCGTCCGTTTGGTGAAGCGGCGGCGGCGTCTCCGCCGCAGGCGCGCCCGTCGCCGTCATCGCTCTTAAGCGAGCGCTGAGGAGAGCTTCATCGCCATGCCCATATCGCCGTCGATCTTGAGCTTGCCGCTCATGAAGGCGGTGGTCGGGTTCATCGAGCCGCTCAGAATCTCCTCGAACACATCGGGCGCGGCGATGATCGTCACAGCCGCGTCGCCGTCGCCCGGGCTCACCGCCGGCGGGCTCTGCGTGCCGTCGACCATCACGGCGCCTTCGCCCTCGATCTGAAACTTCGCCACGCCGCCGAAATCCAAGCCCGAAAACTTATCCTTCAGCACGTCGACGGCCTTCGCCACCACATCGCTCATATCGTTGTCCTTATACCCGTGTGCGTTTCATCCAGCGCCGATGCGGATCAAAGTTCCGGCTTCGCCGCCGGTTGTCGCGGGACCCACGCCCGGCGCGGCGGCGGCGCGCCAAGGGGCGTTAAGCTTTCTC
>JBCBCG010000016.1:0-33493 GCA_038530925.1 Pseudomonadota bacterium
GTGGGCAAAACCGAGATCTCGCGGCGGCTGGCCAAACTCGCCGGCGCGCCCTTCATCAAGGTCGAGGCGACGAAATTCACCGAGGTCGGCTATGTCGGCCGCGATGTGGACAGCATCATTCGCGATCTCGTGGAGATCGGCCTCGGTCTGATGCGTGAGAAGCGCCGCGCGCAAGTGCGCGCCCAGGCCCATGACATGGCCGAAGAGCGGGTGCTGAGCGCCTTGGTCGGCGACGGCGCCTCGCCCGCGACGCGCGACAGCTTCCGCCGCAAGCTGCGCTCGGGCGAGCTGGACGACAAAGAGATCGAAGTGGAGGTGGCCGATCAAGGGCCGACCATGCCGATGATGGAGATCCCGGGCCAGCAAGGCGCTCAGATCGGCAATCTGCAGGATCTCCTCGGCAAAGCCTTCGGCGGGCGCGCGCGCAAGCGGAAGATGACGGTGGCGCGCAGCCATGAGGTGCTGCTGGCCGAGGAGGCGGATAAGCTGCTCGACCAAGACGAGCTGGCGCGCGACGCGGTCGAGGCGGTTGAGCAGAACGGCATTGTCTTTCTTGATGAGATCGACAAGGTCGCCGCGCGATCGGACGCGCGCGGCGCGGATGTCTCTCGCGAAGGCGTGCAGCGTGATCTCTTGCCGCTGATCGAAGGCGCGACGGTGCCCACGAAATACGGGCCGGTGAAGACGGACCATATCCTCTTCATCGCCTCCGGCGCGTTCCATGTCGCCAAGCCGTCCGATCTCTTGCCGGAGCTGCAAGGGCGCTTGCCGATCCGGGTCGAGCTGGGCGCGCTGCGCGAGGAGGATTTCGTCCGCATCCTGACCGAGCCGCATGCGAGCCTCACGCGCCAATCCGAAGCCCTGCTCGCCGCGGAGGGCGTGACGCTGACCTTCGCGGAGGATGGCGTCGCGGCGCTGGCCAAGGCGGCGGCGGATATGAACCAAGCGGTGGAGAATATCGGCGCGCGGCGGCTGCAGACGGTGCTGGAGCGCGTTCTCGCGGATCTGTCCTTCGAGGCGCCGGATCTGCCGGCCGAACGGCGCGAAGTCACGATCGACGCGGCCTATGTGCGCGAGCGGCTCGCCGACATCACGGAAAACCAGGATCTGCGGCGATACATCCTCTGATCAATCCGCCTTCGGCGCCGCACCGGCCCGCCGCGCTGCGACGATACGCGGTCCCGCCCCGAGCTTGGGGGCTTGCGCCGCGGCGGAAACGATATAACTGCGCGACGTCGCGGCGAGCGTCGCCTTTTTAGGCGACAGGCTCGGTTTCGGTCAGGGCGGGATTTGGGTGCCGGAAGAGGGGCCGCCGCGCTTCGCGATCGTTGATCTCGGGACCAGCCCGCTGGGCCCAGGTTTAGACTAAGCCGCCCCGCTCAAGAATGGGCCCGTCTCGCGCGTCTATAGTTGAACGTGAATGTGGTCGTCATGCCGGGCGGCGCGGCAGCCTTGGAAACGGATCTTCGGATGTGAGAGGCGGAGGCTGTCGCGCAGATGCGGCTCGAGCAAGATCTTGCCGATGCGCGGATCCTGCGCCAGCGCCTTCAGCAGCGCGCGCGTGCGCCGCGGCTCCAAACGCGCCTCGCGCCAAAGCGGCTGAAGCGGCGCGAGATCCCAACGCAGAGACAGTCCCGCCGCAGGACATGAGGTCGGACCGTCCTCGAAGGCGAAGTAGCCGATCGGCGAACGGGTCAGGCCGGGCGCGTAGCCGCGGTCATCGGCGTAGAAGAAGGCGAGATCAGCCTTCTCGCCATCATCATGGGAG
Organism: Pseudomonadota bacterium; assembly: GCA_038530925.1. Taxonomy (GTDB): domain Bacteria; phylum Pseudomonadota; class Alphaproteobacteria; order Rhodobacterales; family Rhodobacteraceae; genus JALEGB01. Next base: position 1,769 of record JBCBCG010000016.1, read on the forward strand.
AGATGCGGCAGGAGCGGAAAGCCGTCGATGAACGGGAAGCTCCCATCGAGGACCAACGTGATCGCGCCAGGATGCGCAGCGTCCACCGTTTCGGCGACATCCTCCAGCGCCGCGGCGAGTTCGGGCGTCACATAGACGCGGTTGGCCGCGCAATAAAACCAGCTCTGCACTTGGAGCGGGCCCTCGCGCCAGCAGCTGAGCGCGACCCGTCCGAAGAGCGGCGCAACCGCGCTGGCGCCGATCGCCAGCGCGCCATAAGCGATGAGGAAGACGAGCAGGCGGCGGCGAAAAAGGAGCGCGATCAGCCAGGCGACGCCGCCAAGCTGCGTCAACAGCGTCAAAAAGACGACCCACAGGCTATGGCCGAAAACCCGCACGATCATAGCGCCGTCCTCATGCCCGCAGCGCGGTCGCGCCCGCGACCCTGAGGGTGAAGCTCAGCCTGCCGCCGCCGGCGCCGTCATCGAACAAGGGATGGGCGTCGAGCAGATTGGGCGCGCGCCGCTTGATGCGGTCGACGCCGTGATAGAGCAGCCGCCGCGCGCCGGCGAGAAGATAGACGTCGCCGCTCTCCAGCGTGATCGAACGCGTCGGATCGGAGCGCTTCAAGCCGCCGATCCGGAACGTCGCAGCGTCGCCCAGCGAGACGGAGACGACCGGATGCGTGGTCTCGGCCTCGGTGTCGTCGCGGTGCAGACCGAGCTTCGCGCCGGGCGGGTAGTGGTTGATCAGGCAGCAATCCGGCGGCGCGACGGCCTCGGCGCGGAAGAGATCGGCCCAAAGCGCGAGCAGAGAGGGCGGGATCGGCGGCCACGGGCCTCCGTTCTGAGAGCCCCCCGCGCCGGGCTGCGCCGGCTGATAGCGATAGCCGCTCCGATCCGTCACCCAGCCGAGCGCGCCAGCGTTCGACATCCGCACCGAAAGCGGCTTGCCCCAGGGCGCCATGGGGCGGCGCAGCGGCGCGAGCGCGAGCGCCGCCTCCGCCTCAGCCAAAAGGGCGCGCTGCGCCGCCGCGTCCAACCGGCCTCGCATCAATCCCGGCTCCGCGTCGCCGCGCGCCGGATTAGCGGTTTCTTTAGAGCTGTTAACCAAATCTTCCCGATTGCGTCTTTTGGTGCGCCAAGGCCGCGCATGACAGGAAAGCCCGTCGCCGCGCGCCTTGCGAGCGCTTCATGGGGCCCATATATGCCCGCCTAAGGGCGGAGCCCAAGCGGGTCCGGCCAATCCAATCGCATCCTTGGGAGCGCGGAGAGGCCCTTCTGGCTCTACGACGCTCGCCTCAAGAGGAACAGGTTTATGGCGAAAGTAATCGGAATCGATCTCGGCACCACGAACTCCTGCGTCGCGATCATGGACGGCGCGCAGCCGCGGGTGATCGAAAACGCGGAAGGCGCGCGCACCACGCCGTCGATGGTGGCCTTCACCGCGGATGGCGAGCGGCTGGTCGGCCAGCCCGCCAAGCGCCAAGCGGTGCAAAACCCTGAGAACACGCTCTTCGCGGTGAAGCGCCTGATCGGCCGGCGCTACGCGGACCCGACGGTCGCGAAGGACCAGAAGATGGTCCCGTTCAACATCGTCGAAGGCCCGAACAAAGACGCCTGGGTCGAGGTGATCGGCGAGAAATATTCGCCTCAGCAGATCTCCGCCTTCATCCTGCAGAAGATGAAGGAAACGGCCGAAGGCTATCTTGGCGAGACCGTCACCCAAGCGGTCATCACCGTTCCGGCCTATTTCGACGACGCCCAGCGCCAAGCGACCAAAGACGCCGGCAAGATCGCCGGGCTCGACGTGCTGCGCATCATCAACGAGCCGACCGCTGCGGCGCTCGCCTACGGGCTTGATAAAACAACCGACCGCACCATCGCCGTCTACGATCTCGGCGGCGGCACGTTCGATATCTCGATCCTCGACATCTCTGAGGGCGTCTTCGAAGTGCGCGCGACCAACGGCGATACGTTCTTGGGCGGCGAAGACTTCGATTTGACGCTGGTCGACTATCTCGCCGACGAGTTCAAGAAAGAGAACGGCATCGATCTGCGCAAAGACAAGCTCGCGCTGCAGCGTCTGAAAGAAGCGGCGGAGAAGGCGAAGATCGAGCTTTCCTCGAGCGCGCAGACGGAAGTGAACCTGCCCTTCATCACCGCAGACGCCAGCGGGCCGAAGCACCTGACGATGAAGATGTCGCGCGCCAAGCTCGAGAGCCTTGTCGATGAGCTGATCCAGCGCACGCTCGATCCGTGCCGCAAGGCGCTGCAGGATGCGGGCATCAGCGCCTCGAGCATCGACGAGGTGGTTCTGGTCGGCGGCATGACGCGGATGCCGAAGGTCATCGAGACCGTGAAGAACTTCTTCGGCAAAGAGCCGCATAAGGGCGTCAACCCGGATGAGGTGGTCGCCATGGGCGCGGCGATCCAGGCGGGCGTGCTTCAGGGCGACGTGCAGGACGTGGTGCTGCTCGACGTCACGCCGCTCTCTCTCGGCATTGAGACGCTGGGCGGCGTTTTCACGCGGCTGATCGATCGGAACACGACGATCCCGACGATGAAGAGCCAGGTGTTCTCGACGGCGGAGGACGGTCAGTCCGCGGTGACGATCCGCGTCTTCCAAGGCGAGCGCGAGATGGCGGCGGACAACAAGCTGCTCGGCTCGTTCAATCTTGAGGACATTCCCACCGCGCCGCGCGGCGTGCCGCAGATCGAGGTGACCTTCGACATCGACGCCAACGGCATCGTCAGCGTGCAAGCGAAGGATCGCGGCACCGGTAAGGAGCAGCGGATCACCATCCAAGCCTCGGGCGGTCTCTCGGATGACGAGATCGACAAGATGGTGCGCGATGCGGAGACGCATGCCGAAGACGATAAGCGGCGGCGCGAGCTTGTTGAGGCGCGGAACCAGGCTGAGGCGCTGATGCACAGCTCGGAGAAGAACCTCAAAGAGTATGGCGACAAGCTCGAAGCGCCGGATCGCGACGCGATCGAGCTGGCGATGGCGAATCTTAAGGACGCGCTTGAAGGCGACAGCCTTGAGACGATCAAAGAGAAGACCCAGGCGCTGGCCACCGCGGCGATGAAGATCGGCGAGGTCATGTATCGCGAGCAATCCGACGGCGCCGAGCCGATGGGCGATGATCCTGACGGCCCGCGCGGCGGCGCCGATGATGACGGCGTGATCGACGCCGACTTCGAAGAACTTGACGGCCGGGACAAGCGCGGTTGACCGTCGCGCAAGGTGAAGTGGCGACCGCGTCGTCGCTTCACGCTCCGGCGCTCAATGGCGAGATCGGCGCGCCCGCTTGGCGCGCGGACGGCGCTCGATCGAAACCGGATCTTAGATCATCCGCGGCCGCGACAATGCGGCCGCGGCGTTCCTCTTTGGTCCAAGCGGCGGGCTGACGCGCCCGCCAGCGGAGACGAATAAGCATGTCGAAGCGCGATTATTACGATGTTCTGGGCCTGAAGCGCGGCGCCTCCGAAGAGGAGATCCGCAAGGCCTTTCGCGCCAAGGCCAAAGAGCTGCATCCGGATCGGAATAAGGACAATCCGGACGCCGCCGATCAGTTCAAGGCGGTGAACGAAGCCCATGAGATCCTGAAAGATCCGCAGAAACGCGCCGCCTATGACCAGTTCGGCCATGGCGCGTTCTCGGATGGCGGCGGACCCGGCGGCGGCTTCCGTCCAGGCGGCGGCGATTTCGGCGCGGGTCTCTCGGATATTTTCGATGATCTCTTCGGCGAGTTCGTCGGGCGGCGCAGCGGCGCGAGCCGCGGGCGCGGCACGGATTTGCGTTACAATCTGACCGTCTCTCTGGAAGACGCCTTCCGCGGGAAGACCGTCACCATCAACGCGCCCGGCTCAACCACTTGCGAAGCCTGCAACGGGACTGGCGCCGCCGGAGGCGCGCAGCCAACCACCTGCCCCACCTGCAGCGGCATCGGCAAAGTGCGTGCGCAGCAAGGCTTTTTCACGATCGAGCGGACCTGCCCCACTTGCGGCGGCCGCGGCGTCATCATCAAGAACCCGTGCAAAGTGTGCAACGGCCTCGGCGTGGTCCAAAAAGAGCGGTCGCTGAGCGTGCCGGTCCCGGCTGGAGTGCAAGACGGCACGCGCATCCGCCTCGCCGGCGAAGGCGAGCCCGGCCAGCGCGGCGGCCCTCCGGGCGATCTCTACATCTTTATCTCCGTCGAGCCGCATGACCTCTTCAAGCGCGACGCGGCGGATCTTCTGTGCGAGATCACCGTGCCCTTCACCGAAGCGGCGCTGGGCGGCTCTGTCGAAGTGCCGACGCTCGACGGCGGCCGCACCAAAGTGGCGATCCCGGCGGGCACGCAATCAGGCAAACAGCTGCGCTTGCGCGGCAAAGGCATGCCCGTGCTGCAAAGCTCGCGCGTCGGCGACCTCTATCTTGAGATCAATGTCGAGACGCCGCAGAACCTCTCCGCCAAGCAGAAAGAGCTGCTGAAGCAATTCGACGCCGAGACCAGCGACAGCCAAAACCCCAACAGCCAAGCTTTCCAGAAGAAAGCCGGCGCGTTTTGGGAGAAGGCGTGAGCCTAGCGCCGCTGTCGATCTCCGCATAAGCACTCGCGACGGGACGCCAGCGGCGCTCTCAGGCGGCGGCGCGTGGCGCTCTTTGCGGAAAGGTCTGACTTGAAATGAAAATCGCCATTCTCGGCGGCGCGGGCCGCATGGGCCGCATGTTGATCGAGACGGTGCGCGAGACGGAGGGCGTCGCGCTGTCGGGCGTCACCGAGCGGCCGGGCGGCGAGGCGGTCGGGCGCGACGCGGGGGCGCTGATCGGGGCGGGGAGCCTCGGCGTGGCGGTGACGGGCGACGCGCTCGAGGTCTTCGCCGCGGCGGATGCGGTGATCGACTTCACGCTGCCGGACGCGGTGCTCGCCCATGCGGAGCTGGCGGCGCAAGCGCGGCTGATCCATGTGATCGGCGCCACCGGCTTTCAGGACCACCATTTCGAGGCGCTGGAGGCGGCGGCCCATCATTCGGTCCAGATCCGCGCCGGCAACATGTCGCTCGGCGTCAATCTTCTGACGATGCTGACTGAGACCGTCGCCAAAGCCCTCGACGCGGATTTCGACATCGAGATCGTCGAGAGCCATCATCGCCACAAGATCGACGCGCCCTCCGGCACGGCGTTGATGCTGGGCGAGGCGGCGGCGCGCGGGCGCGGCGTGGATCTCGCGGCGCAGTCAGATCGCGGGCGCGACGGCGTCACCGGCGCTCGGCAGCGTGGGCGGATCGGCTTTGCGGCGCTGCGCGGCGGCGATGTGGTGGGCGAGCATGATGTTGTGTTCGCCGGGCTCGGCGAGCGGATCGTGCTGCGCCATATCGCGACCGACCGCGCCATCTTCGCCCGCGGCGCGGTGAAGGCGGCGCTTTGGGGCCAGGGCCGAGCGCCCGGCGCTTACGACATGATCGATGTGCTGGGCCTGCGCTCGTGACGCCAATTGTCGCGCTATAGCGGACAGTCTTTCGCAAATTGAACGAATTGTTCCGGGCCAGGTTTGGGCCGATGTTTCTGGAGCGCGCCAAGGAGCGGCGCATCGAAACCTCGGAGACAGACCATGTTCGCACAAGACAACATCAACACCGACGCCCGCGCCGCCAGCTATGCGGCGCTCATCCTTCGCCTCGGCTTCGGCGGGCTGATCCTGGCCCACGGCCTGATCAAACTCTTCGTCTTCACGCTCGCCGGAACCGCCGGCTTCTTTGAAAGCGTCGGCATGCCGGGCTGGGCCGCCTATCCGGTGGTGTTCGGCGAAATCGCCGCAGGCCTCGCCTTGATCGCTGGCGTCTGGGTGCGCGCGGCCGCGCTGGCGTTGCTGCCGATCCTGATCGGCGCGCTGATCGTGCACATCCCGGCTGGCTTCCTCTTCAGCAACCCCAATGGCGGCTGGGAGTTCCCGGCGTTCCTGGTGCTGATCGCGATCGTCCAAGCGATCCTCGGCGCGGGCGCCGCGGCGCTCAAAGTCCCGAGCTTCGGCGCAACGGCGCAGCTAACCAAAGCCTGAGCCTTTACTACAGGATCTGAACGGCGTCGCTCCCTGCGACGCCGTTCGCGCATCCGCAGCGATGAGCGGCGCAGCCGGCGAAGAGCGGGCCGCTTCCCAACACGGCGCCTGGGGCCTATAGCTGGACCGTCTTACTGAGAGACGCTTCCGAGGAGCCCATGGCCGAGACGCCAGCTGACGCCGCGCGCCGCGCAACGATCGCGCGGAAGACCACCGAAACCGACATCGAACTCGCGCTGACGCTCGATGGGTCGGGTCGGTATGACGTGAAGACCGGCGTTGGTTTTTTCGATCATATGCTCGAGCAGCTGGCGCGCCATGCGATGCTGGATCTCACCCTCCGCGCCAAAGGCGATCTGCATATCGACGATCACCACACGGTGGAGGATGTCGGCATCGCGCTCGGCAAAGCGCTGAGCCAGGCCTTCGGGGATGGCGGCGGCGTGCGCCGGTATGGCTCCTGCCTCTTGCCGATGGATGAGACGCTGGTGCGCTGCGCGCTCGATGTCTCGCGCCGGCCCTTCCTGGTGTGGAACGTCGCCATGCCGACGCCAAAGATCGGGAGCTTCGACACCGAGCTGGTGCGCGAGTTCTTCCAGGCCTTCGCCATGAATGGCGGTCTTACCTTGCATCTCGATCTGCTGCATGGCGCGAACGCGCATCACATCGCCGAAGCTTGCTTCAAAGCGACCGCGCGGGCCCTCCGCGAGGCGCTGGAGCCTGATCCGCGGCTCGCCGGCGCCTCGCCCTCCACCAAAGGCGTTCTCGGATGAGGCGCGGGCCTCTGATCAGCCGCCCGGCGCAAGGCGCGGCGCGATGAGCGGCGAGGTCACAGCCATCGTCGACTACGACAGCGGCAATCTTCATTCGGCGGAGAAAGCGGTTCAGCGTATGGCCGCTCCGCTGGGTCAGACCGTGATCGTCACCGCCGATCCCGACGCCGTGGCGCGCGCGGACCGGATCGTTCTGCCGGGCGTTGGCGCTTTCGGCGATTGCGCCGCCGGCCTCGCCGCCATCCCCGGCATGACCGAGGCGCTGGAGACGCGTGTGCGGCGGGACGGACGGCCGTTCCTCGGCGTTTGCGTCGGCGCTCAACTGATGGCGCGCGAAGGCGATGAGCGCGGAATGCATGACGGGCTGGGCTGGATCGACGGCCTCGTCACAGCGATCACGCCGCGCGATCCAGCGCTGAAGATCCCGCATATGGGCTGGAACAAGCTTAGCTTTCGGCCTCGCGCGCGGGGCGCGCATCCCGTGCTCGACGGTCTTGGCCCCGAGCCTTACGCCTATTTCGTGCATTCCTACCACATGCGGCCGACCGACCCGTCGGTCATCCTGGCGGAGGCGGAATATGGCGGCCCGATCACCGCGATCTTTGGGCGCGACAGCATGATCGGATGCCAGTTCCACCCGGAGAAGAGCCAGGTTTTGGGCTTATCGTTGATCGACCGGTTTTTGAGGTGGCGTCCGTGATCCTCTATCCCGCGATTGATTTGAAGGATGGCGCCTGCGTGCGGCTCGAGCGCGGCGAGATGGACACCGCCACCGTGTTCTTCGACGATCCGGCCGAGCCGGCGCGCCGCTTTCAAGAAGCGGGCTGCGGCTGGATCCACGTGGTGGATCTCAACGGCGCCTTCGCTGGCGCCGCGGTGAACGCCGACGCGGTGGAGAGCATCCTCGCATCGGCGGACATACCGGTGCAGCTCGGCGGCGGCGTGCGCACGCTCGCCGCGGTGGAGAGCTGGCTTGAGAAAGGCGTCACGCGCGTCGTGCTCGGCACCGCCGCGGTGCGCGATCCCGATCTTGTGCGCGCCGCCTGCCGCGCGCATCCCGGCCGCGTCGCTGTGGGCATCGACGCGCGCGGCGGCAAAGTCGCCGTGGAAGGGTGGGCCGAGACGACGGAGCTGACCGCGGTGGAGCTCGCCGAGCGCTTCGAGGACGCCGGCGTCTCCGCGATCATCTACACCGACATCGACCGCGACGGTCTGATGCAAGGCCCGAATGTCGAGGGCACGGCGCGGCTGGCGCAAGCGACGGCCATACCGGTGATCGCGTCCGGCGGCGTCTCCTCGCTAGACGATTTGCGCGCTTTGCGCTCCGCCGGCGCGCCGCTCGATGGCGTGATCTCGGGCCGGGCGCTTTATGATGGGCGCATCGACCCGGCCGAAGCGGTCGCGCTGCTGCAAGGGACGCTCTGAGCATGCTGACCGTACGGGTCATACCCTGTCTTGATGTGAAGGATGGCCGCGTCGTCAAAGGCGTGAATTTCGTCGATTTGCGCGACGCCGGCGATCCGGTGGAGAGCGCGCGCGCCTATGACGCCGCCGGCGCGGATGAGCTTTGCTTTCTCGACATCTCAGCGAGCGTCGAGAAGCGCGGCACCATCCTGGACGTCGCCACCCGCACCGCCGAGCAATGCTTCATGCCGCTGACCATCGGCGGCGGCGTGCGCACGGTGGAGGACATCCGCGCCTTGCTGCGCGCCGGCGCGGATAAGGTCTCGATCAACACAGCCGCGGTGAAGCGGCCCGATTTCGTGGCCGAAGGCGCGGATAAGTTCGGCGCGCAATGCATCGTCGTCGCCATCGACGCCCGCCGCGTCGCGGCGCCGGACGGCGCGCCGCCGCGCTGGGAGATCTTCACCCATGGCGGGCGCGAGCCGACCGGGATCGACGCGCTCGAATTCGCGGCGCTGGTGGTTGAGAAGGGCGCCGGCGAGATCTTGCTGACCTCGATGGATCGCGACGGCACCAAGCAAGGCTTCGACCTCGAATTGACGCGCGCGGTGTCGGATCTCGTCTCGGTGCCGGTGATCGCGTCGGGCGGCGTCGGAACGCTCGATCATTTGGCCGAAGGCGTCGAGGCGGGCGCGAGCGCGGTGCTCGCCGCCTCGATCTTCCATTTCGGCGAGCACAGCATCGGCGCGGCGAAAGCGGCGCTCGCAGACGCCGGCGCGCCGGTGCGGCCGACGCCGGGCATGCCTTCATGAGCGCCGCGCCGGATCAGGACGCGCTTGCAGTGATCAGGCGGCTGGAGGCGGTGATCGCAGCGCGCAAAGCGGAAGGCGACGCCGGCGCGTCGCATACGGCGCGGCTCCTCGCGAAGGGCCGCTCGAAATGCGCTCAGAAGCTTGGCGAGGAAGCGGTTGAGACCGCCATCGCCGCCGCGGAGGGCGATCGCGCGGCGGTGACGAGCGAGAGCGCGGATCTCCTCTTTCACCTGCTCGTGCTGCTCGCTTCGATGGATTTGTCGCTGGATGATGTCGCGGCGGAGCTTGCGCGGCGCGAGGGCGTCTCCGGCCTGGCGGAGAAGGCGGCGCGGCGCGAGTGAGATCCTCGAATGAAGGAAGACCCGCCGCTAGCGACGGGCCTTCTGGGAGATGCGAGGGACAGGTCGCCTACCGGCGATCGCCAGGATCCACGCGCGGTGAGGGAGGAGGCGCGGACCCTGCGTCGCCGCTGCGCCTTAGCGCTCCCGACCGGCTTCGCGAACGAGGCTCTGCGCCTTGCGCTGCTCGGCTTTGTTCAACACGCCGTCATTGTTCCGGTCGGCTTTCACGAAGATGTAGCCAGGCACGCGCTGGGTGAAGCTGTCCGCGGCCGACGCGGCGCCGACGGTGGCGGTCAGGGCGGTCAAAGCGATGATCAGGGTTTTCATGGTCAGGTCTCCTTGTCTGAGGTTGGTCTTGGTCTGAGGTTGGTCTTGGTCTGAGGTTTGGTCCTCGTTTCAGTGTCGAGCCGCGCCGCTGTCAGGGGTCGCCAGCGCCTCGGCTTGGGAGACAAATGGGCGCGATGCGCTGGCGGGGAAGCGGCGCTCTCAGCGGGTTGAACCAGGGGTGAGGCCGGCTCGCGAAGCCGCGCGCTTTGCGTGAACTTGCCTCTGCGCGCCGAAGCCGCCAGGAACGGATTAAGCGAACAAAAATGACGCGACAAAGAAGGGTTCGGCGCGCCGCGGCCGTTAGAGCGGACGAGCCGACCGAACGACGGGAGGGGCGAGCCAATGAGCTACGCATATGACGATCAAAACATCTTCGCCAAAATCCTGCGCGGCGAGATCCCGAACGACACCGTTTTGGAGACCGAGCATTCCCTCGCCTTCAAGGACATCCGACCGCAGCAGCCGGTGCATGTGCTGGTGATCCCCAAGGGCGCTTATGTGACGTTCGACGACTTCACCGCGCGCGCCAGCGCGGAGGAGATCGCGGACTTCTTCCGGGCTGTCGGCGAGGTGGCCCAAAAGGCCGGCGTGTCGGAGCTTTCGGGCGGCTCCGGCTTTCGCGTGCTCGCCAACGCCGGCACGGATAGCCACCAAGAAGTGCCGCATTTTCATATGCATGTTTGCGGAGGCCGCGCGATGGGCCCTATGTTCGTCTCGACCTCTAACCCGTGATCCGCCATGACCGACGCTTCCCTGCCCTCCGACGCGCCAGCGCGCGACATCGCCCCGCCGCACAGCGCCGCCGAAAGCGATCCCGCGCAGGCGCCGTCCGAGCCGAACCCGCCCGCGCGCGTTCTTGTCGCCAGCACGCCTGATTTGAGGCCGACGGCGCGGCGCCTCGCGGCCGCTCTCCCGCAGCGCATCGCGCCGCGCGTCGCGCCGCCGGGCGCGCCGACCCGCCTGAATCCGCAGATCCTGCCCATGGGCGACGCGCTCGACATCGATCTCTCGCGCGAGGCGCGCGGCGCGCTCAGAGAGGCGGATCATCTCGTGGTGATTTGCAGCGCCTCCGCGGCGGAGGATCGATGGATTGACGAGGCGATCCGGACCTTTCTCGCGCTGAAGGGCGATGACGCGCCGACCAGGCGGCTGCATCTCGTGAGCATCAGCGAGGAAGCCGCGACGCCGCCTGCGGCGTCCGAGGTGGGCGCGACGCGTCTGATCCCTCTCGGCGTCGACCGCACGGGATGGCGCAGCGGGACATACGCGATCGTCGCCTCGGTGCTGGGCGTTGAGGCCGACCCCTTCGTCACGGCGGCAACGACGCGGCTGCGCCGCGCGCGGATCACGGCGACGCTGACCGGGCTGGCGTTAGTGCTCGCCGCAATCGGCCTCGCGCTTTTCTTCGCGGGCGATATTTGACGCCTTGGGCGGGGGCGCGCTCAGCGCGCCGGCGCCGAGAGCGTAGAGCGGAACCCCAGGGGCGATCGCGCTAGCCGAGACCATGCTCCTCGAACAGCGCTTTGAGGTTGATCTCCGGGCGCGCGCCAAGATGCTGGATCACTTCGGACGCGGCGAGGCAGCCCATGCGGCCGCAGGTCTGCAGATCCGCGCCGCGCACCAGGCCGAATAGAAACCCGGCGGCGAAGAGATCGCCGGCGCCGGTGGTGTCCACCAGCGCGCCGATCGGCGCAGCGGCGACGTCATGGCGCTCACCATCCGAGAGCACAACGCAGCCCTTCTCGCTGCGCGTGATCACCGCGATGGGCGCGTCGCGCGCCGCCGCCGCCGCCGCGGCGCTGAAATCATCCGTCTCATAGAGCGAGAGAATCTCAGCCTCATTCGCAAAGAGTATGTCGACTTGGTTGGCCACAAGCTCTTTGAAGCTGTCACGATGGCGATCGACGCAGAACGCATCCGACAACGTCAGCGCCACCGCGCCCCCCGCCTCCTTCGCCGCCGCGGCGGCGGCTGAGAAGGCGCGTTTGGTCTCCACGTGATCCCAAAGGTATCCTTCGAGATAGACAATTTTGGCCTGCGCTAAGGTCTCTATCGGCAGATCGTCGACCGTCAAAAGGCCAGAGACGCCGAGATCGGTGAGCATGCTGCGCTGCGCGTCCGGCGTCACCAGCACCAGGCAGCGCGCTGTGGCGCCAGGCGCGTTTGCGGCGAAGGGCGCGGTGTCGAAGGCGACGCCGATGCGCCGGATGTCCTCGCGGAACAATCCGCCGGCCGCGTCTTCCTTGATCTTGCCGACGAAGGCCACGCGCGCGCCGAGGCTGGCGAGTCCAGCCACCGTGTTCGCCGCGGAGCCGCCGGAGATCTCGCGCGCTTCGCGGACGCCGCGATGCACCGCTTCGGCGCGCGCATGATCAACCAGCGTCATGGCCCCTTTGGCGACGTCATGCTCGACGAGAAAGCCGTCCTCGACGCTGGCGAGCGCATCGACGATGGCGGCGCCGAGGGCGACGACGTCCACCGGCTTGGAAGGATCGATGGCGGTCATGATGATGTCCTTGAAGTCAAACGCGAAGGGCTGGAGGCGCCTATGCGGCGTCCGGAGGCGTCTGCGCGGTTTTGAGCGGAAAGCCGCAGAGATCGGCGATCAGGCAGCGGCCGCATTCGGGTTTGCGCGCCTTGCAGAGATAGCGCCCATGCAGGATCAGCCAGTGATGCGCATGGAGATTGTATTCCACCGGCGTCACATCCTCGAGGCGCCGCTCGACCGCCACGACGTCCTTTCCCGGCGCGAGCCCGGTGCGATTGCCGACGCGAAACACATGGGTGTCCACGGCCATGGTCGGCTGTTTGAACCACATGTTCAAAACCACATTAGCCGTCTTCCGCCCAACGCCGGGCAGCGCCTCGAGCGCGGCGCGGCTGGTCGGCACGACGCCGCCATGCTTGTCCAGCAGCAGACGGCAGAGCGCCATGACGTTCTTGGCCTTGTTGCGGAAAAGACCGATGGTCTTGATGTGCTCGATCAACCCTTCCTCGCCGAGCGCGATCATCCGCTCCGGCGTGTCGGCGATTTTGAAAAGAGCGCGCGTCGCCGCGTTCACGCCTTTATCCGTCGCCTGCGCTGAAAGCGCGACGGCCACGAGCAACGTGAAGGCGTTGGTGTGATCGAGCTCGCCCTTCGGTTCGGGTTCGGCGGCGTGGAAGCGGCGGTAGATCTCCGCGATCGTCTCGGGCGAGAGCGGCGCCGCGGCGGGTTCGGCGCTGGCCGCGCCGGCGGCTTTCTTCGCCGACGGCGCCTTTTTGGAGGCGGCGCTGGCGGCGGCGCGTTTGGATTTTGCTTTCGGGCCGGCCGAAGAGGAGTGCGTTGGCATGGCGCGCACCCTGTCGCGCCGGCGCCCCTTACGCAAGGGCGACGCGCGCCGAACAGACCGGCCGCGGGGCGCGGCGTCGCTCGCGGCCGAAACGGCTAGCGGTAGTCGCGGCCGCTGCGATCCTCACGGATGGCGCGCTTCTTGGCGATCCTCAGCTCGCGACCGCGCAGCACGCCGTCATTGTTGCGATCGGCGTAGATGAAGACGTAATTGCGGATCCGGCGGCCATCGACATCGTCGCCCGGAAAGGCTTCGACGGTTGGTGTGGAGCAGCAGCTGACATCGACGCCGATGCGGCCGCCCTCATCCGCTTGGGCGGATGGCGCGGAGAGAAGACCTGCGGCCAGAAATGCGGGAGCGGCGAAGAGAACACCGGCGCGGCGGCGTGAAGACGGAAGCGGCATAAAGGGTCTCCTTCAGGGGCGGTGCGGGCGATCCGACGATGCGGTCGCGACATGTGGGAAAGTAGCCCACGAAAACGCGGCGAAAAGCCGGCGCGGCCGCGCGCTGGCGCGAATGTGATCCGCGCTCCGCCGGCGGCGCGGCGCAGGAATCGGGTCGCGCCAAACTGCGATCCGCATCGATAGAAAACGGCGAGACCACAGAGCCGCCGTCGCACGCGTCCGGCTGAAACGGCTGGGCGCCGCTTACGAAGGATGATCGCCATGGATGATCGCGCATGACCCAAGCCGCTCTCCGCCCCGGCGCGGCTGCCCCGGCCGATGCGGCGCCGAATTACGCCATCGTCGAAGCGGCGATCCGGTTTCTTGAAGAGCATGCGGAGGAGCAGCCGAGCCTCGATGCGCTCGCGGGGCATATCGGCTATAGCCCGGCGCATTTGCAGCGCATGTTCTCAGCATGGGTGGGCGTCAGCCCTAAGAAATATCTCTCTTACCTGACCCTGGAGCACGCGCGCCGGCTGCTCCGCGAGCGGCGCGCTGTGTTGGATGTCACTCTGGAGACGGGGCTCTCCTCGCCCGGGCGGCTGCATGATCTTTTCATCGGGTGGGAGGCGATGAGCCCTGGCGTTTACGCCAGCGGCGGCGAGGGGTTGACGCTCCGCTATGAGTGGTTCGCATCGCCCTTCGGCCCCGCTGTGGCGGTCGGCTCCGAGCTTGGCCTCTCCGGTCTCGCTTTCGCCGGGGCCGGTGAGGCGGAGCAAGAGGCCGCGCTCGCCGATCTGGCGCGGCGCTGGCCCAAGGCGCGATTGACCCGCGATCGCGCGCCGATCGCCGGCTGGGTCGAGGCGGCCTTCGCCGGAAAGGGCGAAACCCGCGTCGCGCCGCTCGGGGCGCCGTTCCAAATCAAAGTGTGGGAGGCGCTCTTGGCGATCCCGAGCGGCCATGTCGCCGCCTATTCCGACATCGCCGCCGCCATCGGCGCGCCCAAGGCCGTGCGCGCCGTCGGCACGGCGATCGGCCGCAACCCTGTCTCCTGGATCATCCCGTGCCATCGCGCGTTGCGAAAGTCAGGCGCGCTCGGCGGCTATCACTGGGGCCTCGCGACGAAACGGGCGATGCTCGCCTATGAAACGGCGGCGCTGGAGCGAGATGTCGAAGCGACAGGAGAGGACGGCGCTTAGGGCCATCGAGGCCCTGCGCGCCGTTCGCGCGCGGGGCCTGAACGCGGCGCACCGACTCGACGCGCGGCGATGCTCGGCGCACCATCGGGAGGCGCAGCATCGGGAAAAGCGCTGGGCGGGAGACGCTGCTCGGGCGACGCTCATTGGGAGGCGCTGATTGGGAGGCGCAGCGGCGGGAGGGCGGCGTTATTCTAAGAGTGCTCGGCATTGAATCGAGCTGCGACGAGACCGCCGCCGCGGTGGTCGAGGCCGAAGTTTCAGACGGCGCGGTCGCGGCGCCTGGGCGGATTTCGTCGTCCATCGTCGCGGGACAAGAACGTTTGCATGCGAAATTCGGCGGCGTCGTGCCGGAGATCGCGGCGCGCGCGCATCTCGAGAAACTCGACGCGGTGATCGCGGAGGCGCTGCGCGCGGCGGGGCTCGGCGAAGGGCGCGAGGCGCTGAGCCGCGTGGACGCGATCGCCGCGACGTCCGGACCGGGCTTGATCGGCGGCGTGATCGCCGGCGTCGCCACGGCCAAGGCCGTGGGCGCGGCGGCGGGCCGCCCAGTGCTCGGGATCAACCATCTCGAAGGCCATGCGCTGACGCCCAGGCTGTCGGACGGGCTCAGTTATCCTTATCTGCTGCTTCTGGTGTCCGGCGGCCATTGCCAGCTGATCGCGGTGGAGGCGCTCGGGCGCTATCGCCGGCTCGGCGGCACCATCGACGACGCGCCGGGCGAGGCGTTCGACAAGCTGGCCAAACATCTCGGCCTCGGCTTTCCCGGCGGCCCGGAGGTAGAGCGCTGGGCCGCAAGAGGCGATCCGGCGCGGTTCGCCTTTCCGCGCCCGCTCGCGAGCCGGGGCGACGCGGATATGTCGTTCTCGGGCCTCAAAACGGCGGCGCGGCTGGCGGCGGACGCGCTCTCGGAGACGCAAGGCGGGCTTTATGACGAGGATGTCGCCGATCTTTGCGCGAGTTTTCAGGCGGCGGCGGCCGAGAGCCTCGGCGCAAAGACCGCGATCGCGGCGCGCTTGTTCCTGAAAGATCGGCCGCCCGGGCCTTGCGGCCTGGCCGTGGCCGGCGGCGTCGCGGCGAATAAGACGTTGCGCGCGGCGCTGGAGGGCGTCGCGGCGGCGGAGGGGATGACGCTTTCGGCGCCGCCGCTCGCGCTCTGCACCGACAATGCGGCGATGATCGCATGGGCGGGGCTGGAGCGGCTGGCGGCGGGCGGGGCGTCCGATCCGCACGCCCTGATCGCCCGCCCGCGCTGGCCGCTGGATGAGACGGCGTCGCCGTTGCTCGGCTCGGGCAAGCGCGGGGCCAAAGCCTGAGAGGAGGGCGCGCGCAACAAAGGATGGCCAGACCTGCGCCGGCGCCCTTACCTGCGCTGCGAGCCCGCCGCAGCCGGCGGAGCGCTGAAAAAGGACGTTCGACCTATGCTCTTCGCGGTGATCTGCATCGACAAGCCCGGCCATCTTGAGGTTCGCAAGGCGAACCGAGCTGATCATGTCGCTTATCTCAAAGAGACGGGCGTCGTGGCGCAGGCCGGACCGTTTTTGGCGGAGGATGGGGAGAGCATGATCGGCTCTCTCATCGTTCTCGACGTGGCCGACCGCGCGGCGGCGGAGGCGTGGGCGGCGAAGGATCCTTACGCCGCGGCGGAGTTGTTCGACCGCGTCGAGATCAGAGCCTGGAACCGCGTGATCGGCTGACGCATCCTTCCGCGTGACTGCGAACGGATCTTGTTTCGCGGCAGGTTCCTATTCGCCAGAGGGGCGCGCGCTCGTTATGACGCTGCTGGATTTCATCCGCATCCGGGAGCGCGCGCATGGCCTATTGGCTTTTCAAATCCGAGCCGAACACCTTCAGCTGGGACGATCTCGTCGCCAAAGGGGCGAAGGGCGAGGAATGGGATGGCGTGCGCAACCATCTCGCCAAGAAACAAATGCAAGCGATGGAGATCGGCGATCTCGGCTTTTATTACCACTCGGTCGATGAGAAACGGGTCGTCGGTGTTTGCGAAGTGATCGCCGAGGCGCATCCCGACAGCACGGATCCGACCGGCGCTTGGCATTGCGTCGACATCAAAGCCGTCGCTCCGTTTCCCGAGCCGGTGACGCTGGCGTCGGTGAAGGCCGAGCCCGCGCTGGCGGAGATGATGCTGGTGAAGAACTCGCGGCTTTCGGTGCAGCCGGTGACGGAAGAGGAATGGGCGCGGGTCTGCGCGATGGGAGGGTATGCGTGATGGAGGAGGGGCGGTCGTGAACGGTGCGTCGATCTACGCGCTGAGCGAACAGCTGGAGGCCGCGCCGCGCTGTCGCGCGGATCTGCGCTCGGACACGGTGACCCAACCGACGAGCGGCATGCTCGGCGCCATGGCGGCGGCGGCGCTAGGCGACGACGTCTATGGCGACGATCCGACGGTTAACCGGCTTGAGGGCGCCGCCGCGGAGCGGCTCGGCAAAGAGGCGGCGTTGTTCTGCCCGAGCGGCACGCAATCCAACTTGCTGGCCATGCTGAGCTGGTGCGGCCGCGGCGAGGAAGTGATCACGGGCCGCGCTTATCACACCTATTCCTACGAGGCGCGCGGCGCGAGCGTGCTCGGCGGCGTCGCGCTCGAGCCGCTGGAGACGGCGGCGGATGGCGGGCTCGATCCGGCGGCGATCACCGCGGCGGTGAAACCGGATGATTCGCATCTGCCGGTCTCGCGCCTTCTGTCGCTGGAGAACACGGTCTCGGGCGCCGTCGTGCCGATGGCGCGGATGCGAGAGGCGGCGGATGCGGGCCGCGCCGAGGGACTGGCGGTGCATCTAGACGGCGCGCGGCTGATGAACGCGGCGGTCGCGCTGGGCGTTGAGGCCGCCGAGATCGCCGCGGCGGCGGACAGCGTGTCGCTCTGCCTCTCCAAAGGGCTCGGAGCGCCGGTGGGCTCGGTGCTGGCCGGGCCGCGCGCGTTCATCGACAAAGCGCGGCGGACGCGCAAGATGCTCGGCGGCGGCATGCGCCAGGCGGGCGGGCTCGCCGCAGCGGGGCTTTACGCGCTCGAGCATCAGGCGGAGCGGCTCGCGGAGGACCACGGGCGCGCGGCCCGCCTGGCGCAACGCCTCTCCAGCTTCGACGCCGTCGCAGTGCGGGCGACGCCGACCAACATGGTGTTCGTCACGCCGCGCGAGGAAGATCACGCGCCGCTATTGACGGCGCTCGCCGAGGCCGGAGTGCGGATCAACCCCTCGAAGCCGACCCTGCGGATGGTCTTCCATCTTGATGTCGATGACCAAGCGCTGGAGGCGGTGTTTGAGGCGTTCGAGCGGGTGTATGGCCGCTGACGGCGGAACGACGCCCCGCGCGCGGGCCTCTCGCTTCTGAAGACCGGTCGCAACACTGGCGGGTCGGGATCAAACGAAAAGAGCGCTGCGCGGAAAGCCCTTCTGATTTCGAGCCGATCGAAACGTGTTCGCGGCCATGGCGCTGTTCGATCGCTGCGAGGCGGCGGCGCTGGTCGAGGCGGGCGGGCGCCGCACATCCTCTGGTCACGGCGCTTAGGCGCGCGCGGCGATGGAGGCGGTTGATGGCGGGGCGGGATCGCGAGGCCGGTTCAGAGGACACGGCGATGGCGCGGATCAACGCCGCGCTTGATCTCATCGAGGCGCGCGATGCGGCGCTTCGGGCTTTCGTCGCGCTGGACCGCGCCGGCGCGAGGGCGCGGGCTCGAGCGCTTGACGCGGACCCTATCGAGGCGCGCGGTCCGCTTTACGGGCTGCCCTTCGGCGTCAAAGAGATCATCGATCGCGCGGGACGGCCCGCCGGCTGGGGCTCAGCGACGCAAGCGGGGCGGATCGCGTCGGCGACAGCGCCTTGCGTCGCGCGGCTGGAGGCGGCGGGCGCCGTGGCGATCGGCGAGACGGTCTCAACCGAGTTCGCCCTCGGCGCGGCGGGGCCGACGCGCAATCCCCATGACGCCGCGCGCACGCCGGGCGGCTCGTCGTCCGGATCCGCCGCCGCGGTCGGCGCCGGACTGACGCCTTTCGCCCTGGCGACGCAGACCCTTGGCTCGATCATCCGCCCCGCGGCCTATTGCGGCGTCGTCGGCTACAAACCGCAGCGCGCGCGCATCGACCGGCGCGGCGTGATGCCGCTTTCCTCGCGCCTCGACACGGTGGGCGTGATCGCGGCGAGCGTGTCCTTGGCGCAGGCGGCGGTGGAGGCGATGAGCCGGCCGATCGCGGCCGCGCCGCTGGCGGCGATCATGCGGCTTGAGCCTTGGTTCGACGCGCCGCTGGAGCCGGGAATGGCGGCCGCGGTCGACGCCGCGGCGGAGCGTCTCGCCGCGGCCGGCCCGCCTCTCACAGCGTTCACAGCGCCAAACGCCGTGGCGGGCGAGCCGGCGGCGACGCATGCGATCCTCGCCCATGACGTCGCGCGCGGCCATGGCGCGCTCCTCGAGGCTGAGCGGGACGCGATCTCGCCGGCCTTTCGCAGCGTCTTGGAGCAGGGCCTCGCGGTCAGCGACGAGACCTATCGCGAGGCGCTGTGCGCCGCCGAAGCGATCCAAGCCGCGCTGGCTGCTGCGGTTCCGCCCGGCGCCGTGATCCTCGCCCCAGCGGCCCTCGGCGCTGCGCCGCCCTTCGGGCCGTCCACGGGCGATCGCCGGCCGCAACAGCTGTGGACGCTGATCGACTGGCCCGCGGTTTCGGTTCCTGCGCTCTGGCGCGACGGCTGTCCGTATGGCGTGCAACTGATCGCGCGGCCCGGTGAAGACGCCGCGGCGCTGGAGGCGGCCGCACTCGCTTCAAACTTGCGTTGATGGGCGCGGCTTAGTCTCGACAGGATCGCAGCCGGCGCGGATGCTTCTCTCTCGTCGTTTCACCGAGTTTGACAGGCGCGAGACCGCATGACGGAGGCGAGCGAAACCGAGACGAAGGCGACGCCGGCGGCTGAGCCCGCGCCTTCGCCGAAACCGCGGCGACGCCTCAAAGCGCCGCCGCCTATGGCCGCGCCCGTTCGCTGGCGCCGCGCCGCGCTGACTCTCTCGGCGCTCGCCTTGATGTCCGTCGGGTTTCTTGTGCTCGGCGCCGCGCTCGCCGATCGCGCGGCGAAAATCGCGCTCGCAGACGGCCCGCCGCCGCCCTTCTCGTCCTTGGCGGAGGCGCTCGCGGCGCCGCCGAGCCCAACGGGCGAGATCGCGCTGCGCGCGCAGCTCGATTTGCCGCGCGCCTACATCATCCGCGATGGGATCCGTGACGCTTTCGTCGCGCCGCTCTACGCGGAGACGGACCAACGGCCGGGCGACGAGGTCGCCGCGGTTCTGTTCGAGCCGAGCGGCGCGGCGCCGGACGCCGCCTTCGCGAATTGGGCGCGAGCCGCCGGACCGGCGGGCACGATCGTCGAGTTTCGCGGCGCGCCCGCGCGCGCCGGGCCGAGGACGCGGCGCCGCATCGCGGAGGCGCTGGAAAGCGAAGGGCTGACGCTGGCGCCGGACGCGGTGTTCATCGAGCCGTTCTT
This sequence comes from Pseudomonadota bacterium, assembly GCA_038530925.1. Classification (GTDB taxonomy): domain Bacteria; phylum Pseudomonadota; class Alphaproteobacteria; order Rhodobacterales; family Rhodobacteraceae; genus JALEGB01. The sequence continues at coordinate 21,849 of JBCBCG010000016.1, forward strand.
GGAGAGCCGGCGCCGCGAGCTCGCGCCAAGCGCCGCGCCGCTTGTGTTCGGTGGGCTGGTGATCGCCGCCGGCGCGCTGCTGGGCCTTTACGGCGCGCTCGCTCGTCCGCGCCGCCGCGGCGAAGGGACGCCTCGGGCCCCAGGCTAGCGACTTCGGCCAAAAGCAGCGCTTCGGGGCGTCGCGGCGACGCCTCGAAGTCAGCGCCGCCGCATCGCCCGAAACGAGCCCGCGCCTTCAGAGGCCGAGCGCGCTCGCCAGATCGTCGGCGAGGTCGGTCTTCTCCCAGGAAAAGCCGCCATCCGCCGCCGGCTGGCGGCCGAAATGGCCAAAGGCCGCGGTGCGCTTGAAGATCGGTTGGTTCAGCTTCAACTGAGTCCGAATCCCGCGGGGCGTCAGCGACATCACCTCGCGCAACGCTTTCTCCACCGCTTCGGCGGGAATGCGGCCCGTGCCGTAATCCTCAACATAAATCGAAAGCGGCTCGGCCACGCCGATGGCGTAGGAGAGCTGCACGCAGCAGCGATCCGCCGCGCCAGAGGCGACGACGTTTTTGGCCAGATAGCGGGCTGCGTAGGCCGCGGAGCGGTCGACCTTTGTCGGATCCTTGCCCGAGAACGCGCCGCCGCCATGGGGCGCCGCGCCGCCATAGGTGTCGACGATGATCTTCCGGCCGGTGAGCCCCGCGTCGCCATCCGGCCCGCCGATGACAAAACGACCAGTCGGGTTCACATGCCATACCGTCTGCGCGTCGATCCAGCCCTCCGGCAAGGCCCTGATGATGTAAGGCTCGACCATCTCGCGCACCGCATGGCTGTCCATCTCCGGATCGAGATGTTGGGTCGACAGCACGATGGTGTGCGCCCGAACCGGCTTGCCGTCGCGATACTCCACCGTCACTTGGCTTTTGGAATCAGGGCCGAGCCGAGGCTCCGCGCCGGAGCGGCGGGCGGCTGAGAGATCTTCAAGGATCTTGTGGCTGTAGAGGATCGGCGCCGGCATCAGCTCCGGCGTCTCATTCGTGGCGTAGCCGAACATGATCCCCTGATCGCCGGCGCCTTCATCTTTGTTCTCGGCCGCGTCGACGCCTTGGGCGATGTCCTGACTTTGCTCATGGACATAGCAATCGATCGAGCAGGTGCGGTGATGGAAACCCTTTTGGGTGTAGCCGATCTCTCGAATGGTCTCGCGCGCCGCGGCGCACATCTCCTCCGGCGAGACGGCGTTTTCATCGCTGATCTTCACCTCGCCCATGAGCACGACTTTGTTCGTGGTCGCCGCGGTCTCCACCGCCACGCGGGCTTCAGGCTCTTTGCCGACGATCAAGTCCACAATCGCGTCGGAAATTTGATCACAGACTTTGTCCGGATGTCCGTCCGACACCGATTCGGACGTGAATAGATAAGTTTGGCGCGCCATTCGTCGCCCTCCTTAGTAACGATAGGTTTCGGGCTTGAACGGACCGGCGCTTTCAACGCCGATATAATCCGCCTGGTCTTTCGAAAGCTCAGTCAGATTGGCACCAAGCTTTTTCAAATGCAGCCGCGCGACTTTCTCATCCAGCGCTTTCGGCAGCACGTAGACTTGGTTTTCGTAGTTCGCGTGGTTGGCCCAAAGCTCCATCTGCGCGAGCACCTGGTTGGTAAAGCTCGCCGACATCACGAAGCTCGGATGGCCGGTGGCGCAGCCGAGATTGACGAGGCGGCCTTGCGCGAGCAGCAGGATGCGCTTGCCGTCGGCGAATTCGATCTCGTCGACTTGGGGCTTCACTGGCGACCATTTCTGGTTCTTCAGCGCGCCGACTTGGATCTCGCTGTCGAAATGACCGATGTTGCATACGATCGCGCGGTCCTTCATCGCGCGCATGTGGTCGACCGTAATCACATCTTTATTGCCGGTGGCCGTCACGAAGATATCCGCCTTTGATGCGGCTTCATCCATAGTGACGACTTCATACCCCTCCATCGCCGCTTGAAGCGCGCAGATCGGATCGATCTCGGTCACCATCACGCGGGCGCCGCCATTGCGCAGGCTCGCGGCGGAGCCTTTGCCCACATCGCCATAGCCTGCGACCACCGCGGTTTTGCCCGAGAGCATCACATCGGTGGCGCGGCGGATGCCGTCGACCAGGCTTTCGCGGCAACCATAGAGGTTGTCGAATTTCGACTTGGTGACGCTATCGTTCACATTGATCGCTGGAAAGGGCAGATCGCCGCGCGCGGCCATTTGGCCGAGGCGCAGGACGCCCGTGGTCGTCTCTTCCGAGACGCCTTTCACGCTGTCGCGGATCTTGGTGAACCAGCCCGGCGAGCTGGCGAGGCGCTTTTGCATTTGCGCCTTCAGCACCTCTTCTTCTTCGTTCTCCGGGTTCGGCAGCACGGTCTCGCCCGCCTCCGCCTTCGCGCCGAGGATGATGTAGAGCGTCGCATCGCCGCCATCGTCGAGAATCATATTCGGCGCGCCGCCCTCGGCCTCGGGCCAGTCGAAGATTTTGTCGACGTAATCCCAATACTCCTCAAGGGTCTCGCCCTTTTTGGCGAAGACCGGCGTGCCGGCGTCCGCGATGGCCGCGGCGGCGTGATCTTGCGTCGAGAAGATGTTGCAGGACGCCCAGCGCACGCTGGCGCCGAGCGCTTCGAGCGTTTGGATCAGCACCGCCGTTTGGATGGTCATGTGCAGACAGCCAGCGATCCGCGCGCCTTTCAACGGCTGCGCCGCGCCATACTCCTCGCGGCAGGCCATCAGGCCCGGCATCTCCGTTTCAGCGATGGCGATTTCTTTGCGGCCCCAATCAGAGAGGCTGAGATCGGCGACGATATGGTCTGCGAGAGAGGCGTCGGCGGGCATGAGGGCTCCTAAACGGTCGGAAAGGAGAGCGCGCGGCGCGGCCGGCGGCGCTAGAATCAGCGGCGCGGCCCGGCGGCTCTAAACCGGCGCGGTATACCGAGTTCGCGGTGAGAAGCAAAACCAACGAGAGCCGGTAGGGCCGCTTGTCGCGCCGGGCGTTGAATTCCGCGGCGCTCGACAAGCATGGCGCGCCGGCGCTAGGTCGCTAAAGCGCTCGGTCGCGACGCGCCGCAACCGGCGCCGCTGCGATTCGGTCGCGCGCGCAGCGGCCTTCGCCTCGAGACGAAGGCTCGCTTTGCAAATGACTGGTTCGCCCTGTGACGATGGTTCGATGAAGACGCCGCTATGAAGAAACCCGCCCGCGCCTGGCAACGCATGTTGAGCGGACGGCGCCTTGACCTGCTCGATCCGAGCGCCCTCGACATCGAGATCGACGACATCGCCCATGGTCTAAGCCGCGTCGCGCGGTGGAACGGTCAAACTCATGGGGAATGGGCGTTCTCGGTCGCGCAGCACTCAGTTCTCGTCGAGCAGCTCACCCACGCGCTGAAGCCGAAGGCGAGCGTAGGCGAGAGGCTCTACGCCTTGCTGCATGATGCGCCGGAATATGTCGTCGGCGATTTGATCAGCCCGTTCAAAGCCATGATCGGCGATCAGTATAAAGCGCTGGAGACGCGCCTGCTGGGCGCGACATTGGTGCGGTTCGGCCTGCCGCCGGAGCCGAGCGCCACGGCGCAGAAGCTGGTCAAGAGGGCGGATCGTCTGGCGGCGCATGCCGAGGCGGTGCAACTCGCAGGCTTCGAACCGGAGGAGGCGAACCGGTTCTTCGGCGCGCCGCCCGGCGACGCGATGGGTGATTTGCGCCTGACGCCGCAGCCGCCTGAGGAGGCGAAGGCGGCGTTTCTCGCGCGGTTCGCCGCGCTCCAGACGGCGCTCGAGACGGAAAGACCGGCGCGACGGCGCGCCATGTGAGGGCTCGGGACGAGACCGAGCGTTTCGCCGCGACGCGACCGAACGCAAAAGGAGGCGAGAATGACAGCGCCAAGGCGGAGCACGCTGAGACAGACCACACCGGTCGGAGCTTCCAGGGCGGAAGTTCCGACAGCAGGCGTTTCGGCCGAGCGCCGCGCGCCTTCGGGGATCATCTGCGGCGCCGTGATCGCCGCTTTGGCCGCCGCTTTGGCCGCCCTCGCGCCCGCAGGCGACGTTATGGCGCAATCGCAAGGCGACGGCGCCGCCGCGCCCTTCGACCCGGCGGCCGCGGTGGCGCTCGATCGGTCCGATTGCGAGGCTGGCGACCCGGAGGCGTGCACCAGTCTCGGGGCCGCGTTCGAAGCCGGCGAAGGCGTTCGCGCCGATCCCGCCCGCGCCGCCGCGCTTTACCGCCAAGGCTGCGACGGCGGCGACGCGTTCGGCTGCACCGCGCTCGCGTCGCTGTACGGCCAAGGCCGCGGCGTGCGCCAGGATGACCGGCAGGCCGCCGCGTATTACCGCCAGGGCTGCGACGCCGGCGAGTCCCTAGCCTGCGCCAACCTCGGCGTGCTTTACGCTCAAGGGCTTGGCGTTCAACAGGATTTCAATCGCGCCGCCACGTTGTTCAGCCGCGCCTGCGAGGATGACGAACCAATCGGCTGCGCCAATCTCGGCGCCGTGTTCTTCGAAGGCGTCGGGGCGGAGCGGGATCTGCCGCGCGCCGCGGACCTTTTCGGCGAAGCATGCGACAGCGGCTATGCGCCGGCCTGCAACAATCTCGGCTGGATGTATGAACAGGGCCTCGGCGTCGGCCGCAGCGCTCAACAGGCGATCGCGTATTACCGCGAAGCGCTGGAGTACGACCCCGAGCTCGGCCCGGCCTCGGAGAATCTCGATCGGCTGGGCGCGGCGCGCTGACGGCGCTCGCGCAGTCGGGAAGTGACGCGCAGAAACACACTTTCTACGGGAGCTAGTCCTGTTAACATCGCGGAATCGGACTGGGGAGGGGCGGCCGATGACACGATTCTGGACTGAGGCGGGGAGCGCCATGATCAGGCGCCGGACGCCAGGCGCGGCGCGCGGCTGGCGTTTGGCGCGCGCGGTGAGCGCGGCGGCGCTGGGCTTCGCGCTCGTGGTGGGACCGGCTTCGGCGCGAGAGCCGGTCGAGCATGCCGCGGCCGGCGGAGATCCGCGCGCGGCGCAGGCGACGGAGGCGTTCGCCGCTGAGGATGCGCGGCGGCTGACTGAGATCGCCGACGGCTACGCGCGCGATGGCGACGCCGCAGCGCCCGATCAAGCGCACGCCGCCTACGCCAAAGCGGCGCGGCTGCTGACCGCCGCATGCGAGCAGGATCACGCGCCCGCCTGCCGCTCGCTCGGCGCGCTGCACAGTCGCGGCGACGGCGTGGAGACTGACGCGGCGCGCGCCGTCGCCCTGTTTCGAAAGGCGTGCGACGGCGGCGCGCCGGAAGGCTGCACGGATCTCGGCTATCAGCTCGAAGTCGGCGAAGGCGCGGCGCAAGATCTGCCGCAGTCCGCCCGGTTCTACCGCCAAGGATGCGAGGGCGGCGACGCGCTCGGCTGCGTGAACCTCGCGGGTTTTCTGCGGATCGGGGCGGCGGGTCTCGAGCAAGATGCGCCGCAGGCCGCGCGATTGGCGAAGGGCGCGTGCGAGGCGGGCGAGCCCTTCGGCTGCACGCGCTACGCTTATCATTTGTATCGCGGCGAAGGCGTGGATCAGGATTTCGTCGCGGCGGCGGCGTATTACCAGCGCGGCTGCGATCAGCAGGATGAGGAGGGCTGCGCCGGCGCGGCGATGTTGGCCTTCAACGGCGAGGGCGTCGAGAAAGACCACGCCCGCGCCGCGGCGCTGTTTCAAAAGGCCTGCGACGGCGGCGGCGCCGACGCCTGCGCGCATTTGGCCGATATGCGGTACAATGGCGAGGGCGGGCCTAAAGATTTGGCGCAATCACTGCGCCTGAACCGGCGCGCCTGCGACGGCGGGGCGGCGCTCGGCTGCTACAATCTCGGGATCAGCCACCGCGAAGGCGAAGGCGTCGCTGTGGATCTCGCCAAAGCGTCGGAGATGTTCCGCATCGCCTGCGAGAGAGGCTCCTCCTTCGGCTGCCACAATCACGGCGTGCTGATCTATGAAGGCGCGATCGGCGACGCGGCGCCCGGGGCGGCGGCGCCCTGGTTCGAGCGCGCTTGCGACGGCGGCGACGGCCTCGGCTGCGCGGCGCTTGGCTCTCTTTACGAAAAAGGCGACGGCGTCGCGCCAGATGCGGATCGCGCCCGCGCGCTTTACGAGCGCGCATGCGCCGCCGGCGCGGCAGATGGCTGCAGCCGGCTCGGCTTTCTCCACGCCCGCGGACGCGGCGTGGCGGAGGACGCGGATCGGGCGGTGGCGCTTTATCAAAAAGCCTGCGAAGCGGGCGGCGCGGCGGGGTGCTACTTGCTCGGCGCCGCGTATGATTTCGGCGAGGGCGTCGCCGCTGATCCTGTGGCGGCGGCCGGGCTGTACCGCCCCTCTTGCGACGAAGGCGTGCCTGCGGCCTGCTACAACCTCGCCGTGGCGTATGACCAAGGGCGCGGCGTCGCGCGCGATCACGCCGAAGCGGCGACGCTCTACCAAAAGGGATGCGACGCGGCGCATATGCCGAGCTGCTTCAACCTCGCCGTCTCGTATGAAATCGGCGAGGGCGTCGCGATGGATTTGGAGCGAGCGGCCGCGCTTTACGAGACGGCTTGCGACGCAGGCTACGGCTCGGCCTGCGGAAATCTCGGCGTCGCGCTCCGGGAAGGCGCCGGCGTCCCGCAAGACTCGGCGGCCGCCGCCGCGCGGTTCGAAGCGGCCTGCGACCATGACGACGCCATCGGCTGCACCGCCCTGGCCGAGTTGCATGATGCGGGCGAAGGCGTGCCGGCCGACCCGCTCGTCTCGGCGCGGCTCTATCATAAGGGCTGCAAACTCGGCTCTGGCGACGCCTGCGCGCGGTTCGGCGTCTGGCACGAGCAGGATCGCGGCGGCGCCGAAGGCTTCGAGGCGGCGGTCCGGTTCTACCAGCAGGGCTGCGATCTCGACAGCGCCGAGGGCTGCGCTTACCTCGCGGAGATGTATGAGAACGGCAAAGCGGTGACGACGGATCGCGCCGAGGCGGAGCGGCTTTATCGCCGCGCGCTTCAGCTCGACGACGCATTCGATTATGCGACGGACGGCCTCGCCCGCGTCGCCGAGTAGGACCGCGATGAGCGAGCACGATCGCGGAAGGTATGATGCGCGGATGACGATGAGATCCCACTGGCCGACGCGCCGACCGCGGCGCGCGGGCGGCTCGTTTTTCATGAGCGCCGCCTTCGTTCTCGCGCTGGCGACATTTGGCTTTCCGGCGCCGCCCGCCGCAGCCGAGGCGTCCGGCGACGCGGTCCGCGACGCGCAGCCCCTCGCTGCGGCGCGGGCGAACTGTCGTCAGGGCGACGCCTGGTCCTGCCTCGATCTCGGTATGGCCTATCGCGACGGCGACGGCGTCGCTCGGGACGCGGGTCGCGCCGCTCTCTTGTTCGAGCGCGCTTGCGAGGAAGGTGAGCCGATCGCCTGCGGCGAGCTTGGCGCGCTTTACGAACTCGGCGACGGCGTCGCTCGGGACGACCAGCTCGCCGCGGCGCTGTTTCAGCAGGCCTGCGAAGAGGGCGACGCGCCGCGCTGCGTCAGCTGGGCCACGGCGCTGATCCAAGGGCGCGGCCTGCCGGTGGATCGCATCCGCGCGGCGCGGATGCTGGACGGCGCTTGCCTCGCCGGCGTGATGGAGGGCTGCTTCAATCTCGGCGTCGCTTATCGCGAAGGCGTCGGCGTGGCGCGCGACTTCTCCGCCAGCCTTCGCTTTTTCACCGAGAGCTGCGAGGGTGGGTATCCCCAAGGCTGCCGCGAGGTCGGGCGGCACTACTTCGAAGGCGACGGCGTCGCTCAAGACGCCGCGACCGGCGCCGCGCTCTTTCGCCAAGCTTGCGAGACCGGCGATCCCGGCGGCTGCACCAATCTCGCCGTGGCGCATCACCAAGGACGCGGCGTCGGCAAGAGCTTCGAGATCGCGGCTCAGTATTACCAGAGAGCCTGCTCCGCCTTCGAGCCGAGCGGCTGCGCCTATCTCGCCAATCTTTACGAGGAAGGCGACGGCGTCGCCCAGAGCCGGAGCGAAGCCGCCCGCCTCTACCGCCGCGCCCTCAACCTCGCCCCAGGCTTCGCTTTCGCAGAGGACGGCCTCGCGCGCGTAATGCGCTGACGAGGAAGATCGCCAGCGCTGGATGAAAGCGAATGACGAGAAAACGCATGTTTCGAAGCGCGCGCCGCGCCGCGGGCGGCGCCTTGGCGGCGCTCGCGCTCTTCCTCAGCGCCGGAGGCGGGACTGTCTCCGCGCAGACCGCTGATTCGGAGACCGAGGCGGACCGCGATCGATGCGAGCGCGGTGACGCACGCGGCTGTCTCAATCTTGGCGCAGCATATCGAGGCGGCCTCGGCGTCTAAGCGGATGTTGTTGAGGCCGCCCGGCTCTTCCGCCGGTCTTGCGAAGCAGGCGAGCCGATCGCATGCGGCGAACTCGGCGCAGCCCATCAATCTGGGGTCGGCGTCGCCGAGAGCGAGGCGTTGTCGGTCACGCTGTTCCAAAGATCCTGCGAAGGCGGATACCGGCCGAGATGCGTGAACTGGGGAGAGCCTTGGTTCAGCGCGCTGATGGGCGGGACAAAGCGCGGGGAAAGAGCCTCCTGTCGGAAGCTTGCAAGAACGGGATCGACGTGGGCTGTTTCAATTTCGGCGTCGCGCTCAGAGACGGCCTGGTCGGACCGAGAGACGTGACCGCGGCGATCGAGCTTTGGATGAGAAGCTGCGATCGCGGGTATGGCGCGGGATGTCGCGAAGTCGGACTGCACCACCACCAAGGCGACGGCGTATCGCAGGATCATGCGCAAGCGGCGCAACTCTACGCGATCGCTCTCACCATCGCGCCTGGATACGAGTACGCACTTAAGGGGTTGGAGCGGGTCGCACCATAGCGCTGGACTGACCGGGCCGCGTCAGGTGAGGGCTCGCCACTGATCTTTCGCAAGCCGCCCCAGCCCTAATTCGCGAATCGGAAGTGTAGAATGTCGCCGTCTTTGACGACATACTCCTTTCCTTCAAGGCGCATTTTGCCCGCTTCCTTCGCGCCTTGCTCGCCATTGTGGTCGACGAAATCCGTGTAGGAGGTCGTCTCCGCGCGGATGAACCCTTTTTCGAAATCGGTGTGGATCACGCCCGCGGCTTTCGGCGCGGTCCAGCCCTCGCGGATGGTCCAGGCGCGGGCCTCCTTTGGGCCGACCGTGAAATAGGTGATCAAGCCTAGCAGGCCATACCCGGCGCGAATAAGCCGATCGAGGCCCGGCTCTGAGAGGCCCATCTCCTCCAGGAATGCGGCGCGCTCGTCATCTTCGAGCTGGGCGATCTCCGCCTCGATCGCGGCGGAGATGATCACATGCGCGGCGCCCTCCGCCTCGGCCTTCTCGATCACTTTGGCCGAATGCGCGTTGCCGGCTTCGGCGGAGCCTTCATCGACATTGCAGACATAGACGATCGGCTTCGCCGTCATGAGCTGCAGCATCTGGAAGGCCTTCTCCTCCTCCGCCTCGCGCTCGGTCAGCCTGGCGGGCTTACCGTCCTCGAGCAGCGCTTTGGCGCGCTCCATCAGCTCGGCCTGGAGCTTGGCCTCCTTGTCGCCGCCTTTGATCTTCTTGACGATCGTCACCAGCCGCTTCTCGAGACTGTCGAGATCGGCGAGCATCAGCTCGGTCTCGATCGTCTCGGCGTCGGCGAGCGGATCGACCCGGCCGTCCACATGGGTGATGTCGTCATCCTCGAAACAGCGCAGCACCTGGGCGATGGCGTCGGTCTCGCGGATGTTGGCGAGGAACTGATTGCCGAGCCCTTCGCCTTTGGAGGCGCCGCGCACCAGCCCGGCGATGTCGACGAAGGTCAGCCTGGTGGGTATGATTTGGGCCGACTTGCCGATGCCGGCGATGGTGTCGAGCCGCGGATCGGGCACGGCGACATCGCCCACATTCGGCTCGATCGTGCAGAACGGGAAGTTCGCCGCCTGCGCCGCGGCGGTCCGGGTCAGCGCGTTGAACAGCGTCGACTTGCCCACATTCGGCAGCCCCACAATGCCGCATTTGAAACCCATAACCCGCCGTTCCTCGCCTTGCTGCAGATGCTGCGCGCTTGTTATCGAGTGACGCGCGCCAGCGCCAGAGCCGCCGGAGGGCGCTGGAGTAAGCGGAGCGAGCGATGAGCGAGGAGGCGGACCCGCCGCGACCGTTTCGCTGGAGCCTCGCCCGGCGCGAACAGCTCGGCGGGCTTACCGCGCTCGGGCGTCGCCCGAGGCCGCCATACCCCGAGTTCCATAATGATCTCCGCGAAGCGTCGGCGCGGCTGCTTGCGTTCTCCGGCGGCGCCGATCTCGCCTTTGTGGGCCGCAGCCTTGAGAGCGTGCATGACTACCTGTCCGGCGCGTTTTCCGATCTTGAGGGCGCTCCGAAGGTGAGGCTGCTGCCATTCTCGCTGCGCTTCATTGGCGCGGACGGCGTCGAAGGCTTGCCGCTCCACAGTCGCGCAGGGTTTTTCGCGATGCTGGAGGCCGATGGCCTTCGGCCGGCGGCGATCGCTTCGGGCCCGGCGCCGCTCGCGCTCTGCGACTTCGTCGCGCGGGGCGGCACGTTCGAGAGTCTGATCCGAGTGCTGCGCGCGCATGCGGAACGCGACGGGGTGGACTGGAGCGCCGTGGCGCGGCGTCTGAAGATCCTGGGCCTCTGTGGACGGACGAAGAACAGTCCGAACACATGGCGATGGCGGCAGCGCCAAGACTGGCTGCATCTCATCCCTGAGACGCCGATCAAGAACGTCTCAGCGCAACAGCGCTTCACCTTCGAAATCGCCAATATTCAGCCGAAACTGACCGACCCGCACCATCCTGGTCGCTGGGCGGCGGGCGCCGGGCGGCCGTCGCTGACGCAGGAGCGGCTCGACGCGCTCCGCTTCGCCGTCGATCTCTTTGATCGTGGTCGAAAGGAACGCGAGGCGCTCGCCAAATTGATGGCGACGCCGCGCTATATGCGCCTCGCCGAAACGCGGAGGCTGATCAGCGTCCTCCGCGGTCACGCGCCCGCCCGGTAGGACCAAGTCGGACGCCAAGTCGGACGCCAAACCGCGCGAACACGCGCAGCGAGCCAAGACCGTTACTCAAGACCGCTGGCCTAGGATGTAGCGCGCATAGCTCTCGGAGACGCGATCCGCGCGCCAGGCGATGATCGCCGGAACCTCGAACGGATGAAGCCGCTTGATCAGCGCCTCCGCAGCGTCGAGATGCGCGCCCGGCAGCTTCAGGATCAGCTGGACCTCCTGGTTCTCCACCAGCTCGCCCTCCCAGCGATAGAGCGTGCGCATCCGGGCCGAGACGTTGACGCTTTTGACGACGTCCGCATCGAGCAGCGCGCGGCCGATGCGCTCGGCGTCCTCGGTCGACGGGCAATTCGCCAGCATAAGCCAGATCGACGCCGCGCTCATCTTCCTCTCCTTCCTGCGCGCCCGCGCCGGGCGCGCTTTCGCTTCGAGGTCTCGAACGGTAGGACTCTTAACCATGCGGCGGTCGCCAACCGTCGGGCGCGCTTGGGGGATTGGATGCTGAAGTGGTTGGGCCGCTTAGCGGCGTTGTTCGTCGTCCTCATCGGCGCGCTCGCCGCGTATCTCTACATCAATTTCGGCGGCGGCGAGCGTTATCCCGATCTGACCACTGCGCCGCGG
>JBCBCG010000017.1:0-32132 GCA_038530925.1 Pseudomonadota bacterium
CAACCCGCCGAGATCCAACCCGAGCCGGCGCCGGTGACGCCTAAGATGAGGCCTCGCCCAAAGCCCGAACCGGCGCAGCCGCGCGCGCAGAAACCAAGAGCCGCGCCCGCGCCGGCGGAAACCGCGCCGCCCGCGGCGGCCGCCGCGCCCGCTGGAGACGCCCCGACGGCCGGAACAGCCGATGGCGGCGCCGGCGGCGGCGATCCCGCGGCGAAAGCGGATTTCTTGGCGGGCGTCGTGGCTTTGCTCGAGCGCAACAAGCGCTATCCGCGCCGCGCGCAGTCGCGCCGACAACAAGGCCAAGGCAGCATCAGCATCGTGATGGACAAAACCGGCCGCGTGATCCGCGCCGAGCTGCGGTCGAGCACCGGCCATCGCCTGCTCGACAAAGAGATCCTCGCGACCCTCGAACGCGCCAAACCCTTGCCCCCCATCCCCGCATCCCTCGGCGTCGACCAACTCCGCTTCACCGTCCCGCTGCGCTTCACGTTGCCAAGGTGAAGCCGCGCAAGATCCCTCGCTGTCGAGGGCGCGGCGGATGTCGAGGGCGCACGCCTCTGGAGCGCGCTCCGCGGAGGAGGCGCTTAAGGCCGCGCTGTTGTGGAGAGACGCTGTTGACGCGCAGCCGAACGCAGTTCGCTGTGAACGATCGCGACTCTCGCCGCCGAATGCGCACCGCCTCGAAGCGCGTCGGCTCGTGGGCGCGCCCGCGCTCTTGGCGCGTTCGCCGGTCCTCGCCTAAGTCATAACAAATGCGCTTTGGCGGCTGACGATCTTCGGCGATGATAATAGCGATGCCGATCATGCGGCCCGACCTCGGGCGAAATTGGGTCGCGGCTTCAACTTCGGACCGTGGTTGTCCGTTGCGAGGCCAACGCGCCTGAATGCGAGGCCTCGACCAAACCGAACAGTGAGGGCTCGAGACGCCGAATGAGCACGAGGTGCTTGAATGTCGCGCCAGCGAGAATTGTCCGTTGCGGCAGGGTTTGGACAGCCTAATGGAAGCGGTTTTTCTGCATCTCGCGCGGCCAATGCCTATCGGCGAAGCGCGAGCGCTGCTGCGGGCGACTGCGCCGTCAACCTGTTCGGGAACGCTTTGTATCGTGTTTTGGGGAGCGTCTCTTGATATCAGCGCATAGCCCATCCGCTATATAACCATGCTGTCCGCACGCCGATGACCTGACAAAGCCGGGCGCCCAATCCGGTTCGATGATCCCAAGAAGATCCTGACAATGGGCCCTTACGTCGGGAGCTGTCTCGAGCTCCATGGCGTCCTCAGCCTCCCGCGGCGGCGGCGTCGGCGTCAGGGTTATGTTTGTAGATCCAATAGTTCAGCGCTGCGGCGTAACTGACCCAAATCAGGTAGGGCAGGAACAGCCAGCCCGCCAAAGGCTCGATCTGGAAGAACACGACGACGCAGGCGGCGACGGCGCTCCATAGCGCCATCAGGGCGACGAACGCGGCGCCGAGGCGCTTCAGCCCGAAGAACACAGGCGTCCAAATCGCGTTTAGGGCGATTTGCAGCGCCCAAAGCGCGAGGCCGAGGGCCGCGCCCTCGCCGGCGGCGGAGACCAGCGTCGCCGCCCACGCCATCGTCACATAGAGAACCGTCCAGGCGAGCGGGAACAGCCAGTTCGGCGGCGTCCAGCTCGGCTTTGTCAGCTGTTCGTACCAATCATCGGGGGGGAACATCGATCCGGTGGACCCGGCGGCGGCGCAGGCCGCGAAGAAAGTTGCAAAAACTAACCATTCCATACCGTTAGCATCCGTCCGCGCGGCGTGAGCGCCGCCTTCCAGGGTGACAGCTCTAGCGTCTGCGATGCGACGATCAACCGCGTTGGCGCGCGGCTCGGTCTTTTTGCTCGAGTGCGGCCAGCGCTGAGACGAAGGCGCCGAAGCGCCCATCGCCCCAGGGGTCGGACCGGCGCGGGCTCTCCGCGGCGGCGTCGATCAAAAACTCGGTCTCCGGCGTCGGCGGGGCGTGGATCACCGCGGAGGTCGGCGTGACCGCGATGCCCGCCGCCTGAAGGCTTGAGAGGGCGATCAGAGAGAGCTTCGCGCCGCGGCTGGTGCGCGCGCGTTGGGTGACGCTGTCATAGCCCGCGGCGGCGATGCGTTCGCCAATGGCGCCGTAGATATGCCGCGCCGCCAAGATGCCGGTGCGGCAATCGAGCGGCAGGGCGGCGACGCCCGCCTCGGCGCGGCGGTAGTGTCGCTCCGCTTCGCGCAGCAACGCTTTAGCGACGCGCGCGATCTCCGGACCGGGTTTGGGATCGGCCAAGAAAGCCTCCGGATCGAGGCCTTCCGCGGTCATCATCTCAAGGGGCAGATAGAGCCGCCCGGCGGCGGCGTCTTCGCCGATGTCGCGCGCGATGTTGGTCAGCTGCATGGCGAGGCCGAGATCGCAGGCGCGGGCCAGCGCGTCGCGGTCGCGCACGCCCATCAGCACGCACATCATCGCGCCGACGGAGGAGGCGACGCGCGCGGCGTAGGCGCGGAGCGCGCTCAGCGTCTTATAGCGGCGCTCTTGCGCGTCCCATTCGAAGCCTTCGAGCAGCGCCTCCGGCAAGGCGCGGGGCATGCCGCTCGCCAGAGCCGCGGCGGCGAAGGCGCGATCCGCGGCGGCGTCGCGGGGCGCGCCGGCGTAGACCGCGTCGAGCCGCGCGCGGAGCCGCGCCACAGCCTCGGTCTTCGCCTCGGTCAGGTCCACCGCGTCGTCGGCCAGGCGGCAAAAAGCGTAGAGCGCGAGCGCTGGTTCGCGCACCCGCCGCGGCAACAGGCGCGAGGCGGCGTAGAAGGAGTAAGAGCCGGTGCGGATCGCCGCTTGGCAGGCCGCGAGATCCTCGGGCGCGATCGCCGTCGGCAGAGGCGCGCGCGAGCGCTGGTCCGGTGCGGAGGCGGTCTCCTGGGGGGATGGGCGCGCGCCCGCGTCCGAAACCAGGGCGCTCGGCGGCGCGGGCGCCTGATCGGGGGCGGGCGCCGCTGCGAAGGCCGATCGCGATGCCGCCGCGCTCATTCCGCCGCCTCGAGAAAGCCGCCGGCGAGCGCTGCGCCTGCGGCCGCGCCGGGGGCGGCCGGGATCAGCTGGTCGACCACTTCGGCGGAGCACACCACGCCGGGCAGGCCCGCGCCCGGATGCGAGCCTGCGCCGACGATGAAGAGCCCGTCCAGCTCTTCGGACTTGTTATGCGGGCGGAACCAGGCGCTTTGCAGGATCCGCGGCTCCAGCGAGAAGCCCGCGCCGTAAGGGCTGAGATACCGGCTCTGAAAGTCGAGCGGCGTCATCACATGGCTCTCCGCCAGATGATCGCCGAGGCCGGGCAGCAGCGTCGCCTCCAGCCGCTCCTGCACGCGCCGGCGATAGGGTTCGGCCTCCGCCGTCCAATCGACGCCGTCGCCCGCGGCGCCGCCCTCATGGCCGAGATGCGGCACAGGCGAGAGCGCATAGAACGCATCGCCGCCGCTGGGTGCGACCGACGGATCGGTGACGCTGGGACGATGGAGATAGAGGCTCATGTCGTCCGCCAGCACGCCGTTGCGGAAGATGTCCTGGGTCAGGCCCTTGTAGCGTTTGGCGCTGACGATGGTGTGGTGGCCCGCCTCGGGCCACAGATCCGCCGTGCCCTTCGTGCCGAAGAACCATAGGAAGAGCCCCATCGACCAGCGCGAGCGCGCGAGGCGCCGACTGGTCCAGCGCCGCTTCGGCCGGTTTCGAAGCAGCCTGTCATAGGTGTGGCCGACATCGGCGTTCGAGATCACGAGCTCCGCGTCGATGGTCTCGCCCGAGACCAGCTTCACGCCCGCGGCGCGTTCATCCTCGACCAGGATCTGATCGACCTCCGCGCCAAAGCGCACGACGCCGCCTTGCTCCTCGATCACACGGACCATCGCCTCCGCCATCGCGACGGCGCCGCCCATGGCGTAATGCACGCCGTACTTGCCTTCGAGATGGGAGACGAGCGCGTACATGGAGGTGACGGCGAAGGGATCGCCGCCAATGAAGAGCGGATGGAAGCTGAAGGCCATGCGCAGGCGCTCGTCCTTCACGCGCCGCGCCGCATGGCCGTAGATCGAGCGATCGGCGCGCAGCCAGGCGAAGCTCGGCAGCACCTTGATCAGCTCCCAAAGCGCGTGCATCGGGCGCCGCCCGAGCCCGACGAAGCCGACGCGGTAGCGCGCCTCGGCGTCGCGGAGGAGCCGCTCGACGCCTTTGCGATCGCCGGGCGAGAGGCGCGCCGCCTCATCGACGAGGCGTTCGGGATCGCCGCAGGCTTCAAAGCGCGAGCCGTCGTCGAATTGGATCGTGTAAAAAGGATCGAGGGCGCGCAGATCGACCTCGTCTTCAAAGCGCCGTCCACACGCCGCCCAGAGATCGCGGAACACCTCCGGCGCGGTGACGATGGTCGGGCCGAGATCGAAGCGAAAGCCCCCTTGCTTTCGCGCAGAGCCGCGGCCGCCCGGCCCGTCGAGACGGTCGAGAAGCACTACGCGATAGCCTTTCGCGCCGAGGCGCATGCCGGCGGCGAGGCCGCCGAAGCCCGCGCCGATCACGACGGCGACGGGCGCGTCGCTGGGGGCGGCTGCGGCGCCCTGGCGCGGCGCCGGTTTCGGGGGGGAGGTCGGGCTTGTAAACATAACTAGACAGTACCAACATGCGATGAAGTTGACAATCCGGCTGCGAGGACGTTGGGAAAGCCTGGCGAGACGGGTCGAGCGGACGAGACCAGGCGAGACGGTTGGGAGGGCGGCTATGCGCGACGATGATCAAACCGCCGAGCCGCTTGAGGCGCGCATCGAAGGGCTCCAGGACATCGAAGGACTCCAGGACATCGAAGGGCTCCAGGACGAAGCGCTTCGGGACGAGGCGCTCCATGACGAAGGGCTCCGTGACGAAGCGCTTTGGGACGAGGCGGTCGGCGACCGAGCGCTAGGGGACGACGTGGGTCGCCAGGCGCACGCGCCGGAGAGCCCTCCGCGCGCGGAAAGCGCTCCTGCGCGCCTCCGCGGCGCGCGCCAGACCCTCGCGGAGACGGCGCCGGTGATCTCTCTCAGCCTCTTTCGCTTCGGCTCGGCCGCGGCGCGGCTTTGGGCCTTCGCGCAAATGGGCCTCTCGCGCCGCGCCTTTCTGCGCGAGCCGGGAGCCGTGTTCGTGAAGCTGTTCGGCTCGGGAAGCGGCGAAGGGTTCACGCCATGGCCGAACACCGCCGTCTACGGTGTGCTCGCCGCCTGGCCGAGCCTCGCCTCGGCGCAAAAGCGGCAGGATGAGAGCCGCGCCTTCCAGCGCTGGCGCGCGCAGGCCGAAGAAAGTTGGACGGTCTATCTCGCGCCGCTCGGCAGCCGCGGCGCCTGGGACGGACGACGCCCGTTTGATCGGAGCGCCGACGCTGCGGACGAGGCGGTCGCCGCCGCCGCCGCGCCGGAGGCGGGCCCGATCGCAGCGCTCACGCGGGCGTCGATCCGCCCGTCCAAACTGCTGAGCTTTTGGCGCCATGAGCCCGAGATCAGCCGCCGCGTCGGGCGCGACGCCGCGGTGCGGTTCAAGATCGGCCTCGGCGAGATCCCTTGGGTGCGGCAGGTGACGTTTTCGATCTGGCCGGATGCGCGCAGCATGACCGCCTTCGCGCGCGGCGAAGGGCCGCATGCCGAAGCGATCAGAGCGGTGCGGGAGAACGGGTACTTTTCCGAAGAACTCTACGCGCGCTTCGCGATCCTCGACGATCATGGGCGCTGGGGCGGCGTGCGGCCTTTGGCGGGCGTTCCTTTGGACGTTGGGAGAGAGGCGGCGGATGGGGAAGGAGCGGGATCTGCATGAGCGGTGAGACGCGCGATCAAGCGCATAGCGGCGCAGGCGGCGCGCAGGCGGGCGCGCGGCTCGCCTATCCCTTCACGGCCATCGTCGGCCAGGAGGAGATCAAACGGTCTCTGATCTTGACCGCTGTCGACGCCAGCATCGGCGGTGTTTTGGTGCTGGGCGATCGCGGCGTCGGCAAATCCACCGCGGTGCGCGCGCTCGCGGCGCTCTTGCCGCCGATCGAGGCTGTCGAGGGCTGTCCCTATCAATGCGCCGCTCTCGCCTGCGCTGCGGTCAGCGGCTGCCCGCACAGCGCTGAGAGCCCGCCGAAGCGGCTCGTCGCGCGGCCGACGCCGGTGGTGGACTTGCCGCTTGGAGCCACAGAGGACCGGGTCGCCGGCGCCCTCGACGTTGAGCGCGCGTTGACGCTGGGCGAGAAGCGCTTCGAGCCGGGGCTGCTCGCCAAGGCGCATCGCGGCTATCTCTATATCGACGAGGTGAACCTTCTGGAGGACCATCTCGTCGATCTGCTGCTGGATGCGGCGGCGTCGGGCGAGAATGTGGTCGAGCGCGAAGGCCTCTCCATCCGCCATGACGCGCGCTTCGTGCTGGTCGGCTCGGGCAATCCCGAAGAGGGCGAGCTGCGCCCGCAATTGCTTGATCGCTTCGGTCTCTCCGTCGAGGCCGTGTCGCCGAGCGATCTGGAGGAGCGGGTGAGCGTCGTGCGTCGCCGCGACGCGTTCGATCGCGATCCTGCGGCGTTTTGCGATGATTGGGCGGCGGCGGAGACCGCGCTGCGTGAGCGCATCCTGGCGGGACGCGGCCGGCTGCAGCACGTGGCCGCGCCCGACGCCGCGATCGAGGATTGCGCGCGGCTCTGCCTTGAGCTCGGCGCCGATGGCTTGCGCGGCGAGCTGACGCTGCTGCGCGCGGCGCGGGCGCTCGCAGCGTATGAAGGCGCCGCGGCGGTGGGGCGAGCGGAGATCCGCGCGGTCGCGCCGAGCGCGCTGCGCCACCGTTTGCGCCGCGATCCGCTTGATGAGGCGGGGTCGACCGCGCGCGTGCGCCGCGCGCTCGAGCGCTGCTTTGGGCCCGAGGAGGGCGCGGGCGCGCAGACAGCCGCGCCGGGCGCCAACGCCATGCCGCAACGCGCCGCAGCCGGCTAAGCGCGAGATGATCGACGCCGACGCGGCTGCGCTTCCTGAAGGGCGCATGATCTGGGCTCCGAAAGAGGATGCGGTTGTCGCTGCTTGGGCGCCGGCGCTTCACGCGCTGGCTCTCTTCGCCGTCGATCCGTTCGGTCTCGGCGGAGTTTGGCTGAGGGCGCGGCCGAGCCCTGCGCGCGATGTTTGGCTCAGCGCGCTGCGCGCCGCGGCTGCGCCGCTCTGTCTTCGCCGCGCGCCGGCGCGCCCGCCGGAGGACGCGCTCGGCGGCGGCTTCGATCTCGCCGCCAGCCTCGCCGCCGGCCGCATGCTGCGCGTCGCGGGTCTGTTCGCGGGACCGGAGGCGCAGCTGTTTCTCCAGCCGATGGCGGAGCGCCTCACCGCGGGCGAGGGCGCGCGTCTCGCCGCGGCGCTGGAGGCGCGCGCGGGCGCGTTGGCGTTCGTCGCGCTTGACGAAGGGGCGGAGCCGGAGGAAGCGCCGCCTGCGGCGCTGACTGACCGGCTGGCCTTTCCGGTCACGCTCGAGGGGCTGGCGCCAAGCCTTGGTCGAGGTCGAAATGCGGGCCTCGCGCCGCTCGCGCCGCCGATCCCTGCGCCTGAAGCGCTCGCCGCGGCGCGGCGGCTCTTGCCGCAGGTGCGCGCGGATGACGGCGTTCTGAGAGACCTGACGCTCGCCGCCGCGGCGATGGGCGAGCCGAGCCTGCGCGCCCCGTCCTTGGCGCTGCGCGCCGCGTCCGCCGCCGCCGCCCTCGCCGGGCGCGAGAGGATCGCCGAGGAGGATGTCGCGCTGGCGGCCGAATTGGTGCTGGCGCCCCGCAGCCGCGCTTCGGCGCCGCTGGAGCCGCCCGCCACATCCGAAGAGGCGGCGGAGGCCGCCCCGCGCGATCGCCCGCCGCAAGAGCCGGACGCCCGCGGTCACGACGGCGCTGAAGCGGCGCCCGACGCGTCTGCGACGCCGGAGGAGGCGGCTGAGCGCATGGTGGCCGCCGCCCGCGCCGCTTTGCCGCCCGGCCTTTTGGAGCACCTCGCCGGCGGCGCGATCCGCCGGGCGCCGGTCGGCGCGCAAGGCGGGCGGTCGGGCGCATCGCGCGTCGGCGCGCGCAGAGGGCGCCCTTTGCCCTCGCGCCGCGGCCGGCTCGGCGGCCCGGCGCGAATCGATCTTGTGGCCACCCTCCGCGCCGCGGCGCCGTGGCGAACCCTGCGCCGCCGCGCCGCGCCGGCGGGCGAGGCGCGGGCGGTGCTGATCCGCGCTGAAGACATCCACCTCAAGCGCTATCAAGAGCCGCGGGAGCGCGCCGTTCTGTTCGTGGTCGACGCGTCGGGCTCCACCGCGCTGGCGCGGCTCGCCGAGGCGAAAGGCGCGGTCGAGCTGATGCTGGGCGAAGCCTATGCGCGCCGCGACCATGTCGGGCTGATCGCCTTCCGCGGCGCCGGCGCTGAGACGTTGCTGCCGCCGACGCGCTCGCTCGTGCAAACCAAGCGGCGGCTTGCGGCCTTACCGGGCGGCGGCGGCACCCCGATCGCCGCGGGCCTGGAGGAGGCGCTGATCCAGGCGCGCGCCGCTGAGCGCCGCGGCATGAGCGTCGCGCTGGCGGTGCTGACCGACGGCCGCGCCAATCTGACCCGCGACGGCCGCGCCAACCGCGCCGACGCCGCCGAGGAAGCCGACGCCTTCGCCCGCCGGATCCGCGCCGCGGGCTATCGCAGCGTTCTGATCGACGCCGGCGCCCGCCCGCAAAAAAGCGCCGCTCGGCTTGCGGAAAACCTCGGCGCGGCGTACGCGCCCTTGCCATATATGGATGCGCGCCGGGTCTCGGCCGCTGTCGCCGCCGCGCTTAGCGACGGTGCCTGACGCGCGGCGAGACGCGTCGTCCGAGACGCGCGGAGCGGGTGACGTTGATGAGACATGCGGCATGAGATGGGAGAGCGACGGGCGCGATTGGCCGAACCGCGAGGCGAGCCGCTTTCTCGCCTCGGGCCCGCATGTCTGGCATGTCCAGCGCCAGGGGCGCGGCCCGACCATCCTGCTCCTTCACGGCGCCGGCGGCGCGAGCCATAGTTGGCGCGACGTCTTTCCGCTCCTCGCCAAGAAGCATGACGTCATCGCGATCGACCTGCCAGGCCAAGGCTTCACCCGCCTCGGCACCCGCTCGCGTTGCGGGCTCGAGGCGATGGCTGAAGACATCGCCGGGTTGCTCCGCGCGCTGAAAGCCAAACCCGCGGTGATCGCCGGCCATTCCGCCGGCGCCGCGATCGGCCTGCGCCTCGCGCTCGATCTGACGCCGCGGCCCAAGGCCCTCGTCTCGCTCAACGGCGCTTTCGAGCCCTTTCGCGGCGTCGCGGGCTTTCTCTTTCCCATGACCGCGAAGCTCTTGGCGATGAACCCGTTCGCGGGGCTGACGCTGTCGCGCTTCGCCGCGACGCCCGCCAGCGTGCGCGCGATCCTCTCGGGCGCCGGCAGCAAGATCGACGATCGCGGCGTCGCGCTCTATCACCGGCTGCTGTCGGATCCGAGCCATGTGGACGCCACCATCGCCATGATGGCCCGCTGGGAGCTCGAGCCGGTGCTGCGCGCCGCTACGAAGCTGCGAACGCCTGCGCTGCTGGTGGCGGGCTCGCGCGACGGCGTCGTGCCGCCGAGCGTGACCAAGGAATTCGCCGAGACGCTGCCCGACGCCGAAGTCGTGATCGCGCCGGGCTTCGGCCATCTCCATCACGAGGAGGATCCGCTGGCGGTGGCGGCGATGATCGCCGATCGCGCCGCTCGCGGCTCCGTATGAGGTCGCCGCACAGCGTTGACGCCTTCCGGGTCCGGACGCTGCGATCCCGATAAACGCGGCGCATCGGTTCAAGGATGAGCGGCCGAACTCCGGCGGCGCGGACCGCACAGCGCAAATCGGAGCGTCGAGCGATGGCTCGGCGGGCCGAAGCGCGCGAAACAGGGTCTCTCGGATTGGGGTCTGTTTCGAGATCGATGCGCGGGGCGACGGCCTCGACCACAACGCCACTCTCGGTCGATCTTTACAAAAGGGAGGCCTCGCTCTCAAGGCGCATGCCGGTCGGCGCGCCGCAGCGGAGCGGTTCGGGGGCTCGCCACCGCGCGCCATGCGCTGCGGCGCCGGACCTCTTTGGCGACGGCCTCGCGCCCGCGCGGATTTTCGAGGCCGCCAGCATCGCGCCGATCGCGTTGCGCAGACGATCCGCCGGCTGGTCTCAAAGCGAAAAGACATCGCGCGCGCGACGATCCTGGAGCGGCGCAGCGCAGAGCATGGCCAGCGCTTCGCACCGACCACGCGCCATTTCGCTCCGGTTGTCGCAGCGTGAGGTGGAGAAGCGCCGCGCACGCCGCAGAGAAGGCCTGTGAGGATGCATCCGCCAGCCGACCGCGCGGAGGGTCGAGACAGTCGATCCGTCCATCGTAATCGCCTTAGACGCCGACACGCCTCGTCAGGCGCGCTTCGAGGTCTCCTTCGCGGGCGACGATGCGTTTCGGATGTGAGGCGTCGGAACGCTGTTTGTCTGTCTCGGGTCGAGACGTTGTGATCGCCGAAACCGCCGCGGATCGCCCGAAGGGTCGACGACCCTCATCAGACGGCGCGGACCATGCTCCGTCATCGAGGCCGCGACGCCGAATGCGGGCCGATCGGATCGCGCGGTGCGTTCTAATCGCGCAAGCGCGTCGGTCCAGGGCGGGGCCGCCCAAGCCGCTCGCCAGCGCTTCTTGGGGGAGCGTCTGCGCCGAGACGCGCGTCAGACGGGCGCCGAAAGGGCTGAGCGCCTGTCGCGGTCCCGCTCTCACCATCAGATGCTTGCTCGCCGCCTGCGGTCTCGATCGGCTCAAAGCGCTCGCGCATGCGGAACGGGCGCGGCGTCATCAGCGGGAGCGCCTTGGCGAACGCTGTCGCCGCTAGTGGTCTGATTCCAAGGTTTGGAACCCTCTTAATCTGGCGGCGATGATGGGGTCTGGGGCGGCGCGCCAAGTGAAGGGTTTCGGCGCCGCGTTGCGCTCGTCGATGATGCGATTGATGGCGCCTTGAAGTTCGGCGACAGAGCAAAAGACGCCCCTTTGCAGCCGCCGTCGCGAGAGCTTGGCGAAGAAGCGCTCCACCGCGGTCAACCAGTTGCTCGAGGGCGGCGTGACGTGGAAGGTCCAGCGCGGACGCCGCGTGAGCCAGCGGCGGACCTCCGGCGTCTTGTGGGCGGCGTAATTGTCCAGGATGGCGTGGAACCTCGCCCGCCGGGTTCTCCTTCTCCAGCGCGTTCAGGAAGCGGATGAACTCCTGATGTCGGTGGCGCTGCATGGTGTTGCCGAACACCGCGCCGGTCAGGGTGTTGAGCGCCGCGAACCGCGTCGTCGTCCCGCGGCGCTTCTCGTCATGGGTCATGGTCCAGGCGCGGCCCTTCTTCATCGGCAGCCCCGGCTGTGTTCGATCCAGCGCTTGAATTTGGTTCTTCGCATCAACGCTTAAGACGACCGCATGCGCCGGTGGGCTCATATTGAGCCCCACGATCGCGTGGAGTTTGTCCGCGAAGGCGGGATCATTGGAGAGCTTAAAGGCGCGCCAGCGATGGGGCGCCAGCCCGTGCGCTTTCCAGATCCGCTGGACGGTGGTGACGCCGTGGCCCGCCGCCTTCGCCATGGCCCGCGAAGTCCAATGGGACGTCTCTCCAGGCGGCGCCTCCTGAGTGAGCCGGATCACCCGAGCCACGAGATCCTGCGCAACCGGCGTCTTGCTCAGCGGTCTTCTTTTGTCGCTCAAAAGGCCGTCGACGCCGGCTTCCATGAACCGCGCCCGCCAGCGCCCGACCGTGGTCTTAAACTCGCCCGTCGCCGCCATGATGGCGTTCGCGCCGAGCCCCGCCGCGGTGAGAAGAACGATCCGCGCCCGCCAGGCATGCTTTTGGGACGTCTTCGGTTCAAAGACGATCGCCTCAAGCCGCCTCTGATCGACGGCCAAAACTGAGAGGGAAACGCCGCTCCGCATCGCGGAAACTCGCATGCGAAACAGCAAAAGGGCCTCCGACAACGACCTCTTTTGACCGGTTCGCAGCATTAGATCGAGATGCTCCAGCGTCTTCCGGCGTCGGATCTTCGCGTCGCGTCTTCGCCCCATCTTTTCGCGCCGCCGGCGCCGGCTTCGATCTCGTCTCCGCGTCAGTTGATGATGCGCGCTGGCGGGCGTCCGTCATCGCGACGCCCGAAGAAAGGGTGAGCGCCGCCGCTCGCGTCACGGCGAAAGCTTCGCGCGGGGCGCCGCGCCGCTCTGAGCCTCAAGAAGATCCAGGCGCGGCGCGCTTTGCGCCGAGAACCGAAGATGAAGCGTGGCGCGTCATCCAGACGCCAGTGAGAGACCGCCCTCGCGCGAACGCCGATCGGTCGTGAGACGCTGGGAACGCGGCCTGTCCAGACGCTTTGACGAGCGGGGCGTAAAGGATGGCCGTGCTCCCACCGCACAGCGCAGCCGTTGATCTCAGCGCTTACGACCGATCGACATCGCATTGTGACGGCGCCGCCGCGATCCTCCCGACGGTTCGTTTTCGCCTTTTTCAGATTGATGCTGTAAAACTCTGCTCTATCGCCGGTTCAACGTCTGGGGGGACGGAATGAAGCGGAAACGGAATCTGCGCGGCGTGCGCGGCGGCTCCGCCGCCGCTCTGGGACTTTGCCTCGCGCTGGCGCTCGGCGCCGCAGTCGACGCGCGCGACCGCCTGAGCGAGCCGTTCCTTCAAAACCCAGGGCCGACCAGCGTTTCCGTCGTGTGGTTCACCGAGGCCAAGGGCCGCGCCCATGAGGTGCGCGTCGGCCCTGAGCAGCGCGTCGCCGCGGCTGAGAGCCGGCGGCTCCAGAGCCTCTTCGAAGACGCCGCCTCGCGGTTGCCGAAGGGGCATCCGCTCGCAGATCTGTCCGACCCCGCGCCGCGCCGCCGCCCGGTGTGGCGCCATGAGGCGCGGATCGACGGTCTCACGCCGGGCGAGAGCCTGCGTTACTTCGTGGTGGATGTGGACGA
Source organism: Pseudomonadota bacterium (assembly GCA_038530925.1). Taxonomy (GTDB): domain Bacteria; phylum Pseudomonadota; class Alphaproteobacteria; order Rhodobacterales; family Rhodobacteraceae; genus JALEGB01. Next base: position 12,963 of record JBCBCG010000017.1, read on the forward strand.
AACTGGCGAAACGCGCGCCAGCGACGTCCACCGCCTGCAACCGGCGCCGCCGCCGGGCCAGCCGCTGACCATCCTGTTGACCTCCGATCACCAGGCCAAGCCCATGGCTGCGGCCAATATCCGTAAAGTCTCAGAGATCGCGCCGCGGATCGACGCGATCTTCTTCGCCGGCGATCTGGTGAACGTGCCGGCGCGGGCCTCCGAATGGTTCGACGACGCTGATGGCGCCAGTTTTTTCGATGTTCTTCAAGGCCGCGCCACCTATCATCTGGAGACGCGCGGGCCGAGCGGCCGGCGCAGCGTCCTCTATCGCGGCGCGCCGCTCCTGCAATCGGCGCCGCTTTTTCCCGCGCTCGGCAATCACGAGGTGATGGGCCGCTTCGATCTCCGAGCGCCGCTGAACGAGCAATACCACAATCCTAAACCGCGGCGCGTGGCCGAGCGTTGGTATCTACTGGTCGAGCATCTCCTCAATCCGCTGGGCGATCCTGGCCTCAGAGAGCGCTGGATCCAAGACGCCTCGCACAATGCGCGCGCTTATCGCGACATCTTCTCTCTGCCGGACGACGCCCCTGGCGGCGAGCGCTATTATTTCAAGCGGTTCGGCGATGTGGCCTTGGTCTCTCTGCTCGCCGCGCGGATCTGGCGCCCGATGACGCCGCGCTTCGGCCGCGGAGGCCGTTACGCCGAAGCCCGCGCCGATCTCGCTCGGCCGGACGCATGGGGCCATGGCGCATTGGTGTTCGAGCCGATCGGCCGCGGCTCCGATCAATACGCATGGCTCGAGCGCACCTTGCGCTCCGAGGCGTTCCGCTCGGCGCCGATCAAGCTGGTGATGATGCATCATCCGCCGCGCGGGCTCGGCGATAACGTCGCGACGCCCTTCGCGACGCCGCAGCCCGATTTCGTGCGCGACGCGCGCGGCGCGCCGACGGCTGTGCGCTATCGCTATCCCAAAGACGCCAACCCGCTGATCCGTGATCTCGAGCCGCTCTTCATCGAGCATGGCGTCGATCTTGTGTTCTTCGGGCATTCCCATCTTTGGCAGCGCCTGCGTCTTCCCGGCGGGCCGCATTATCTCGAGAGTTCGAATGTCGGGAACACCTATGGCTGCTATTTCGGCGAGCGCCGCCGTCGCGGCGCGCCCTTCGATCTCGAGAATTTCACGCTTGGAGGCGATCCTTACGGTCTCGCGCCGCGCGCGCCGAGCCTCTTCGCGCCTCAGCGCGACGAGACGAGCGGCGCGCCGCTGCCCTGCGTCGCCAGCAATGAGATGACCGTCTTCACTCTGCTCGACACGGCCGCCCGCGCGGTCGAGAGCTATGTCTACGACACGAACGATCCCGACGCGCCGCCGCGCCTCTTCGATCGGTTCGTGTTGGACTGAGCAGCCTGGAGCGCGCCTTGCGCGCGGCGGCGAAAGCCCTTTCCCAAGGAGGTCCGAGCGTCGCTGACGCGTCGCGGCCTTGATCCGCAGGGCGCCGCGGGCGACGCCCGCTCGCGAACGGCGCGAAGGGTCTCGACGACCCTGAGCGGCGTTCCATCTCGCCCGGGCGCCGCATCATTCCGGGGCGCCGGCCGCGCCTAAAGGGGATCGGCGTTCTTCAGCGAGGCTTGCGCGGGATGAGGCGGGCGTAGCGGCGCAGCTCTTCCAAGCTCGGAAACGGTTCTGGGATCTTATCGAGCCTGCGGGCCTCCCGGCGCCGCAGCCGTTTGCGGAAAGAGCCGGGATGGCCGGGGCGGAAGAGCGGGCCGAAGATGCGGCAGCGCAGCTCGATCACCTCCGCGCGGCTGGCGGCGCGGCCGAGGCCGATCCGCTGGGCGGCCGCGGTTGCGCTCACCGCGCGGCGAAGGCCTCGGGCCTGGCTTTGCGCGCCATATGGTCCAGCACCGCGTTCACAAAGCGCGCCTCTTGGCCTTCGGTGAAGAACGCTTTGGCCACATCGACATATTCCGTGATCGCGACTTTGGGCGGCACGGCGTCCATGCCCAGAAGCTCGAACCCGCCGCAGCGGAAGATGGCGCGCAACGTCGGGTCGATCTTGCCGAGCGGCCAGCGCTCCACCAGCGCCTCATCCGTCATTTGGTCGATCTCGCGCTGGCGCTCGACCACGCCGCGCAGCACGGCGCGGAAATGCGCGATATCCGCCTCGCGATATTGCGCGCCTTCGATTTCCGCGCCGATCCGGTGCGATTCGAACTCTGAGGCGACCGCCGCCGCGGCCTCGCCGGTCAGCTCCATCTGATAGAGCGCCTGCACCGCGGCGAGCCGCGCCGCGGACCGCGCGAGACGGCGGTCGTCGCCGCGCGGTTCTTGACCTCGCCGTTCTTCACCGCGCCGCTCCTCGCTCGCGCGGCTCTCGCCTCGCGGCTCGTCGCTGTGGGGGTTCGCCGCGTCTGCGCCGTTCATGCCAATAAAATCCCATCATCGCTTGGGCGCCCCACCGCGCCGCGCGGCGGCCGAAAGCGCCGCGCGAAGCTGATGAGATGCAAGCAGGCGAGCGCCGCGCCGCCGCCCTTATCCATCCGCTCCGGCAGCGCCCGCGCCAGCGCCTGCTCCTCGGTCTCCACCGTCAAAACGCCGTTGCCGATGGCGAGGCCCCTTTTGACGGTGAGATAGGTGACGCCGCGCGCGCTTTCCTCGCACACCGTCTCATAATGCGTGGTCTCGCCGCGGATCACGCAGCCAAGCGCCACATAGCCTTCATAAGCGCCGCTCTCGGCCGCCATGCGGATCGTCGGGGCAAGCTCGAGCGCGCCGGGCGCCTCGATCACCTCGCTCTGCGCGCCGGCGGCGTCGAGCTTGGCGCGCGCGCCCGCGATGAGCCCGTCGGTGATGGCGCGATAGAACGGCGCGGCCACGATCAAGACGCGCGGCCCGGGCGTCAGAACCGGCGGCGCGAGCGCGCCGTGATCGCTCATGTTGGACGCCATCTCAGCTCTCTCCTCGCTGGCGCATCACGTCTTGAAGCCGCGCGACGTAGCGCGCCAGCGCGTCGATCTCGAGATTGACGCGGTCGCCTTGCGCCAAAGCGCCGAAGCTGGTCCAAACCTTGGTGTGCGGGATGAGATTCACGCCGAAGCGGCAGCCTTCCGCATCATCCGCGACCTCGTTCACGGTGAGAGAGCAGCCGTCGATCGCGATCGAGCCTTTCGGCGCGATGAAGCCCGCGAGCGCGGCTGGCGCGAGGATCTCGACGCGCGTGCTGTCGCCCTCGGCTCTCAGGCTCGTCACCGAGCCGACCGCGTCCACATGGCCGGTGACGATATGACCGCCCAGCTCGTCGCCCACCCGGAGCGCGCGTTCGAGATTGATCCGACGCCCCGGCGACCAGGCGCCGAGCGTCGTTTTCGACAGCGTCTCCGCCGAAGCCTCCACCGCGAAAACGCCGCCATAGGCTGCGCCGCCCGGCCCTTCGCCGGGTTCGGCGGGCGCGCCTTCGAAGGCCACCACGGTCAAGCACGCGCCGCTGCATGAGATCGACGCGCCGAGCGCGACGGCGCCGAGATCATAGCTGGTGGCGATGCGCAGCCGCGTGTCGCCGCCCGGCGCCTGATCGCGGCTTTCGAGCCGGCCGACATCGGTGATGATGCCTGTGAACATCCGTTTGTCCGAATCCTGTCTGGTCGTTTCGCCGCCGCCGCGAGCGACATAGCCCGTTCGCCGCCGCCCCGCCAGCGCCGCAGATCACCGCAGCGGGCGCCATTCGGTCCAAAGATCGGCGCCGACCGCCTCCGCCGCGACGCGTTCGAAGCGCGGCGCGGTCGCCAGCCGCTCGATCCCAAGCGCGCCGAGCCCAGGCCGCGCCTCCGCGCCGAGCGCCGCCCCGGCGATCACCCAGATCAGACGATCGACCAGCCCAGCGCGCAGCAGGCTCGCCGCCAGCGCGCCGCCGCCTTCGCATAGAACCGCCGTCACGCCCTCGTCGCCGAGCGCTTGCAGCATCGCCGACGGATCGAGCCCGCTGGTTGGCGCGGCCGGGATCTCCAAGAGCCGGCAGCCCTGCGCGGCGAGCGCCGCGCGCTTCGCCTCAGGCGCGTTGCGGCTGTGCAGCAGCCAGACAGGCTGCGCCGTCGCGCTCGCGGCGAGGCGGCTCGCCGGATCGAGCGAAAGGCTCGGATCGGCCACGAGCCGCGCCGTCCTGGGCCGTTCGAGCCCGGCGAGCCGCGCATCCAGCATCGGATCATCCGCTCGCGCCGTTCCCGCGCCGATCAGCACCGCATCCGAGCGAGCGCGCAAAAGATGCACGCGCCGCCGCGCCGCCTCGCCTGTGATCCATCGGCTCTCGCCCAACGCCGTGCCGATGCGCCCATCGAGGCTCGCCGCGAGCTTCAGCGTCAGCCGCGGACGCCCGGCGCGTTGGCGCAGGAGATAGCCCTCGAGCACCGCCTCGGCCGCGGCGGCGCAGAGGCCCGCGGCGGCGTCGATCCCTTGCGATCGCAGATGCGCCAGCCCGCGGCCGGAGACGCGCGGATCGGGATCCTCGATCGCGGCCAGCACGCGGCCGACGCGCGCCGCCGCCAAGGCCTCCGCGCAAGGGGGCGTGCGGCCGTGATGGCTGCAGGGCTCGAGCGTCACATAGGCGGTCGCGCCTTCGAGCCGCCGCGCGCCCGCTTGCGTCTCAGCCGCGCGCGCCAGCGCCGCCGCCTCCGCATGCGGGCGGCCGCCCGGCTGAGTGCGCCCCCGCGCAATCAGCCGGCCCGCCCGATCCACCAGCACGCAGCCGACGGATGGGTTGGGCCAGGTCTCGCCGAGCCCGCGCGCCGCCAGCGCCAGCGCGGCCTTCATCCAGCGCTCATCCGCCGCCTGAGCCGCCGCGCGCTGCGGCTCAGGCGGCGTCGTCATCCGGCTGCGCGCGGTTCTCGTTGATGAAGGTGAGGAAATCCTCGACGCTTTCAAAGTTCCGATAGACCGAAGCGTAGCGCAGATATCCGACCGGATCCGTGCGCTCCAGCGCGCGCATCACCTCATCGCCGATGGTCTTGCTCGGCACGTCGGTGTCGCCGCCGGTCTCAAGCCGCCGCACGATGCCGGTGACGAGCTGGTCGAGCCGTTCAGGCTCGATATGCCGGCGGTTCATGGCCAGGCGGATCGAGCGGGCGAGCTTGTCCCGGTCGAAATCCTCGCGTTTTCCGTCTGATTTGATCACGACCAGATCGCGGAGCTGGACGCGTTCGAAGGTGGTGAAGCGACCTTGGCACGCAGGGCAAAACCGCCGTCGGCGGATGGCCGCATGCTCCTCGGTCGGGCGGGAGTCCCGCACTTGGGTCTCCGTATTCCCGCAAAAAGGGCAGCGCATGATGTCATTCCTCGAGAGCTTTGCTCTATATCTATATGATAATTCGAGGGGTGGCGGAAGCCTGGGCGAAGGCCGCGACATCTTGGAATTCGAGACGGTTCGCGCCTGACGCGCGGTCTGTTTCCTAAGGCGCGGCCGGGGCCGCCGCGCGGCGCTCGCGCCACTGCACAAAGAGGCCCGCGCCGAGGATGATCGCGGCGCCGGCGAAGGTGAATGCGTCCGGCCATTCGCCGAACAGGACGTAGCCGAACAAGATCGACCAGAGGAGGCCCGAGTAGAAGTACGGCGCCAGCAGCGAGGCCGGCGCCAGGCTGAAGGCCAGGATCAACACGCCTTGGCCGAGCGCGCCGAAGACGCCGGCGGCCAAAAAGAGGAGGGCGTCCACGCGCCAGGACGCCTCATCCGCCCCGGGCGCCGCGATCTCGGCGCCGAGGCCTGCGCTCAACAGGAAGGGCGCCGCGAGGCTGGCGACGATCGCGCCGACAAGGCCCGTGTAGAAAAACGTCGTCCACGGGTTCTCATCCGGGCCGAGCGCGCGGGTCGAAACGCCATACGCGGCGAAAAAGAGCGCGCCGCCGAGCGGGTAGAGCGTGGTCCAGCCCGCCTCGCCTAAGCCGGGCCGCAGGATCACCAACGCGCCGATGAAGCCGAGCCCGACGCCGAGCCAGCGCCAGGGGCCGACCCGCTCGCCCAGCAGCAGCGCGGCCATCGCGGTGATCGCCAGCGGCGAGACCTGGGCGACCGCGATGACATCGGCCAGTTTCATCACTGAGAAGCCGTAAAAAAACATCATCGTCGCGGCGAAGAGCAGCGAGGAGCGCAGGATCTGCAGCCCCAACTGCTTGGTGCGCGCCAGGCGCCCAAGCCGCGGCGCGAGCAGCAGCGTCACCAGCACCGCCTGCACCACATACCGCGCCCAGACCACGAAGAAAGGCTCGTAGCGCTCAGACAGCGCTTTGGCGGCGCTGTCCATGCAGGAGAAAAAGAACGTCACCGTCACGACCAGCAGCACCGCCTTCAGCAGGGGCGACGCGGCGCGCGCCTGCGCCAGCAGCGTCGATCGAGCCGGCGTCACGGCGAAGCCTGAGAGATCCGAGAGGGCTCGCCGCCGCGCTCAGCGAGCGCGGCGGGCCTGGCGGAAGGGGGTGCGGTGGTTCGGATCGTCAAAGATCCGGATAAATCGGGAAGCGGCGGCAAAGAGCGACGGCGCGCTCGGCCACGGAAGCCTCGACCGCGGCATTTCCCTCCGGCCCGTTGGCGGCGAGACCGTCCACCACCTCCGAGATCAAACCGCCGATCTCGGCGAATTCCGCTTCGCCGAAGCCGCGCGTCGTGCCGGCGGGCGAGCCGACGCGCACGCCCGATGTCACCATCGGCGGCGCCGGATCGAAGGGCACGCCGTTCTTGTTGCAAGTGATGTGCGCGCGAAGGAGCGCCTGCTCGGCGTCGCGGCCGCTCACGCTTTTGGGCCTAAGATCCACCAGCACCACATGCGTGTCGGTGCCGCCGGTCACAAGATCGAGCCCGCCACTCAGCAGCGCCTCGCCCATCGCTTTGGCGTTGGCGATCACGCGCGCCGAATAGGCTTTGAACTCCGGGCGCAGCGCTTCGCCAAAGGCGACCGCCTTAGCGGCGATCACATGCATCAGCGGGCCGCCTTGCAGACCCGGGAACACGGCGGAGTTGAACTTCTTCGCCAGCGCCTCGTCATTGGTGAGGATCATGCCGCCGCGCGGGCCGCGGAGCGTTTTATGCGTCGTCGTGGTCGCGACATGGGCGTGATCGAGCGGGTTGGGATGCGCGCCGCCGGCCACGAGCCCGGCGAAATGCGCCATATCCACATGCAGATAGGCGCCCACCTCGTCCGCGATCTCGCGAAAGCGCTTGGCGTCGATTTGGCGCGGCACGGCGGAGCCGCCGGCGTAGATGAGCTTCGGCTTATGCTCGCGGGCCAGCGCCGCGACTTGGTCGTAATCGATCAGGCTGTCCTGGCGACGCACGCCGTAAGGCACGGCGTTGAACCATTTGCCGGAGAGGTTCGGTTTCGCGCCATGGGTCAGATGCCCGCCCGAGGCGAGGTCCATGCCGAGAATGGTGTCGCCCGGCTTCAGCAACGCCAGCATCACCGCTTGGTTCGCCTGCGCGCCGGAATGGGGCTGCACATTCGCAAACTCGCAGCTGAACAACGCCTTGGCCCGGTCGATGGCCAATTGCTCGGCCACGTCCACATGCTCGCAGCCGGCGTAATAGCGCCGCCCGGGATAGCCCTCGGCGTATTTGTTCGTCGCCACCGAGCCTTGCGCCTCCAGCACCGCGCGGCTGACGATGTTCTCCGAGGCGATCAGCTCGATCTCCTCACGCTGGCGGCCGAGCTCGCCCCTCAGCGCCGCCGCGAGATCGGGATCGCGCTCCTCCAGCGGTTGGGAGAAGAAGCCGGCGTCGGCGGTGAAGGCGGGGGCGTCGTTCGCCATGGTGGTCTCCTTGATCAGTGCTTGGGCGCTGGGCCGCCGCCCGCGCCGCGCGTCGCCGCGCTCTTGCTGATCCATAGGGCCGCCGATCGGCTCTGGCGAGCGCGCGCGCGGCGGCGCGCCGCTTTGGGCTGCGAGATATCGCCGCAGGGTCGCGCTTGCGCCAAGGCGGCGCGCGTCGGCCGCGGTCTGGACAGGCGCCGCGGGCCATGCGAGCCAAACGCATGAGCGAGCCGACGCCTTCTTCTTTCGACGCCATCGCCTTTTGCGCCAGCGAGGCGGAGGACGCGCAGCGCGCGCTCGTGACCCTGCGCCATCGCTACGGCTCTGCGCCGGTGGATCATGCGGATGCGATCGTCGCGCTCGGCGGCGACGGTTTCATGCTGCAGACGCTGCATCGCAATCTCGAGCGGCGGATCGAGACGCCCGTTTACGGGATGAATCGCGGCTCGATCGGGTTCTTGATGAACGCCTATGAAGAGCAGGCGCTGCCCGAGCGGCTCGCCGCGGCCGAGCGGGCGCGGATCGAACCTTTGCAGATGCGTGCTTGGGATCTCGAGGGGCGCGAGTTCGACGCTTTGGCGATCAACGAGGTCTCGCTTCTGCGCGAGACGCGGCAGGCGGCGAAGCTGCGCATCCATGTCGACGGCAAGGAGCGGCTCGCCGAGCTGATTTGCGACGGCGCCATGGTCGCGACGCCAGCGGGCAGCACGGCCTATAACCTCTCGGCGCATGGACCCATCCTGCCGATGACGTCGCATTTGATGGCGCTGACGCCGATTTCGGCCTTTCGGCCGCGGCGCTGGCGCGGCGCGCTGCTGCCGCGCTCGGCGCGCGTGATGTTCGAGGTGCTCGAGCCGCGCAAGCGGCCGGTCTCGGCGGTGGCGGATTTCCATGAGTTTCGCGACGCAAGGCGCGTCGAGGTGGCCGCGGCGGAGGATCGCGCGCTCACCTTATTGTTCGATGCGGGCCACTCGCTCGATGAGCGACTGATCGGCGAGCAATTCCTTGTTTAAGCGCGCTGCGCCGCCATTTTCATAATGACGCGGCTTTTCATTAACTTCGCATTTCAAGATCTGATTAAGGGCTCGGCGTTAGGGTTTGCTCCATCGAACGGCCCTTCGCCCCCCGACATCGAAGGCGCGCGGTCGAGCACCGAATTTCCCGGAGGAGACCGCGCCCGTGAGCGAGTCCCAACGCCTTCAAGCCGCCGCATCGCAAGCCGCCGCATCCGAGCCCGCCGCGCTGAGCGCCGCAGCGCCCGCGGTTCAGCTCGAGGAAAGCGCTCAAGTCGCCAGCGAGTATGTGCGCGCGATCGAGTATGCGCATGACGATATTTGCGAAGGCCGCAGCGTCATCGTCCTTTACGCCGAGGCCGGCGCGGATGTTGAGCTGGTGCTCAATGAGATCGACGCGGCGCTGCCTGAGCGCTTCGCTTTAATCGACAGCGCGCCGGAGGCCTCGACGCTCGCCGGCGTGGCGCGCGCGCTGAGCGAAGGGCTTGGCGTCGAGGGCTCGGGCAACGCGCTCGCCAAAGCGATCGCGGCGCGGCTGTCGCGTTTGGCGGATCAGGATAGCGGCGTGGTCTTCGCCGTCGCGCCGCACGCGCCGCTGACGCAGGAAGCCTTGACCTTTTTGATGCGGCTCGCCGCTTCGGGCCGCAGAGCGACGGCGGAGCGTCTGGCGGAGGACGCCTTGCCTCGGGCGACCGGCCCTGTCGGCGCGCAAGTGCTGTTGATCGCGCCGCCGGAGGCCGCCTCGGCGCTGGAGGGCTTCGGGGATGAGGCGTTGCGGATCGCCGCCGAGGAAGCGGTGGTCCTGCCTCCGATCGTAGAGGATGTCGCCGCGGAGGCGCCGGTGGAGCGCGCGCTTGGCGAGGAACGCGTGCTTGGCGAGGAACGCGTGCTTGGCGAGGAACAAGGCGCCGGCGAGACGTCCGGCCAGCGCGCGTCCACAGACGCCGCTTCGAACGCGCGCGCGCAGACCGATCCGGTTAAGACTGATCCGACACAGACTGATCCGGCTCAGACTGATCCTGCGCAGGGCGACGCGCCGGCGCGGAGGGACGCGGCTTGGGAGGATGGCGCCGAGTGGAGCGAAGACGCGGGCTGGGGCGCGGACGCGCCGTGGGATCAATCCGCGGCGCTCGCTCAGGCCGACGCCGACGCGGCGGGCGCCTTGGGCGCGGATGAAGACGACGCGGCGCGCGAAAGCGCCGAGGCGCGCGATGCGGCGATGCGGGCGGCGCTCGATGAAGCCTGGTCGGCCAGCGCGCCGCTCGCCGAAACCGAAGCGGCGGCGATGGCGGCGGCGCCGAGCCGAAGCGCCAAACCCTCATGGCGCTTCTTGCGCTTTGGCGGGCGGCGGCGCGGCGGCGCCTTCGATCAGCGCGGGGCGGCGCGCGCGCGCCGCGGGGCGAGCGAGGCCGCGCCGGCGCGCAGCGTCGCGTTCGCGCTGGCTTTGGCGGCGGCGGGCGGAGCGGCGGGCGCGCTTTGGATCGGTTTTGGCGCGGAGGAGAACCCTCTGCGCGCTGCGGCTGAGGCGCCGCCGGCGGGTCTGACGGAGGCTCTGGGCGCCGGGGTGCTCGCCGATGGAGCGCCGCCGTCCTTCTCCCTCGACGCATTGATCACCGGCGACGCCTCGCTTGGCGCCGAGGAGAGCGGCGCGGGTGAGGCTGATCGGACCGACACGCCGCGGGAGGAGCGCGCCGGCGCGCCAAGCGGAGCCGCCGCCGCCCTCGCTTCCGCGGAAGGCGCTGCGGTCGAGGATCCGGCGCCGCTGATCGATCCCGGGCTGACGGGGCTCCTGGCTGAGACCGCGCTGAGCGCGGCCGAGGCCGCGGCGCGCGCCGCGGCGGAGACGGCGGCGCCGACGGAGGATATGGCGCGCGAGCTGCGCCGGATGGCCGATGATCTCTTCGCCGCGCAAGGCGATCTTGATCGCGCGCGGTTCGAGGATGACGCGGCTGGGCTCGATGCGGACGCAGCGGCGGCGCGTCTTGAAGCGCGCGTCGTCTCCGCGCTGGAAGAGGCCGAGGCGCATCGCGCTCGCGGGCGTCTCACGCGGCCCGAGGGCGCCAACGCGTATGAGACCCTGCTCGCGGCGATCAGGCTCGCGCCGCAAGAGCCGCGGCTGGTCGAAGCGCTCGGCGCGCTGGCGGCGCATTACGACGCGGAGGGCCGCGCGGCGCTCGGCGAAGGGCGCTATGAGGCCTTTCACAGCGCCAATGCGGTTGCGGCGCGGATCCGCGCGCTCAAACCTCTTTAGCGACTGAAACCGCGCTTCTCTTCACGCGGCGCGTGGCCAGCGCCGCCGCGGCGGGTTAACCCTTCCATTATGATCGCGCCGCATCGAAGCCGGAGCGCGCGGCGCCAGGGCGCGCTGCGGCGCGCGGCGACGCACGAGTTATGAGACCACGGGATGAACGCTGATTTTCTGAACACGCCCTGCGACCCGGAGGCGGCGGCGCGCGCCGGCGAGGCGATCGGCCCCGTTTCCGCGGAAGGGCCGGAGCGGTTCTTCAACCGCGAACTCTCTTGGCTCGCATTCAACTGGCGCGTCTTGGAGGAGGCGGAGAACCCGCGGCAGCCGCTGATGGAGCGCGTGCGCTTTCTGTCGATCTCGGCGAACAATCTCGATGAGTTCTACATGGTGCGCGTCGCCGGCCTGCGCGGGCTGCAACGCGAGGGCGTGAAGACGCCGAGCCAGGATGGGCGCACGCCGGCCGAGCAGCTCAAGGCGATCGACGCCGAGGCGCGGCGGCTCATGTCCAAACAATCGGAGCTCTGGACGCGGCTTCTCGGCGAGTTGCGGGCCACGGGCGTCGAATTGATCGATGCGAAGAAGCTGACCAAAGCCGACAAGACGTTTCTTGAGACCTATTTCCTGAACAACGTCTTCCAGATCCTGACGCCGCTGGCGATCGATCCGGCGCATCCGTTTCCGTTTCTGCCGAATAAAGGCCTCGCCATCGCGATGCAGCTGAAGCATCAGACGCGCGGCGAGACCATGGACGCGCTGATCCCGATCCCGAGCCAGGTGAGCCGCTTCATCGCCTTGCCGAACGAGACCGGCGGACGCCGCGCCTCGGGCCCGCCGCGGCTGCGCTACTTCCCCATGGAGGCGCTCGTCGAGCTGTTTTTGCAGCGGCTCTTTCCAGGCTACGCGCTGACCGCGAGCATGCTGTTTCGCATCCTGCGCGACAGCGACATCGAGATCGAGGAGGAGGCCGAAGATCTCGTCGCGATGTTCGAGACGGCGCTGAAGCGGCGGCGCCGCGGCGAGGTGGTGCGGCTGAAGATCCAGACCGGCGCGCCGAAAAAGCTCGCGCGCCGGCTCACCAAACAGCTCGAGGTCGAAGCCGACGAGGTGATCGAGATGGACGGGCTGATCGGCATGGCCGACGCCAGCCAGCTGATCGACGGCCAACTTCGCCCGGATCTTTGCTGGGCGCCGCATGCGCCGCGGATGCCGGAGCGGGTGCGCGATTACGCCGGCGACGTCTTCGCCGCGATTCGCGAGAAGGACATCCTGCTCCAGCATCCTTATGAGAGCTTCGAGATCGTCGTGCGCTTCTTGCAGCAAGCGGCGCAGGATCCGGACGTGATCGCGATCCGCCAAACGCTTTATCGCACCTCGAAGGAGAGCCCGATCGTCGAGGCGCTGGTGGAGGCGGCGGAGTCAGGCAAATCCGTCACAGCGCTGGTGGAGCTCAAAGCGCGCTTTGACGAGGCGGCGAATATTCGGCTGGCGAAGATCTTGGAGAGCGCGGGCTGCCAAGTGATCTACGGTTTCGTCGATCTCAAGACCCATGCGAAAATGAGCACCGTCGTCCGGCGCGAGCGCGGCGAGCTGGTGACTTACAGCCATTTCGGCACCGGCAATTATCATCCCATCACCGCGAAGATTTACACTGATCTCAGCCTTTTCACTTGCGATCCGGTGCTGGCGCGCGACGCGACGCGGCTCTTTAACTTCGTTGGCAGCTATTCCGAGCCTGTGGATATCGAACAGCTCGGCTACGCGCCGATCACGCTGAAAAAAACGCTGATCGAGAACATCGCCGCGGAAGTGGAGCACGCCAAAGCGGGGCGGCCTGGCCAGATCTGGGCGAAGATGAACTCGCTGATCGAGCCCGAAGTGATCGACGCGCTCTACGCCGCTTCGCAAGCGGGCGTGCGGATCGATCTCGTGATCCGCGGCGCATGCGGCTCTTGCGGCCGGGCGTGCCGGGGCTCTCCGAGACGATCCGCGTGAAATCGGTGATCGGCCGATTTCTGGAGCATAGCCGCATCGCCTGCTTCGGGAACGGCGCGGCGCTGCCGAGCCGGAAGGCGAAGATCTACATCTCCTCGGCCGATTGGATGGACCGAAACCTCAATCGCCGGGTCGAGACGCTGGTGCCGATCGCCAATGAGACGGTGCGCACGCAGATCCTCGAGCAAGTGATGGCGGCCAATCTGCGCGATGAGGCGCAAAGCTGGGTGCTCGGTCCGGACGGCGTCTATCATCGCGCCAGACCGCCTTCCGGCGTGAAGCGCGAGGCTTGGGAGGCGTTCAGCGTGCATGAGTTCTTCATGCGCCATCCGAGCCTCTCTGGGCGCGGCGAGCGCGGGGCGGATGATGCGCCGCGCCTGCGCCCGCAGCATCACGAAGGCGAGGCGGGCGCGGTGGAGGCGGCGGAGTGAGGCTCACGCCGCCCCGCGGTTATTTCAGCGCGGCGTTATGCGCCTTATCGAATTCAGCGGCGCTCCAAATCACGGCGCGATAATTCGAGCCGTCGGTGAGGCGCGAGCCGCGACCCAGGAGGCCTTGGGCGCGCCAGCGACGCAGCGCGTCGCGCGCCGCGGTGAAGCGATCCGCGCCCAACGTCACTTCATAGGCGCCGTCGAAGGTCGCGACCACTTCGGCGAACACGCCGCGCCGCGCCAAGGCCTCGGCCTCGGCCAGCGCGCCGTCGCGATGGGCATGAGCGCTCGAGACCACCCATGCGTCGTAAGGACCGATGAAGAGCGACGGATCGGCGTGACCGATCTCATCGGCGAGCGCTTGCTGATGGCTGAGCGCCGCGGCGCGGCCCGAGAAGGCGGCAAGGAGCACGGCGTGCGCCGCCGCTTCGGCAACGCCTGCGGCGGCGTCGATCTTGGCGCGATCGAGCGTCGAGGCGCCATGGCGCGCTAGCGCGTCCTGCGGCGCGGCGAGGCTGGCGCAGGCGGCCGCGATCAGCGCGGCGGCGGCGAGGGCGCGGCGTGGGACCGGGATTGCGGCGAAACGGCGTTGCGTCATATCGGTCACTCCCTTTGGTCGCGCCGGGTCGTAAGACGCGTCCGACGCTGGGTCGCCTCGCCTCATTCAAGAAATAGGCCTGGCGAAATGCGCGTTTGACGCGAGATCGGCGGCGTCTCGCCCAAGAAAAGGCGCAGGCCCGGGGCAGCGACGACCGCGCGCATTTCTAGGGTCTTGGCGCTATGGTTAAGATCCGCGCGCGCGAGACCTTCGTCGCTTCTGCTTAGATGCTATATAATACAAGGAATTAGCTGGTTCAAATGAATGCGAGACCTGACCAGATGAAACCGATCGCGGCCCTGATGCGCCCGCTCTGGGCGCGCGCGGCGCGGATCCGCCGCTCTCTCGCCGCCCGATTTGGCGCGCGCGCCGCCGCGCCGGCGCTCACCATGACGATCGCGGCGTTGGGCGCGGCGCTCGCCGCTGGCGCTCTCTCCGCGCGTCCCGCTTCGGCTCAGGCGGGACAAGACTGCGCCGAAGTGGGATCGGTCTGCGGCGCCATGGTGAAATCGGACTGTCTGGCGCGCCTCGGCGCTGGGGCGATGGCGGTGGGCGATCCGGCGGGGCGGACCTGCGCCGGGCAGCTCTCGCTCTATCGAGGCTGCCTCGTGCAGGCCGCCGAGCGCTGCGGCGGCGCGCGCGGGCCGCAGCGGACGCAAGCCTATATCTCGGGGCTGACGACCGATCTCTGCGCGATCGGGGTTTGGACCGGTCCGATCATCGAGCCGGGCTTCGACAGCTACACCGTCAGGCTGGAGATCGGCATGCGCAACGACCGTCCCTTCGCCAGAGCGCGTTATCCCGAACTCAGCTGCAGCTCCCGAGGCGACCATCTTGAGGGCCCTGAGAATGGGCGGATTTTGTTCCGCGAGGTCGTGACGGACAACCGGGAGCGCTGCGCCGATGGGCGCTACGCGGTGACTTGCATGGCCGACGGGCGCCTGCATTGGCGCTGGTTCCGCGATAACGGCGAGTTCTTCGACGCCATCCTCTCGCGCTGAGGCGGCCGGGCCGCGGCGCGAAGGCCGGTAGGCAGAGGCGCGGCGATGATCTACGGGCGTGAGGCGGCGATGGTCGGCGGCGGAGGCCCGATGTGACGAGTTTTTCGGAGTTTCTCGCATCGTTGGGCGGCGCGGACAGGTCCCAGCGTCCGGCGCGCTTCGGCGTGATCGACATCGGCTCGAACTCGGTGCGGCTGGTGGTGTTCGACAGCGCGACGCGCACGCCGGCGGTGTTCTTCAACGAGAAGATCCTTTGCGGCTTGGGCGAGACGCTGGAGCAGACGGGCCGGCTGTCGGAGCGCGGGCGGGAACGGGCGTTCGAGGCGCTGCGCCGGTTCCAGGCCTTGACGGAACGCATGGATCTGCGCGCCGTCGCGGCGGTCGGCACCGCGGCGCTGCGGGAGGCGGAGGATGGCCAAGAATTCGTCGCCGACGTCGCCGCGCGGCTCGGGGTCTCGGTCTGGGTCGCCGAAGGCGCCGATGAGGCCCGGTTGGCGGCGCAGGGCGTCTTGCTCGGCGATCCGCTGGCGAACGGCGTCGTGGCGGATATGGGCGGCGCCTCTCTCGAGCTGACCACGCTCACGCCCGCAGGGGCGGGCGCGGGCGGCGTGACCACGGCGCTCGGCCCGCTTCGGGTGATGGCGTGGGGCGGTCTGTCGAACGGCAAGCGAGACGCGCGGATCGATGCGGCGCTGGAGGCGGCGTTGACGCCGGCGCTGCGTCGCCCGCCGGCGCTCTACGCGCTCGGCGGCTCATGGCGCACGGTCGTTCGCTGCCAAATGGAGCGCGTGAATTATCCGCTGCGGGTGCTGCACGGCTTCTCCATGCCGCTGTCGGAGGCGGCGGCGGCGGCGGAATGGGTGGCGGGCCTCGCGCCGGAGGCGGTCCATGAGATGACCGGCGTCTCCGAGCGGCGGGCGGCGGTGACGCCGATGGCGGCGCGGGTGCTGCTGCGGCTCTTGAAAGCGGTGAAGCCTGAGCGGCTGGTGCTCTCGGCGTTTGGTCTGCGCGAAGGCGTTTTGTGGGAGCATTTGCCGGCCGCGCTCCGCGAACGCGATCCGCTGCTGGACGCGGCCGAAGCGCTTGAGCGCAGCCATGCGCGCATGCCCGGCTTCGGCGCGGAGCTTTGGGCCTGGCTGCGCGGGCCGATGGCGCCGTTCGAACCCAGAGAGGCGCGTCTGGCGGAGGCGGGCTGTCTGATCGCGGACGCCAGTTGGCGCACGCATCCCGATTATCGCGCGCGCTCGAGCTTCGAGCTTGTGACGAGGAACGCGCTTGGCGGGCTTGATCATGAAGACCGGCTCTATATCGGCGCGGCGCTGCTGCATCGTTACAAGGGCGGGAAGCGGGCGCTGCGCGCCGAGCCGTCGATGGCGTATCTTTCTGAAGAAAAGGCGATGCGCGCCGAGGCGCTGGGGCGGGGCGTGCGGCTCGGCGTCGTGATCGCAGGCGCGGCGCCCGGCTTGTTGCCGCGCTGCGATTTGATCCGCGGCGCGCCGGAGCCGGGCGCGGAGGGCGGAACGCTGACCTTGCGCCTTCCCGGAAGCGCCGCCTCGCTCTGGGGCGAGGAGGTGGAAAAGCGCCTGCATCTCTTCGCCGACGCGCTCGGCCTCGCGCCGCGCTTCGAGATCGGGGCCTGAGAGCGGATCGAGCCGTTGCGCCGCAGCGGCGCGCCCGGTAATCGCCAAGGATCTTTCGGCGCGCGCAACTGGCCGCGCCAGCGCTTGGGGAGGCTCACATGCGGCTCAGTCGGTACTTCCTGCCCGTGCTGAAGGAAACGCCGTCCGAGGCGCAGATCGTCTCGCACCGTTTGATGCTGCGCGCGGGCATGATCCGCCAGCAAGCGGCGGGGCTTTATTCCTGGCTGCCGCTCGGCCTCAAGGCGCTGAAGAAGATCGAGCGCATCATCGATGAAGAGCAGCAGCGCGCCGGCGCCTGGCCGCTGTTGATGCCGACGATCCAGCCCGCGGAGCTGTGGCGCGAGAGCGGGCGCTATGATGATTACGGCGAGGAGATGCTGCGCATCACCGACCGGCATCAGCGCGACATGCTCTACGGGCCGACGAATGAAGAGATGATCACCGATATTTTTCGCAAATCGGTGACGTCTTACAAAGAGTTGCCGAAGCTGTTATATCATATCCAATGGAAATTCCGCGATGAAGTGCGTCCTCGCTTCGGGGTGATGCGTGCGCGAGAGTTCCTAATGAAAGACGCCTATTCGTTCGATCTGACCAAGGAAGACGCCATTCATTCCTATAACCGGTTTTTGGTCTCTTACATTCGGACGTTCGAGCGGATGGGGCTGACGGCGGTGCCGATGCGCGCCGACACAGGGCCGATCGGCGGCGATCTCAGCCATGAGTTTTTGATTTTGGCGGAGACAGGCGAGTCCGCTGTTCATCTCGACAGCGCGCTCGCGGCGCTCAAGCTCGGCGCGCGCGAGATCGATTATGAGGACCGCGCGGCGCTGCAGGAGATCTTCGACACATGGACCGGCGGCTACGCGCGCACGCAGGAGACGCATGAGGCGGCGGTGTTCGAGGCGGAGACGCCGGAAGAACGGCGGTTGAGCGCGCGCGGGATCGAGGTCGGCCATATTTTCCACTTCGGCGATAAATACTCCAAGCCGATGGGCGCGACGGTGGTCGGGCCGGACGGGGCGCAGACGCCGGTGCAGATGGGCTCTTACGGCATCGGGCCGTCGCGTCTGGTGGCGGCGGTGATCGAGGCGAACCATGATGAGAACGGCGTGATCTGGCCGGAGGCGGTGGCGCCGTTCGATGTGGCGCTGGTGAATTTGAAGCAAGGCGACGCGGAGACGGACGCGGCCTGCGAAGCGATTTACGCGGCCCTCAACGCCGCGGGGCTCGAGCCGCTGTACGATGATCGCGAGGAGCGGGCTGGCGCGAAATTCGCGACGATGGATCTGATCGGCTGCCCTTGGCGGATCACGGTGGGGCCGCGCGGTCTCAAAAACGGCGTGGTCGAGGCGACCAGAAGGCGCACGGGCGAGAGCGTCGAAGTCGCGCCGGAGGCGGCGGCCGAGCATGTGCGGCGCGCCATCGCCGAAGCGCCGCCGCGCTGAACGCGAGCCAAGGCGCCGCGCGGGCGAGCCTGGCGAGGGCCTGAACGCTCGAGACAAAGGGAGTGGCCGCAGTGCACGGCGATGATCGGGATTACGATGACGACCCATACGCCCGTCCCGCCCCGCGCGCACGGCGCGCAGGCGCGCAACGCCCGACCGCGGAGCCTCTGAGCCGCTTGCGCGACGGCGCGGCCCGCTCGCCCGGCGGCGCCCGCGCGCCGCGCGACGAGGCGGCTGGGCCGCCGGGGCGCGGGCTCTCCGATCCGATCGACCGGGCCATCGACCGCGTCGGCGACGTGTTCGGCGATTACGGCGGCGCCGGCGAGCCCGTTCGCGATCCCTACGCCGCGCCGTTCGACGATGACGACGACGACGCCTATGAGCGCCCGCCGGAACCCCGGCCGCGAGAGCCCCGCGGCGGGTCCGAGGGCGCCGGCGGGCGCCGGCGGCCGGCCGAGCGGGAACTCCGATCGTCCCGCGCCGGGCGGGCGCCGGAGGGGCGCGGGGCTGAGACCGCTTATCCGCCGCGAAACTATCCTGAGGATGATCTCGAGGACGGCGCGCCAAGCGACTTCGAACCGCGCCGCGAACGGGGCCAGGCGCGCGCGCGCGACGGAGCCGGCCGCGGCTTCGCGCCGCGCCGTCCCAACCGCTCGGGCGCGGCGGCGGACTATGATGAGGAGCGCGCCGCGCATCGCGCGGCCGACGAGAGAGGCGCGCGCGGATCCCGCAGCGCGGCCGGCGGCGAGCCGCGCTACGACGAGGAGGGCTACGATCGCGACGGCTTCGCCGATGGTCGGCGCGGCTATGATGAGCGTCCCGACGCCGATCGCTACGATCATGAATTTCGCCGCGAAGATGAACATCGCCGAGATGAACTTCGCCGAGATGAACTTCGCCGAGATGAACTTCGCCGAGATGAACTTCGCGAAGATGAACTTCGCGAAGATGATCCTCGCCATGACGAGCCCCGCCATGGCGATCCGCGCCATGTTGGTCCGCGCCATGACGGCCCGCGAGATGACGGC
>JBCBCG010000018.1:0-32110 GCA_038530925.1 Pseudomonadota bacterium
CGATCCCGCGGCTTCACTTGGATGATGTCGGCGGCGTCGCCGATTTCATTCTCACGGAAACGGGTCTGATCCGATGAGCGCGGCCGATGATGGCCAGAGCGATCCGAGCGCCGCGGCCGGCGCGGCGCCGCCGAAGCGCCTGGCCGATGATTGCTTCACGCTGCCGCCGGGCGTCGATTGGATGCCGGTGGATGAGGCGCTGGCGCGGCTGGAGGCGGCGCTGCGGCCCTGCGCGGGCGTCGAGCGGTTGGATCTGGCGGCGGCCGCTGGCCGGATCCTGGCCGAGGATGCTGCGGCGGCCCGGGCGCATCCCGCTTGCGACAACGCCGCGGTGGACGGGTACGCTTTCGCCCATCCCGGCCTCGGCGCGGATCGAGAGTGCGATTTCGCGCTCGCGCCCGGGCGCGCGGCGCCGGGCGCTCCGTGGCGCGCGCGTTTGCCCGGCGGACAAGCGCTCCGCATCCTCACTGGCGCGGCGATGCCGGACGGCGCCGATACGGTCGTCTTGCAGGAGGACGCGGCGCTGTTCGGCGAAGGCGACGCGGCCGGCGCGCGCAGGGTCCAGTTTCGGGCGCCGGCGAAGCCTGGCGCCAATCGCCGCCGCGCCGGCGAGAACCTGGCGATCGGAGATGTCGCGCTGCGCGCGGGGGCGCGTCTGACGCCTCAAGCGCTCGGCCATCTCGCGGCCGCCGGTCTGCCGGCCGCGCCGGTGCGCCGCAAGCTCCGCGTCGCGCTCTTCTCCACCGGCGACGAGCTGATCGCGCCGGGCGAGGCGGGGCGGCCTGATCAAGTGGTGGATTCCAATCGCCCGATGCTGGCCGCGCTGCTCGGCGCGCCTTGGATCGAGGCCGTTGATTTCGGACGCGTTCCGGATCGCCGCGAAGCGGTCGAGGCGGCGCTGACCGAGGGCGCCAAGCGCGCGGACGCTGTGATCGCCTCGGGCGGCGCCTCGGGCGGGGAGGAGGATCATATGGGCGCGGCGCTCGAGGCCTCCGCCGCCGCGGGGGACGCGTTTCATCTCTGGCGCATCGCCATGAAGCCGGGCCGGCCCATGGCGATGGGGCTGCGCCGCGGCGCGCCGGTGTTCGGCCTGCCCGGCAACCCGGTGGCGGCGTTCGTCTGCTTTCTGATTTTCGTGCGCCCGGCGCTGCTGCGCCTTGCGGGCGGCCCGTTCGCGCCGGCGCGGCCCGTGCGCGTCGTCAGCGGCTTTGATTATCCCAAAAAGCCGGGACGGCGCGAGTATCTGCGCGTGCGCATCGGCGCGGATGGACGGCTGGAGAAATATCGCTCCGAAGGTTCCGGGCTGATCGAAGGCCTGGTGTGGTCGGACGGTTTGGCTGATCTGCCGCATGCGGCCGGACCGCTGCGCGCGGGCGAGCCGGTGGCGTATCTCAGCTACGCCGCGCTTGGGATCGCGCCGTGAGCCGAACCCGTTCGCGCGGGCGCCTGGATCGGGCGCCGCTGCCGCTGCGGCGCATCTGACCCGATGAGCGCCGCGCCGCCTCGCTCCGGCGCCTCGCCCGCCCAAGGCGAAGCGCTTTACGCCGTGCTCTATGGCGGCCTCTTCATGGCGCTCGGCGCGCAAATGGCGTTTCTGCAGCTCTGGCTCGAGGATTGGGGGCTCGAGGCGGCGGAGATCGGTTGGGTCTTCGCCGTCAGCGTCGCGGTGCGGATCGCCGCGGGCCTGATCGCTCCGGCGCTCTCGGACCATCTCGGCCGCCCGGGCGCGGTGATGGCGGCGATGGCGCTCGCCGGGATCGCCGCGGCCGCCGCGCTGGCGCTCGCGGGAACGCGGCTCGAGATCTATCTCGCCGCCGCCGCGCTCTCAGCGTCTTACGCGGCGCTGATCCCGCTTTCAGACGCCCATGGCTTCGCCAGCGCCGAGCGGATCGGCTTCTCCTATCGGCGCGCGCGCAGCGTCGGTTCGGCGGCGTTTCTGCTGGCGACGATCCTCTGCGGCCTCAGCGTCGAATGGTTCGGCGCCGATGCGACGCTTTGGTGGATCGCGCTGCCTTACGCCGTCGTGGCCGTCGCCGCGCTCGCCGCGCCGAAGAGCGCGTCGCCCGCCAGCGACGAGACGGCGCTCGCGCCGATCGAGGAGCCTCTCGCCGCGCCTTCAAGACCGGCGACGCCGGCGCAGGGCGCGCTGGGATGGTCCTGGGCGCGCAGGCCGCGTTTCTTGCTGTTCCTTTTGGCGGTGGCGGCGGTGCAGTCGAGCCATGCGGTCTATTACAATTACGGCTCGGTGCATTGGCGCGCGCTCGGATACTCGGAGACGGTGATCGGCGCGCTCTGGAGCTGGGGCGTGATCGCCGAGATCGGCGTGTTCTTCATCGGCGCCGCGCTCATGCGCCGGCTCGGTCCGGCGAACGCTTTGGCGCTGGCTGGCGCGGCGGCGATCCTCCGCTGGACGGCGATGAGCGTCGATCCGCCTTTCTTGGCGGTCATCGCGCTGCAGACGCTGCATGGGCTCACCTTCGGCCTCGCCCATCTCGCCGCGCTCGCCTTCGCGCAAGACGCCGCGCCGCCAGGCCGCGCCGCGACCGCGCAAGGCGTCGTCTCCGCCTCGGCGGGCGGCGTCGGCATGCTGATCGCCACCCTCGCCGCCGCGAGCGCCTATCCCGCGCTGGGCGGCGGCGCCTACGCCATCGGCGCCGCGCTCGGCCTCATCGCCGTCTTCGCGGCTCTTCGGCTCGGTTCGGCGCGCCCAGCGTGACGGTCTATGCTTGGGTCTCGGCGCGCTGTTTCACATGCATGCGCAAGAAGGTTTCCGCATCGACGGGCTTTGAGAAGTAATAGCCCTGCATCACATCGCAGCCGGCCTTTCGCAGCATCTCCCAATGCGCCTTGGTCTCGACGCCTTCGGCGACGACGCCGATTTTGAGATAGGCGGCGATGTCGAGGATCGCTTCGACCAATTTACGGTGCTGCAAGGAATAGACGCTTGGCGCGATCAGCTCTCGCGGGATCTTCACGCGATCGGGGCCGACCGACAACAGCGAGGTCAGCGCGGAATGGCCGGTGCCGAAATCATCGAGATCGATGCCGATGCCGGCCTCACGGAAGCAATCCAGCGTGTGGCGCACCTCGTTATCGATCCGGTCCGTGAAATAGGTTTCCAAAAGCTCGAACACGATCCGGCCTCGGGGCAGCTCCATCGCTTTCAGCTGTTCGATCAATCTTGGATCGGTCAGGCGCTTGGCCGACAGGTTCACTGAAATCGAGGGCAATCTCAGCCCGTTCGCCTCCCAATGGTCGAGCGTCGCCAGCGTCTCCCACATCACCGCTTCGTCGAGCTCGCGCACGGCGCCGATGCGCTCGGCGATGCTCATAAAGGCGTCTGGTCCGAGCACGCCGCGGGCCGGATGCGTCCAACGCACCAACGCCTCGGCGCCGCAGAGCGCGCCGTCGCGGTCGTACTGGCCTTGAAAAAAGGGCTTCAGCTCTCCGGCCTTCAGCGCGAGCGACAATTCGTCGGAGGTGCGCTTGATCACGCGCACCTCCTCGAGAAGCGTCTCTTCGAAGAATTCGACCCGGCCGCGGCCGAGCTCCTTGGCGCGATAAAGCGCGATATCGGCGTTTTGCAGGATCCGCCCCGCATCTTCGCCGCGGACGCCGGCCATGATCACATCGACGCCGATGCTCGCGCCGAAGCGGCAAGTCTCGGCTCGAAAACGGACAGGCTCCGCCAGCCGGTCGATGATGTCGTCCGCGAACGCCCGCAACGCCGTGCGGTCCGTGCGGCCGCGGCGCAGAACCACGAATTCGTCTCCGCCGATGCGGGCGACGACGTCGCTGGGATCGGCGACCGAGCGCAGCACGGCGGCGGCGTGCGCCAAAACGAAATCGCCGGCCGAATGCCCGAGCGTGTCGTTGATCTCTTTGAAGCGGTCGAGGTCGATATGCAGCACGGCGATCGGTTCGGCGCGCCAGGCGGGATCCGTCGCTCTCTTTTCAAGCGTCCGCTGCAAGAGCCGGCGGTTGGCGAGGCCGGTGAGCGCGTCATGCAGCGCTTCATGCTCGGCGGCGTCGCGGCGGCGGCGGCTGTCATGAACATCGCGCGCAAGGCCGCTGACGGCGGCGTCCAACCGCTTCATTTCGCTCTGCTCGAGCGGCTCATGAAAGGGCGGCGGCATGGCGCTTGCTCCCTCCGCCTCGCCAACCGCGCGCAGGCGCTCGGTCACGCGCTCGAGCTTGGCGAAGAACGCGCCGACCAGGATGAAGACCATCGCCGCGGGCGCAGCCGCCGCCGTCGCCGCCGGGATCGACAAGCCGGCGAGAAAAGGCGCGGCCGCGGCGGCGGCGCTGAGTCCCATCAGCCGCCAGCGCATGCTCCGCCCCGCGCGCTTCAGGCGCGCGGCCGCCCCGAGGCGCCGCCCTTGCTTGGTGTCCGCCATGCTTCACCGTCCCCGCCGCGCCGCTCGCCTTTGACGCGTCTCTTGGCTCGCCGCCCACTCCGCGCCGCGCAATCGTCGCAAGACGTCAGTCTAGCGGTGAAACATTAGCGGCGCGTGTCGGGCCCGGGCTTAATCGGTGAACGCGACCTTCAACGCGCGCGTGATCGGCTCGATCAAGTAATCGAGCAGGCTTCGCTCCACAGTGACGATCCGGGCCGTCACCAGCATCCCTGGCGCCAGGCGCAGCGTGCCGTCGCCCAACTCCGCGACCGTGCGGTCGAGCGACAGCCGCGCGCGGAAGGTCGGCGCGCCTTGTTCATCCGCGATCGACGAAGGCGAGATGCTGATGACGCTGCCGGCGATCTCGCCGAACACATCGCTTTTGAAGGTGCTGACTTCGACGATCGCTTGCGCGTTTTCGCCGATATGCCCGATATCATCCGGCGAGATGCGCACTTCGGCGACAAGATCGAGCGCGCCCTCCTTCGGGCTCGGGACGATCCGCGCGATCAGCTCGCCCGGTGTGATCACATCGCCCGCGGCGCTCGAGCCGAGTTCGAGGATCCGCCCGGCGATCGGCGCGACCACCATGAGCCCCTCGCGCCGCCGATAAGCGTCATCGAGCGCGGCGTCGGTCCGCGCGCCTTCTTCCGCGGCCTCGGTCAAAGCGGCGGACCAATCGGCGCGCTGCTGCGCTTCGACGCGCCGCAGCTCGGCTTGCAGCTGCGTCACAGCCTCGTCGGCGGCGATGATGCGCCCATCCATCTCCGCCAAGCGCGTCTGCGCCGCCGCGGCGCGCGCATAGCCTTCAAGCACCGTGCTGCGCGTGCCGAGCCCTTGATCGTTGAGCGTCTCCGAGAGATCCACCTGTTCGCGGTAGGCGCCGAGCTCCGCGACCAAGCTGACCCGCGCGGCGCGCAGCGCGCGCTGATCAGCCTTGCGCTCGGCGATGCGCGCCAACAGCGCCGCGCGCTCGCTGTCGAAATTCGCGGTCTCCGCCTCAAACAATCGCTCGGCGTTCAGACGGTCGAGCGCGGAGAGATGCGGGCTCGCCGCCGCCGCGAAGGGCGCGCCGAGGAGCAAGCTCTCCAAGCGCGCCGCGCGGAGCGAGAGATGGGCGCGGCGGATTTCGAGGCTTGAGATCTCCGCGTTCACCGCCCGCTCATCCAGCTTCAGCAGCGGCGCGCCTGCGGCGACTTCATCATTCGGTTGGACGAACACGCGCCGGACGTCGCCGCCCTCAAGATGCTCGATGACGACGATATCCTCGGCGGCCTCGATCGAGCCTGTGGCGAGAGCGACTTTTTTCACCGGGGCGGCGACGGTCACGGCCATCACCGCGACGATGAACAGCGTGAGCGCGAGCAGCGCGCGGCGGCGCCACTGGATCTTCTCATCCTCTAAGGATTGAAGCGATGGGGTCTCCATCGGCCGCACCACCCACACACGCTGCGCCGTCGGCGCGCGGGCGCCAGGGCGCGCGTGGTCCGGCCCTTGCGTTTCCGAACGCCTATCACCGTGAGTGTGCGCGCGCTCGGCTAAGAATTCGTGATCGTGGGCAACACCTCATGCGTCGGCCCATATGCGGCGATCGCTCCATGGCGCAGGGCGAGCGTGGTGTCGCAGGCCTCCACCACATCCCGATGCGCCGCGACGATCAGCACGCTTTGCTCGCCGCGGGATTGATCCAAGCGCGAGAACACCGCGGCGCGGCTTGGCGGATCGAGATCTGAGAACACGTCGTCGAAGGCCAGCAACGGGCGCCGGCTGAGGATCGTCCGGGCGATGTTCAGCTTTTGCATCGCCGTGACGCCGAGCTGCTGGCGCCGCATCTCGGTCAGACGAGTGTGAAGCCCCTCGGGAAACTGTTCTGGGAGGAGCGGCAGGCCGATCGCTTCGAGCAATTCTTCAACCTCGAAATCGCCGACATCCATTCGCGCGAAGCGCATGTTCTGGGCGATCGTGCCGTAGAGGAACTCGGGACGTGCGGGGGCGTATCCGAACACGCGCCGCCGCTCGCCGCTGGCGATCTGACTGAGCGGCAGGCCGTCGATGGTGACGGTGCCCAGCGTCGGCGTGGTCAGCCCAACAGCGACGCGCAGCAACAGCGAGCGCCCTGATCCGCCAGGCCCGACCACGGCGAGGCGATCGCCTGGGTTCAGTTCGAAGCTGACGTTGCGGAGCGCGAAGTCCGCCGCATGGGGCTGGCGGTGGCCGACGCGGTTCAGCCTGAGCGCGCCGGCGAGGCGCCGGTTCGCCGCATGCTTGACGGTGTTCGCTTCCTCCTCATGCGCCAGCATCTGTTCGATCATGCCGATATCGTCGCGCAATTCGCGAAGCTGCCCCAGGGATTGCATCAGGGCGTGAACCGGGCCGAGAATGCGCAGGTTCAAGATCGTGGCCGCCATCAAGCCGCCGATCGACAGCTGTTCATGCACGACCAGCCAGGCGCCGAACCACAACGTCGCCACCGCCGAGGCGCCGAGGATCGCTTGGCCGAGATGGCTCGACGCCTCCGCCGCGCAGTCGCTCTCGCTTGTGCGCGCCGCATCGCGGTCGAGCCGGTGGGAGACCCGATCAAGCCAGGGCGCCTCCGCCCCAGCTTCGCGGATCGCATCGGCGTGGATCACCGTCTCGCGCACCAGCTCTTTGGTCTGCCAGCGAGACGCCTCCGACCATGGCGAACTCACCCTGGTGAAGGCCGGCGAGATCAGCGCGCAGGCGATCAGCACGGCCATGCCGATCAGAGGCGCCAGCACAATCCAGCCGCCGAGCAACCAAAGCGCCACCAGAAACACGACCACGAAGGGCGCGTCGATCAACGAGCGCGCATTGCCGCTCTGGAAAAAGCCGAGAACGGTCTCCATGCGTTTGAACTGCGCCAAAAGCCCCGCGATGGAGGCGCGCTCCAACGTGCTCAGCCGCGTATCCAGCCGCTTGCGCACGCCCTCGACCATGATCCGCGCATGCAGCTTGGCGGCGACGCTCGCCATCAAACGTCCGCGCACGCCGCGAAAGTAATCCTCTGCAAGCAGCGCCAATACGGCCAATAAGGTGAAATAGGTTAAGCTTGAACTCGCGTCCGCGGGCAGCGCGAGATTATAGACTGAGACGGCGTAAAGCGGCAGCGCGAGCACGAAGATGTTGATCAGACCAGTCAAACTGAGGACGCCGATCAGATCATCTTGGGCTACTTCGCGAAAGTGATCGAAGAAAGTCGGCGCGCGGGTCGCGAATTTCCGCGTCTCGGCGTAATCATTTTGGATCGAGCAAATCGGGATCGCGCGCCAGCCGACAAGCCCGTCGCGCCTCAGCGCCTTGAACGCGGCGGCGTCCGTCGCCACGCGCGGGCCGTCTTTGGTCACCAGAACTGCGGGAAAATCACTATCCTTCAGCGCGCTCGGCCGCTTCTTCGCCGGTCTCGCCGAAACCCCGACCCGCCGCAGCACCAGCGCCATCGCCTCCAGGCTGTCGATCGGGTCGACATGAGGCAGCGCGTCGAGCAGCTGATCCGCCGCGCCGCGCCATCCAAGCGTGTCGAGCGCGTCGGCCAGCGCCGTCTCAAAGGGCGTCCAATCCGCCTCGCCCGCAGCGCCGCGCGCCACTTGCAACGCCGATTGCAGCTTGCGCCGCGTCGCCTCGCGCCCTTGCGCGGCGCCCTCAAGCCCCTCCGTTCGGCTCTCACCAACGCTGGGCGCAGGACGCGGCGGCGGCGCCTCAGCGCCGGCGGCCTGACCCATCGCGGCGGGCGCGGCGGCGCTCATCACGCGCTCTCCCCGAGCGCCAACGGCGTCGGCGCCGCTTCGATGCGCACGACATGGCTTGCGATCGACTTCAATCCCGCATCCGTCGTGGAGAGAATTATGCTCGAGGCGCCGCGCTCCGAACGGCGGCGCAGCTCTTGCCGCAGCAGCGCCGCATCTTGCGCCGACAGATGCGCCGAAGGCTCCTCCAGCACCAAAAGCCGCGCCTCCATCGCCAGCGCGCGGGCGATCGCCAGCTTCACGGCGCCAGCGGGCGAGAGGATCTCCTCGCTCGAGGTCGCGAGCAGCGTCTGATAGCCTTTCGGCAGTTTCTTCAGCTCCTTGTCGACGCCAACACGCTCCGCCGCGGCTAAGGCGTCCGCATCCGAGGCGCAGCGCCCGAACACGGTGAGATTGTCGATGATCGAGCCGCCGAAGGGCTGCGGCGCCCGCGAGACGAAGGCGATCGCGCCGGGGTTGCGGCGGCGATAGAGCGCTGGCGCGATCCCATCGAGCGTGACGGGATCGGACGGGCCGCCTTCGGGGCTTGCGCCCAGCCCAGCGACCGCTTCAAGCAACTGCCGCGTCAACGCGTTCGGCCCGCCATCGATCGCCAAGATCGAGCCGGGCGGCAACTCCGCGTTCGCGCCGGCGAGGTGAAGGCGCGGCGCGCCGCGGCCCGCGCGCGGTCCCGCCGACGTCGCCGCGTCATTCGCCTCAGGCTCCTCCGGGCTCTCCCTCTCATCGCCTTCGAAGAGCGGCCGGATCTCATCAGCCGAAAGCGCCGCGCGCTGCACGTCGCTCCAGCCTTTCGCCGCGCGGATCGCCGGCTGCACCGCGCGCCCGGCGAGCAGCGTGCACGCGGCCACGACGCCGATGGTCGCCTCTCCTTGGATCGCCATCAGACCGCCCAACGCCAAGGTGAAGATGGTGGTGAGGTTGGCCACCAAGCGCGTGTGCCGCTCCGCGTTGTCGCTCAGCACGATCGTTTCGCGATGGTTGTAGGTCGCCGCGGCGAGAAGCCGTTCGAAGCGGCGCATGATCATATTCTCAAGCGCCCAAGATTTGATTGTGAGCGCCATGCGAAAGGCTTCGGACAGAAAATCATTGGATTTGATGTCGATCGAGCGACGATCCCGAATGCGCGCCCGGAGCGCGCTGCTCAAGACGCCGAGAAGCAGGAAATGCAGAATAATGATCGAGATCGGCGCGGCGACGATAAGCCCGCCGATCAGCCAGATCAGCCCAAGCGCCAGGAAAGAGAACGGCAGATCCACCAGCGCCATGCGCGCTCCGCCGGCGTAAAAGCTTGAAAAACGTTGGATCGCGTCGATCCGCTCGAGTTGAACGCCCGTGGCGGCGCTGCGCGCGGCCTCGCCCGAAGGCGTCAGCAGCCGGGACAACGCCGCTTGGCTGAGCTCGCTGCCATAGCGCGCGGAGGCGAGCGTGTTCACTTTGGATTGCTGGCGGCGCAGCGCGAACTCCGCGAGAACCACGCCCAACAAGCCCAGCGTCATCACCGCCAGCGTCTCGACCGCGGCGCTTGGAATAATCTGATCGAACACATGCAGCGTCGCGAGCGGCAACAGCAAGCCGAGCACGTTCAGCAAGAACGTTGACAATAAAAAAGAGCTTTCAAGACGCGCGGCTTCGCCCGGTGGAATACCGAGCCGCCGTACGCCCCTCCGGCTCAACAGAGAGAACGCGCTTGTGGAGTTCGCCACGTCGCACACCTGATTTTAGCGCTCGCGCCTTATGACGCTGTGTTCAGTTGGCATATTTAAACGAGACGCGCTAAAATATTCGTAAATCAGTGAATATTGAAGAAACCAAAATCTGAACTTTTAACTACTTTTCCTGATAAAACCTTAAACGAGCTGCCGCATAAATACGCATGCTGAAAAAGGGTGCGTGTTTGCAGGGGGCTATCGCATTATGTCGGATCAGAATCAGAAGAACGGCGATGTTGATATCGAAATCGCTGCGCTGGTTGTGGACGACAGCGATAGCGACTTGATCGGCAAGGACGCGAACCAGTATCGTAATCATTCCCTCGCCGAGGACGAAGACGCTGAAACCGCTGACGGTTTGACTGCCGGTGTGGTGGCGGCTAGCGGCGCGGAGGTCGTCAACGCCACTCTGACGAGCGGCTTTAAACCGTTCTGGTTCGTCGGAGAGACCGAAGAGCGCGCCGCGCGCGACTTCGACGCCGCCGCCGCGACCGGCGCCGATGCCGAGTTCGAAGACGCCTCCGGCGCCGCTGAGACCGCTCCGCGCTCCGTTTCCATCGCGCTCGACGCCGGTTGGATCGAAGGGGCGGAGCCGAGCGCCGCGCGCGCCGCCGAAACCGGCCCGGGCGTCGCAATCCCTTTGGTGGATCTCGAAGGGCTGCAACTGCTCGACGCCGCGGGCGAACCGGATGCTCTCGAGACCGAACCGGCGACCGGCGAGCCGACGATCCCAGGCGGCGCCGGGCCGAGCGCCGCCGATCGCTCGTCCGAGGGCGAGGAGGAGGGGCTCGGCGCGGAGCTGATCACAGCGCGTGACGCGCCTCATGAGGCCGAGGCGCATCCTCAGGAGGCTGCGGCGAAAGCCGCGCTCGAAGATGCGAGCCTCGAAGAGGAAGAGCCCGCCGAAGCGGCTCCGGCGCCGGCCGACGCTCCTGCGGCGCCGGTCATCGTCCAACCGGCGCCGCCAGCGCCTGATTTCGCGCCGTCCGACCTGATGATGTCCGCCAACGCCGTCTCTGAAAGCGTCGCGCCCGGCGGCGCGGTCGCGACCCTGCATGCGCGCGATGCGGAGCAGAGCACCGGCTTTGAGTTCGATCTTCTTTCCGATCCGTCGGGTCTCTTCGCGATCTCAGGCGATCAGCTGGTCCTGCGCCCGGGCCTTTCCCTGGACTACGAGACCGCGCAAGAGCACAGCGTCGTCATCCGCGTCACAGACCGCTCGGGCGGCGAGCGCACTGAAACCGTCGCCATCCACGTGACCGATGACGATGAGTTCGACGTCACGCTGGTCTCGGACGCCAGCGCCGCCGCGAATACGGTCAATGAGGCCGCCGCGGACGGCGCGAGCGTCGGGATCACCGCGCGCGCGGTCGACGCGGATGGAACCGATAGCGTTTCCTACAGCTTGAGCGATGATGCGGGCGGGCGTTTCCAGATCGATCCGAGCACCGGCGTCGTCACCGTCGCCGACGCCTCGTTGCTCGATTTCGAGGATGCGGCCAGCCACGCCATCACCGTGCTCGCCACCAGCACCGACGGCTCCACCGCGAGCCAGACTTACAGCATCGCCGTCACCGACGCCGCCGAGACCCTGAGCGTCGCCGGAACCTTCGTCGATGCGGGCGTCGCCGAGACCTCGATCACCGGCTCCGCCGGCGCCGACGACATCACCGCGCACGCCGATGGCGGCGATCTGCGCGGCGGCGAAGGTGAGGACACGCTGCGCGGCGGCGCGGGCGACGATGTGCTCGACGGCGGCGCGGCGCGCGATCGACTGCTCGGCGGCGAGGGCGCGGACACGCTGCGCGGCGGCGATGGCGCGGACATTCTGAAGGGCGAGGCCGGCGACGATGTGATCTATGGCGGCGCCGATGGCGACAACATTACAGGCGGCGCCGGCGCGGATGAGATGCATGGCGGCGACGGCGTCGATACGGTGCGCTACCAGCAGGACGTCGACGGTGTCGTCGTTGATCTGGCGACGCAAACCGCGTCGGGCGGCGAAGCGCAAGGCGACACCCTCTCCGGCTTCGAGCGCGCGGTTGGCGGCCAGGGCGACGACCGTCTCTCGGGCGACGCTGGAGAGAATATGCTGGTCGGCAACGAGGGCGACGACGTCCTTGAAGGCCGCGGCGGGGACGACCGTTTGCAAGGCGACGAAGGCGACGACGTCATCGACGGCGGCGCTGGCGAGGACCGCCTTGAGGGCGGCGCCGACAATGATACGATTACGGGCGGCGACGGGGATGATGAGATCGACGGCGGCGCGGGCGTGGATGTCGCAGTGTTCTCCGGAAATTGGGCGGATTACACCATCACCACCGACGGTGCGCCGACGCCGACTTATACGCTGACGCATAAGAGCGCCGGCGCGGACGGTCAGGACACCGTCACGAATGTAGAGACCTTCCGCTTCGCCGATGGCGATGTGGCGGCGGCCGACATCGTGAACGATGCGCCGACGGATATCGACTTCGCCAGCGGCGGCGCTGTCGCGGAGACCGCGGCCCATGGCGCGACGGTCGGTGTTTTGTCCGTGGCGGACGCCGATGCGGGAGATACGCATCACTTTGAATTGACCGATGACGCGGGCGGTCTTTTCGCCATCAACGCGTCGACCGGCGAGATCACCGTCACCGCGCCTAATCCTTTCGCCGGCATCACGCTTGGCGCGGAGAGCGCGCCAGTGATGGTCGATCTCGATGGCGACGGCGATCTCGACCTGATCTCCGGCAGCGACGCAGGCGACATCGTTTACTTCGAGAACACCGGCTCGGCGACGTCGGCGAGCTTTGGGCCTGCGCAAACCAATCCTTTCGGGTTGGCGGATCTCGGCGATGACGCGCATGTGGATCTGGCGGATATCGACGGCGACGGCGACGTGGATCTTTTCGCCGGCTCCCAAAACGGCGTCGTCGTCTTCTTTGAGAACACGGGCTCGGCGAGCGCGCCCGCCTTCACGCAGCGCACGGGCGCCGACAATCCGCTCAATGTCGATGTCGGCGACGACGCCGCGATCACGCTGGTCGATCTCGATCAGGACGGTGATCAAGACGCTGTGATCGGACGGAATGACGGGACGATCAAATACTACGAGAACACCGGCGACAGCGCCGACGCCAGCTTCACCGAGCGGACCGGCGGCGCCAATCCGTTCAATGGGATCGATCATGGCGGCGATGCGGTGGTCACGTTCGGCGATGTCGATGGCGACGGCGATCTCGACATGTATGTCGGCGAAGATTGGGGCGAGAGCTTCTTCTACGAGAACACCGGAACGGCGACGAACCCGAATTTCGTGATGGATCTCACCGCGGATCCGTTCCGCCTGACGGATATCGGCGACGACGCCGCGCCGCATTTGGCGGATGTGGATGGCGACGGCGTGCTCGATCTGTTGGTCGGCGAAGAAGGCGACAGCGGCAAGATCAACTTCTTTCCGAGCGGCGGTTCGCTGAACTACGAGGCTGCGACCAGCCATAACGTAACGGTGCGCGTCACCGACGGCGCGGGCAATAGCTACACCGAGACGCTCACCCTCGGCGTGACGGATGTCGCTGAAGATGTGGCGCTCTGGATCGGCGGCGAGACCATCGTCGACACCGGCGTCGGCGAGCTGTCGATCAATGGCGAGTCCGGTGATGACGACATCACCACGGGCGCTGGAGACGACGTGATCACCACGGGCGGCGGCGTGAACACCGTCCGCGCCGGCGCGGGCGATGATCACATCACCGGTTCGGGCCGCGACACGATCTACGCCGGCGACGGCGACGACACGGTGGTGATCAGCGGCACGCAAGCGGCGCCGGACACGATCTATGGCGAGGGCGGAAACGACGACATCACCGGCGGCAACGGCGATCAGACGATTTATGGCGGCGATGGCGACGACACCCTGCGCGGCGGCGACGATCTGAGAACGCCGGATCGCGACGTCCTCGATGGCGGCGCCGGCGATGATACGCTGATCTCGGGCTTCACGATCTACAATTCGGGCGATCTCACCCATGGCGACACGCTGCGCGGCGGCGACGGGAACGACACGCTGATCGGCGGCCTCGCCTTCGACACCCTGTCCGGCGGCTTTGGCGACGACACGATGACGGGCGGCGGCGGAGACGACGTGCTGACTGGCGGAGGCGGAACCGACACCGCCGTCTACAGCGGCGCGGCGAGCGATTATCTCGTCGTCGATAATGGCGACGGCACGTTCACGGTGACGGATCAGAACACCGGCGACGGGCTCGATGAAGGCGTCGACACGCTATCAAGCGTCGAGACGCTGAGTTTCTCGGATGGCGCGGTTTCTCTCGCCGCCGCCGTGGACGATGCGCCGACGGACATCACCTTCGCGAGCGGCGGCTCGGTGGCTGAGAACAGCGCCAATCCGACCGTTGTGGCGACGCTGGCGAGCACCGACGCCGATAGCGGCGACACGTTCAGCTATTCGATAACGAACGATCCGAGCGGTTTTTTCGAGATCTCAGGCGCGAAGATCATCGTGAAATCCGGCGCCGCGATCGATTACGAGACGGCGACCAGCCACGATGTGACCGTGCAAGTCACGGACAGCGCCGGGCTTACCGTTTCCAAAGCGCTGACGCTCACCGTGACCGACGTCGCGGAGACGCTGACATTGGCCGATGGCGGCGTCACCTTCGACGACAATGCGGCGGGAAGCGTCAGGGAGACGTCGGTCGCCGGCGGCGCCGGCGATGACGATATCACCGCCCATGATGATGGCGGCAATGTGCGCGGCGGCGATGGAGCCGACACGCTGCGCGGCGGCGGCGGCTTTGTCCATCTGTTCGGCGATGGCGGGAACGATACGTTCATCGGCGGCGATGGCCTCACCACCATGTACGGCGGCGATGGTGACGACACGTTCTACGCCGGAACCGGCATCAGCACCATGTACGGGGAGGGCGGGACCGACACCGCGGTTTTCTCCGGCGATTTCAGCGATTATCGATTCAGCATTTCAGCCTGGGACCACTCGGTTACTCTCACCGACATGCGCGCCGGCTCGCCAAACGGCAGCGCTCAACTCGTGGCGATGGATACGCTCAGCTTCGCGGATCGCGACGCGACTATGACGACGTTGACGAACTCGAACAATAATTGGACCGGCGGCGCCGGCAGCCAAATCGTGCTCGGCATGAGCGGCAAAGATAATCTAGACGGCGGGGCCGGCGACGACGTTCTCTTCGGCGGCGACGGAAACGATACTCTGACCGGCGGTGCAGGCGATGATAATATCATCGGCGGTTTCTGGAACCTCGGCGGGAACGACACAGCGGTTTTTAGCGGCAATTACGGCGATTACAGCTTTGTCGCCTCCAATGAGAGAGTCACAGTCTCCGACAACCGGTCCGGCGCGAATGATGGCGTCGACACGGTGTCCTTGGT
Source organism: Pseudomonadota bacterium (assembly GCA_038530925.1). Classification (GTDB taxonomy): domain Bacteria; phylum Pseudomonadota; class Alphaproteobacteria; order Rhodobacterales; family Rhodobacteraceae; genus JALEGB01. The sequence goes on from JBCBCG010000018.1 coordinate 15,283, forward strand.
CGAAACCTATCGCTTTAATGACGTCGACGTCTCCGTCTTCACTGGAGCGCTCGGCGCGGATAACCGCACGGGCGGGGCCGGTGCGGATATCATTCTCGGGCGCAGCGGCGACGACGTGATCAGCGGCGCCGGCGGCGACGATCATCTCTTCGGCGACGGCGACAACGACACTCTGACGGGCGGCGCTGGGAATGACGCGCTCGATGGCGGCGAGGGCGCTGACATCGCGGTGTTCTCAGGCAATCGTTCGGACTACACCGTCACCTCGGACGGCGCTCCGACGCCGACCTTCACCGTGGTCCATCGCAATGGCGGCGCGGACGGCGTGGACACCGTCACCAATGTGGAGACCTTCCGTTTCGACGATGGCGATGTCCTGCTCGCCGACATCCTCCAAAACCCGCCGACGGACATCACCTTCGCCAGCGGCGGCTCAGTGGCGGAGAACGCGGCCAACCCGACCGTGGCGGCGACGCTCGCGACGACGGATCCGAATGGCGGCGACAGCTTCACTTATGCGATCACGAACGATCCGTCGGGCTTCTTCGAGATCTCGGGCGCGAACATCATCGTGAAATCAGGCGCGGCGCTGAATTTCGAGACCGCGACCAGCCATGATGTGACGGTTGAAGTCACCGACAGCACCGGCTTCACGCATTCCAAGACGCTGACGCTGACCGTGGCGGATCAGGGAGAGAGCCTTTTGCTCGGCGATAGCGGCGCGACGTTCGATGATAGCGGCGCCGGCGTCTCCGAGCATTCGATCACCGGCGGCGCGGGAGCGGACGATATCACCGCGCATGCGGATGGGGGCGATCTGCGCGGCGGCGGCGGCGACGATACGCTGCGCGGCGGCGCCGGCGATGACACGCTGGACGGCGGCGCAGGCGCCGACGATCTCACCGGAGGCGCGGGCGCTGATGACCTCGACGGCGGCGCGGGCGCTGACGATCTGCGCGGCGGCGACGGCAATGACGATCTCGATGGCGGCGATGACGACGACGAGCTGAGAGGCGGCGCGGGCGATGATGTGATCAAGGGCGGAAGCGGCGCCGACGTCGCCTTCTTCACCGGGAGCATGGCCGATTACGACATCGACGCCGGCGGTCTTTGGTTCACGATCGACGATACGCGCTCGGGCTCGAATGACGGAACCGACACCGTTCGCGGCGTCGAGACCTTCCGCTTCGCCGATCGCGACGCAGCGGTGTTCTCCGACGACGCCAACGCCGACAGCTTCACCGGCGGCGCGGCCCATGACGTCGTTTACGGCCGCGGCGGCGACGATGTTTTGGCGGGCGGCGCGGGAGACGACGTGCTTCTCGGCCATAATGACGACGACACGCTGACCGGCGGCGCCGGCGACGACATCCTCGATGGCGGCGCGAACAACGACACGGCTGTCTTTTCCGGCGATCTTGGCGAGTACAGCTTCGGCCGCGACGCTAATGGCGATCTCTTGGTGATCGACAGCGTCGCAGGGCGCGACGGAACCGACACGGTGCGCGACGTAGAAACGTTGCAATTCGCGGATCTCAGCGTGGACATGGGCTCAGCGCTGGTGATGGCGGACGCGCCGACGATGACCGCGGGCGACGACGTCGCGCTCGGCGGCGCTGGCGCCGATACGATCGCAGGCGGCGACGGTGCGGACCGTTTGATCGGCGGCGCCGGCGACGACGCGCTTACCGGAGGCGCGGGGAACGACGATCTGCGCGGCGGCGCCGGGACCGATACGGCGGTGTTCAGCGGCGACTTCGCTGATTTCGCCGTCAGCTTCGACGGAACGCGCTTCACGCTCGTCGATGGCGACACAGCGGACGGGCTGGACGAAGGGACTGACGCCGTCCAAGGGATCGATGCCTTTCGCTTCGCGGGCGTCGATGTGAGCCTCGACGCTGTGCGCGGGGCCGCGGGACTGAGCGGACCGCAGGTCACGGCGGCGACGGCCTTCACGGGCGCAGAGCTTCAGGTCAATACGCACACCGCCTCGTACCAAAGTGATCCGCAGATCGTCGCGCTTCAGGATGGCGGCTTCGTCACCATTTGGACCTCGATTGGCCAGGATGGCAGCGGATCTGGCGTCTATGGCCGCATTTTCGGCGCGGACGGCGCTCCGGACGGCGGCGAATTTCTCGTCAACACACTCACAACCAACATTCAACAGAAGCCATCCGCAACCGCGCTCGAGGGTGGCGGCTTCGTCGTCGCTTGGGAATCTTGGGAAGGGTCCGATCAGATTAAGGCGCAAGTCTTCAACAGCGCCGGCGCCAAGCAAGGCGCTGAGATTGCGGTGAACACCACTGAGATCGGTCAGGATCGATACCCACAGGTCGCCGCGCTCGCAGATGGCGGGTTCGTGGTCGTTTGGGAGGGGGACGCCAGCAGCGGCGAGTCGGTGCGCGCGCAGCGCTTCGACGCCGCCGGAACGCCGACAGGTTCTGAGATCGAGGTTTACGCGAACTCAGGAGACGTCAGCCTGCCCGATGTCACCGTGCTCGCCGACGGCTCGATGGTTGTGGTCTGGGACGCGCCTGGCGCTTCTGGCGATGATGTTTATCTCCAGCGCGTTAACGCCGATGGTTCGTTGAACGGCTCTGTGGAGACCGTTGCGACCGGCGTCGGTTCGCAAAGAATTCCAGACGTCGCGGCGCTCGCGGATGGCGGTTTCGTCGTCACCTATCTCGACCAAGGCGTCGGCATGGTGACGGCGCGGGTCTACGGCGCCGACGGCGCGCCGATCGGCGCAGGCTTTTCCGTGCAGCAATCGAACATGTTCGAAAGCAATCCGACCGTCGTCGCGCGCCCTGATGGCGGCTTCACCGTCGCCTGGCAAACCAACGCGGTCGACGGCTCGGGCTCGGGCATCGCGGCGCGGTCCTTCGACGCCTCTGGAACCGCGATCTCGGATGAGATGGTGGTGAACGGTACGACGATCGGCCAGCAAGACGATCCGTCGCTGGCGGTGCTTGCGGATGGACGCCTGGCCGCAGTTTATGAAGGCCTCGATGCGGACGATAGTGGAGTGTTCGTCCGCGTGAGCGAACCATCGGTCGCGGAGAACGCCTCCGCTGGAACGGTGATCGCGACTTTGGGCGACGGCGGCTGGGCGGACGCGCCGACGGGCTATCGGATCACCGACGCCTCTGGCGCCACGATCGTCCATAGCGACTTCGAGGTCGTGGGCGGAGAGATCCGTCTCAAAGCGGGCGCAAGTCTCAATTTTGAGGGCGCGGCGAGCCAAACCGTCCATGTCGTTGCGGATTACGCGGGCTACAGCTCGCCGGCGCGCGCGTTCACGATCAACACAACCGACATCGCGGAGACCATCACTCTGGCCGATGGCGGCGTGACGCTCGACGACAGCGTGGCGGGCGGCGTCGCCGAAACGTCGATCACGGGCGGAACCGGAAACGACGTCATCACCGCGCACGCCAGCGGCGGCGATCTGCGCGGCGGCGCTGGGAACGACACGCTGACCGGCGGCGCGGGCGACGATACGCTCACCGGCGATGGGCCGGGGTTCACTCTGGTGGCGTATGAGAGCGCGAACGCGGCGGGCTCTGAAACCGAGATCTTCGCGCAGATCGTCAACGAGGCCGGCGCGGTCGTGGTATCGGAGTTTTCGCTGAGCGGCGGCCTCTCGGGCGCGGATCAAGCGTTTCCGTCGGTGACGGCGCTCGCCGATGGCCGCTTCGTCGTGTCCTGGAACGATGTCGGCGCGAGCACGGAGCAGGCTCGCTTTCAAATCGTCGATCAAACCGGGGCCACCGCGCTCGGATCGCCGGCGGCGGTGCAGGCGAGCGCCGTCGACAGCCCGACGACGCTGAACAGCGCGCCGGCGGTCGCCTCTCTCTCCGATGGCGGTTTCGTCGTGGTGTGGGAGGAAGGGCCGGGCGGCTGGCCCGCGGGCGGGAACAGCTCGGTGCACGCCCAGCGCTTTGACGCCGATGGCGATCCGGTCGGCTCGTCGATCCGCGTCGATGCGGGCGGCGCCGGCGTTCATGGGCGCCCGGCGGTCCATGGGCTCGACAATGGCGAGTTCGTGGTCACCTGGAACCAAGACAACGCCAGCACGCCGACCCTCGCGCCGCAAGGAGCGCCTCAAGACATTATGATGCGCGTCTTCGAGACCGACGGCGTGACGACGCCCACGGCGAAGATCGCGGCGACGCAGGTGGACACGGTCGCCGGCTCCGGCGAAGGGTCCGGCTACCAGATTTTCTCCAGCGTCCAGGTGCTCGGCAATGGCGATCTCGTGGTCAGCTGGGAATCGAACTGGCGGCCCAACGTCTCGGATGAGACCTGGAGCAACGCCTATGCGCGGGTGATGAAGGCGGATGGAACGCCGGTCTCCTCGGAGATCCTGGTCAACACCATCGCGCCGGGCGACCGGGCGCAGGACAGCGCCTGGATCACCCCGCTTGAAGGCGGCGGGTTTGTGGTGCTGTTCAGCAATTTGATGGCCGATAACGGCAGCTACACCGCCATCAACGCGCAGCGCTTCGCCGATGACGGCTCGAAGATCGGCTCGCAGATCGTGGTGAGCGAGACGACCGGCGTGTGGCACCGCGATCCGAGCGCCGTGGCGACGCCTGAGGGCGGCTTCCGCGTCACCTGGCATGTGGAGAGCGGCGGCGACGCTTCCGGCCATGCGGTTCTGACCCGCAGCTTCGACGCCAGCGGAACCGCGACCGGCGCGACCTCGGTCGTGAACAGCGTCACGACGGGCGACCAAAACAACGCGGTCGTCGCGCGCTTCGCGCCAAGCGGCGACGATGTCCTGACCGGCGGCGCAGGCGACGACACGCTCGACGGCGGCGCCGGAGCGGATCGCGCGGTCTATGCCGGCGCGCGGGCGGATTATAGCCTCACGGACAATGGCGATGGCACTTATACGCTGACAGACAACAACACGGCGAATGGCGATGAAGGCGCGGACACGCTCTCTGGAATTGAGAGCGTCACCTTCTCCGACGGCACGGTGGCGCTGACGAGCCTGCTCAACAGCGCGCCGACCGACATCACCTTCGCCAGCGGCGGCTCGGTGGCGGAGAACGCAGGAAACCCGACCGTTGTGGCGACGCTCGCGACGACGGACGCGGATAGCGGCGACAGCTTCAGCTACGCGATCACCAACGATCCGTCGGGCTTCTTCGAGATCTCGGGCGCGAACATCATCGTGAAATCCGGCGCCGCGATTAACTATGAGGCGGCGAGCAGCCATGATGTGACCGTTCAAGTCACCGATAGCGGTGGGCTCACCCACTCCAAAACGCTGACGCTCTCCGTCACCGATCAGGCCGAAGCGCTGACATTGGCCAATGGCGGCGTGACCTTCAACGACAACGCCGCCGGCGGCGCCGAAACCTCGATCACGGGCGGAACCGGAAACGACGTCATCACCGCGCACGCCAGCGGCGGCGATCTGCGCGGCGGCGCTGGGAACGACACGCTGACCGGCGGCGCGGGCGACGATACGCTCATCGGCGGTGCTGGGAACGATGTGATCGATGGCGGCGGTGGGGCGGATGAGATCCGCTGGGCTATCGGCGCCGGCGTCGACGGCGTCGACGGCGGCGCAGGCGCGGACTTGTTCGTGATCGACGTCTCATCGCAAACCGACGCGATGCTTTTGATCGAAGATGGCGCGACGTTCAATGCGCGCACTGGCGGCGCGGAGGTGGCCAACGGCGTGATTGTCTCGGTCGACGGCGCACGCATCGCGACGCTGACAGACGTCGAGCGTATCCGCATCGACAACGCCAACGACGAGACCTTCATCGACGTTCGAGGCGACTTCGCCGCCACCTCGCTGGCGCGGGACGGTATTCAGTTTCAAGGCGCGTCGCTTGCGGATGTCGCCATCCGGTATGAGCCAGGGGCCGGCGCCGACGACATCCTCGCGGATTCGAATGTGAACGCGACGATCGTCGGCAGCGCGGGCGCCGACCGCCTGGAAGGCGCGAAGTTCGTCGATTACTTGTCCTCAAGCGCCGGCGTGACGGTGGATCTAGCCTCCGGCGTCGCTGGGACCGGCGGCGACGCCGCGGGCGACGTGTTGGTGTCAATCGACAATCTGCAGGGATCCAACTACGACGATTCGCTTGCGGGCGACGGCGCTGCGAACCGGCTCTTCGGCGCCTCGGGCGACGACACGCTGAGCGGCGGCGGCGGCGATGATGTTCTGAACGGTCAGGGCGGGTCAGATGTAATCACGGGCGGCGCGGGCGCCGACATAGTCGCGGGCGGCAAAGACAACGACCGGCTGATCGGCGGAGCGGGCGACGATCAACTTCAGGGCGACGAGGGACAGGACATCGCCGAATTCTCCGGCGATCGCGCGGATTACAAGATCACCCAAACGGGCGGAACGGGCTCTGCGGCGACCTATACCGTCGAACATCTCACCGGCTCGGACGGCGTCGATACGGTGAAAACCGTCGAAACGCTGCGCTTCGCCGATGGCGACATCGCGACGGCGACGCTCTATTCGCAGGGCGACACGGGCGCCGCGTCCACCGTCGTCTCTGGCGCGACCTTCTACGCCAATGGCGGGAACGACACCGTGACAGGCGCGGGCGGCGCGGAGACCATCTTCGGCGGGGCAGGCGATGATACGCTCACCGGCGGCGCGGGGAACGATGTGATCGATGGCGGCGGTGGGGCGGATCGGATCGTTTGGAACTGGGGCGACGGCGCCGACGTGGTGAACGGCGCGGGCGGCTCGGATACGGTGACCCTGCGCGGCACACCGACCTATCCGGGCGCCTCGCATTTCCTGGTCGAGGATGGCGCGACGTTCAATGCCAGAACTGGTGGCTCGGCGAGCGTGTCGGACATCGTCATCTCCACCTCGACCGCCGCGTCGCCCACGCATCAGGACCTCTCCTGGACCGTGGCGATGACGACGTCGAACGTCGAGAATTTTGTCATCGAGAGCATCAATGAGGAGGTCGCTCAGAACGTTTTCGTGTCCGGCGATTTCAGCGCCACCAGCCTGGCTGTGGGCGGCGTGTCCCACGCCAATGTGTGGGATGGTCCTGGCGAATACGACGCTATCAACTACTATGGCGACGCTTCGGGCAACAGCTTTACGGTGGTGAATGGCTTCGGCCGGTTCGAAGGCGGCGACGGAGCCGACATCTTAACCGGCGGCGCGTCGAACACCGACACGTTCATCGCGGGCGCCGGCGGCGACACGATCGATGGCGGCGCCGGCTCCCGAGACCATTTGTCTTACGAGAATGACACCGCTGGCGTGACAGTGAACCTCGCGACGGGCGCCGCCTCGGACGGCCTGGCCGCGGGCGATACGATCTCCAATATCGAGCAGGTGACCGGCGGCTCGGGTGACGACACTCTGACTATCGGCGATCTCGGGCTGGCGCCTGGCCAGCGGGGCGTCGCGCGAGGCGGTGACGGAAACGACACGCTGACCGGCGGCGCTCAATTCGACACGCTCTACGGCGGCGCGGGCGACGACACGTTTCATCTCACCGCCGGCGGCGATCAATTGTTCGGCAGCGCGCTCGAAGGAACAAACGTGCAAGGGTTCGACACCGTCATCGTCGGCGGCTCGACGGCGGGGTTCGAGCTAGGGCTCGACGGCGCGAACCATCTCTCAGTGATCGACATCGACGCCGCCGACGGCGATATCGGCGCGTCAATGACGCTGGGCATGTCAGAGATCCGCTTTACGGATTTGACTGTCGATGTGACTGATGTGAGCCGAGTGACCGCGTCGTCTCTCAGCGCAGACGGAACCGCCAACGTGATCGTCGGCGGCTCTGACAATGAGTCGATCAGCGCTGGCGGCGGCAACGACGTCGTCTTCGCCTCTGGCGGCGCCGACACCGTGGTTGGCGGAACGGGCGACGATATCATCTTCGGCGGAGCGGGCGCGGATGAGATCCGCTGGGCGATCGGCGACGGCGTCGACATTGTCGATGGCGGCGCTGGTGTGGACACGGTGGTTATAAGCGGCGGGTTTCCGTATGAAATCCTCGTCGAAGATGGCGCGACGTTCAACGCGCGCACAGGCGGCTCCGTCGACGCATCGGCGATTATGATTTCGCAGTCGGACGACGTTAATCCATCACACACGGACGCCGCGGCGTGGGATCTGATCATGACCACGACCAATGTCGAGACGTTCGAGATCTCAGTGTGGACCGGGCCGACGAGCGGCGTCATCAACGTCTCTGGCGATTTTAGCGGAACGAGCCTCGCGGCGGGAGGCGTCGCCTTCCCCTCAAGCTGGAGCGCCGCGAACCACAACGGCTTCATCTTGTATTACGGATCGTCGAACGGCGACACGTTTTCCGTCACTTCTGAGGCTGCGTCTTTCACGGGCGGCGCTGGCGACGACCAGTTCACCGGCGCTGAAGGAAATGACAGCTTCCTCGGCGGCGCTGGCGCGGATCGGTTCGATGGAGGGTCCGGCGGTTACGACAGCGTCTATTACACGAGCGACACCACCGGCGTGAGTGTGAACCTCCAAACCGGCGTCGGCCTTCATGGCGACGCTGCGGGCGACACGCTTGTGGGCATCGAGCGGGTTGAGGGCGGCTCGGGCGACGATACGCTGACCATCGGCGACATCACCATCGCCTCAATCCCGGCGCGCGCTTTGGGCGGCGCGGGCGACGACACGCTGACCGGCGGCGCGCAACGCGACGAACTCCAAGGCGGCGCGGGCGATGACACCTTTCACCTGACCGCGGGCGGCGACACGCTCTATGGCGGCTCGACCTCGGCGGGCGCGGGCGCCGACAGGGTGGTCACGGGCGGATCGATTTTTGATTTCGATCTCAGCACGAACAACGCCGAGGATTGGATCGACATCGAAGATATGAACGCCGCCGACGGCGATCTCGGGGTGAGTTCGCTGCATGACATGTCGTCCATCGTCTTCACTGATTTCACCTTGGACGTATCGAGCGCGGTGTTGACTCGCGAGGCGACGACGAACGGAACGGGCGGCGCCGAGGTCATCATCGGGTCGGATGAGACGAGCCTTAATCCCAACAATGTCATCAACGCCGCAGGCGGGAACGACATCGTATTCGGCGGCGCGGGCGATGACACGCTTCGCGGGGATGCGGGAGACGACCGTCTGTTCGGCGGCGTCGGGAACGACTCGTTGCAGGGCGGCGGAGGCGGCGACATCTTGCATGGCGGTCGTGGCGACGATGCGCTGAACGGTAATGGCGGCGTCGACACGGCTGTCTTCAGCGGCGACATCGCGACCTATTCCTTCAGCTTCAACAGCGGCGATTTGCGCGTTCAGGATCGCGTCGGCTCGGATGGAACCGACGATCTGCGCAATATCGAGACGCTGGAGTTCGACGGCTCGGCCTACACCGCGGATCTGAGCGGCTCGAGCGGCGCGGACACGTTCTCAGCCAGCGGCGCGGGCGCGCATCTCTTGGTCGGCGATGGCGGGGACGATGTGTTCGAGATCGAGGCGAGCTCGGATCAGGACTTCATCTCGGGCGGGTCGGGGTCGGACCTGATCGAGCTGCGCGGCTTTGACGACGGCTTCATCACCACCGACAACTCGACGAGCTATCAGACCAATGGCTGGACGCTGACGCTGACTGATGGAACGATCCAAAGCACATCGGCGAATGAAGTGGTGTTGTCGGCGAACGCCGCCGGCCGAGTCACTTTCTCCGGCGGCTTAGGAGAAATCGAGTTCTCCGAACTCGAGAGCGTCTCCTGGACCTGACGCGCGGGATCGCGCCGCGCTCATCCTCGCTCTGGCGTTAGTCCTCGCCCTGCCGTTAATCCTCGGCCGAGAGCCAGGCGCGCATCAGCGCGCCGGGCGACAGCGCGGCGTCTTGCGCCTGCGCCTGCAGACGCGCCGTATAGGCCGCGTCCAGCACAATAGCGGAGCGGCCGCCGGCGCAGTCGGCGAAGGCGGCGCCGGCGCGCATCATGTTCAGCTCAGGGCGCTCCGACAGCGCCTCGGCGAGCCACGCGGCGGCGGTCTCTTCTTGCGCGAGCGTCTCCTCGGCGCCGGCGCGCGCGCGTTCCGCGCCGATGGCGGCTTCGCCGAGCACAGCGGCGGCGTCGATTTCAAGCGCGCCGAGACGCTGGGCGAGCGCTTCGCGCGCCGGCGTCTCGTCCGCCGCGGCGCGCTCGGTGAGAGCCAGCACGCGGTCGAGGGCGGAACGCGCGCCGCTCTCAAGTCCAAGCGATTGAAAATAGACGTCTCGGTCTAAGGCGGGCGGGACGGCTTCCGCCTCGATCTCCGGCTCCGGCTCCCGCTCCGGCTTTCGGCGCTCGACCGTTTCCGTGACCGCCGACGCCGCGGCTGGATCGTCATCGCGCAACGCGTCGAGCGCTCGTAAGGGGCCAGGGCGTCCGAGCGCGATGTGGTTCGCGGTCTCAAACGCCGCCTCCGCCGCGCGTTCGACCTCTGATTGCGCGCCGCTCAGCCGCCCGAGACCGGCGAGCCGCTCCGCCTCGATGACGAGATCGGCGAAGGCGCCGAGGCCTTGGCTCTCGAGCGTGATCCGCCGCGCGGCGAGTTCGTCTGGGATGGGAAGGCTAGGCTCCATGCCGCTCCTCGCAATCGGCGCTGCGCCGGACAGGGTTCATCACCAGCTAGCGGATTATGCTTAAGGCTCGGTGAACCCGCCGCGGCGGCGCCATGGACAATCGGCGCGGTGAAATCGGCGCGGTTAAGACGTCTCGGCGCGGATCAACGCCGCCATATGCGCGCCGATGGCGAGCGAGGCGGTCAGGCCCGGGCTCTCGAACCCGAAGAGATTGTAGAGGCCGCGCACGCCATGCGCCTCGGGCGCGTCGATGCGGAAATCGGCGCGGCGGTCGGCGGCGTATTTCGCGCGCACGCCCGCGTAATCAGGCCGCAGCGCGCCGTCCGGCAAGCCTGGCCAATAGCGCCGGATCGCGGCGTAGAACGCCGCGCCGCGGGCCGGATCGACGCTGTAGTCGATCGCGGCCGGATCGCTTGTCTCGAGCGGCTCGGCGTCCGGCCCGAAGCGCGCTGCGCCTGCGAGATCGAGCGTCAGATGCACGCCGAGCCCGCCCGCGACCGGCGCCGGGTAGATGAGATGTCGAAACGGCGCGCGCATGCCGCTGAGAGCGAAATACGAGCCCTTGTAGAACACGCTCGGCGGAACCTGTTCAGGCGCGAGACCATCGACGCGCCGGGCGACGCTCTGCGCCCAGAGACCAGCCGCGTTCACCACGATGCGCGCTCTCAGCCGCGCGGGCGCGGCGCCGCCGACCTCCACCAAGAGCGCCTTCGTCTCCGGCCGGATCCGCGCCGCCGGCGCGCCGAAGGCGACAGCGGCGCCGGCGGCCTCGGCGCGGCCGAGGAGCGAGAGCATCAGCGCATGGCTGTCGACGACGCCGGTGAGCGGCGACCAGAGCGCCGCCTCCGCGCGCAGCGCCGGCTCGCGCGCCTGCGCGTCGCGGCCGGCGATCAGGTCGAGCGCCTCGACGCCGTTGGCGCGGGCCGAGGCCAACACCGCTTCGAGCGCGGCGGTCTCTTGTTCCGAAGTCGCGACGATCAGCTTGCCGAGCCGCGCATGCGGCACGCCATGGGCGGCGCAATACGCGTAGAGACGATCGCGCCCTTCGACGCAGAGCCGCCCCTTCAGCCCGCCGGGCGGATAATAGAGCCCGGCGTGGACGACCTCGGAGTTGCGGCTCGAGGCCTCTTCGCCAAACTTCTGATTTTTCTCTAAAACGATGGTGTCAAAACCCGCCTCCGCCAACGCCGCCGCAATGGCGAGGCCGACGACGCCGGCGCCGATGATCACGGCGGCGACGTCATGGGTCTCAGCCTCAGGCGTCGCCGCCGCCGCCGATGCGCTCGCGCTTCCGGTCATGGACTAGGCTCCTTTGCAAAGGGCGCGCGGCGCTGCGCCTCGCCCTGATTTCGCCGCGCGTCTTCGTTTGCGTCGCCGCGTTAACGATCATACAAGCGCAGAAGACGACAGGATCCGAGAAAGGGGCTGGTTATGGCGGCAGACGGCGAAGACCGCGCCTATGGCTTTGAAACGCTTCAACTCCATGCCGGAGCGAAGCCGGACCCCACGACAGGCGCCCGCCAGACCCCGATTTATCAGAACACCGCCTATGTGTTCGACAGCGCCGATCATGCGGCGGCGCTCTTCAACCTCCAAGAGGTTGGCTTCATCTATTCGCGCCTGACCAACCCGACGGTCTCCGCCCTGCAGGAGCGCGTCGCCGGGCTTGAAGGCGGATCGGGCGCCACGGCCTGCGCCTCAGGCCACGCCGCGCAAGTGCTCGCGCTCTTTCCGCTGATGGCGCCTGGCGATAATTTTGTCGCGTCCACAAAGCTTTATGGCGGCTCGATCACTCAATTCGGTCAAGCCTTCAAGCGGTTCGGCTGGGAGGTTCGGTTCGTCGACGTCGATGATGTGGACGCCGTGCGCGCCGCGATCGATGGAAGGACCAAAGCGATTTGGATCGAAAACCTCGCCAATCCCGGCGGCGTGGTCACCGATCTCGAGCCGCTAGCGGACATCGCGAAGGGCGCGGGCGTTCCTTTGATGGTGGACAGCACCATGGCCACGCCGGCGCTGAACCGGCCGTTCGACTGGGGCGCCGACATCGTGGTGCACTCGACCACGAAGTTCCTCTCTGGTCAGGGCGCGGCGATGGGCGGGATCGTTGTGGATAGCGGCGGCTTCGATTGGAGCGCGTCGGACAAGTTTCCATCGCTGTCCCAACCTGAGCCGGCTTATCACGGGCTCGCGTTCTACGAGACGTTCGGGCCGCTCTCCTACACGCTGCATGGCCATGCGATCGGGCTGCGCGATCTGGGGATGACGCAGGCGCCGATGAACGCCTTCGTCACCTTGCTCGGGATTGAGACATTGGCGCTGCGGATGGAGCGCCATTGCGCCAACGCGCTCGCCGTGGCGCAGTTCCTCGAAGCGCATCCGAAAGTGTCTTACGTGTCCTACGCCGGCTTGGAGAGCTCACCTTATCATAAGCGCGCGCAGAAGTACTTTCCCAAAGGCGCCGGCGCGGTTTTCACCTTCGGGCTGAAGGGCGGCTATGATGCGGGCGTGAAGCTGGTGGACCGCGTCGAGCTGTTCTCCCACCTTGCTAACCTTGGCGATGCGCGCTCGCTCATCATTCATTCCGCGTCGACGACGCATCGCCAACTGACCGACGAACAGCGCCGCGCGGCCGGCGCCGGGCCGGAAGTTGTTCGAATATCGGTTGGAATCGAGACCGCCGACGACTTAATTCATGATTTGGGCGCAGCGCTCGACGCCCTCGACTAAACCTTAATGCGCGCAGCGCCTTAGCCTGAAAGGCGAGGCGACGGCCGGCGCGCTCATCCGCCTGGTGCGGAGTTTGCTTGACCACGGCCCATGGCGGGTCATGAACGCTGCTTCGATCGTCGTTATGGGATCGACGCAGCGCCGCGAGCGATCCGCCGACGCTGCGGCTATGGTGTGAGGGTTATTAATGGCGACGCCTCGGAAACCTCGACCGGATGATGCGCCTCGGCGCGATTGGGGGCCTGAAGACCCGCCAGTCGGCGGCGCGTTCGAGGCCGCGGCGCCGCGGCGAGGCGCGGTGGATCCGCGTCTGTGGAGCGGTCGCGAAGAACCGCTCTACGCGCTGAGGGCCTCGGATGAGGACCAGTATGATGATCGCGGCGAAGCCGAGCGTGATTTCGAGGGCGCGGCGGATGACGGATACGATTACGACGACCGCGATGGGGACGCGGATGACGGCGTTTGGGCGGCTGACGAAGACGCCTGGGTCGATGGCGGCGCCTGGGCGGCCGATGAAGACGCGTGGACCGAGGAAAACGGCTGGGCTCACGACCATGCGTCTTGGGGTGATGGCGATCGGGCGGATGATCGGCGTTCGGAAGGCCGCGCTTCAGAGCGGCTTGCGCGCGAAGATCTGACGCATGACGCTCGAGCGCGCGCTGATCGAGCGGACGCCCGCGGCGCTCTCGACGGGCGCACTCGGCGCATTGCGGATCGCCGCGCCGATCCCGGTGAATTCGGTGACGACGACCGGCTTGAGTTGCAGCCCAGCCAAGGCCGCAGGCGGGCGCCGGCGCGTGCGGAAGGGGCGTCTCGCGGCCTGTCCGCCGAGGAATTGACGCCGATTATGCGCCGCCGCGAGGCCTTTGAGCATGATGAGGCTGAGGATGACGCGCCAGAAATGGCGCCGCGCGCGCCGCAAAGCTTGCGCTGTTTCGAGATCGGCCTCGCGCTTAGCCCGTTCGAGGGCGATCCCGCGCTCAGCGATCCGGATGCGATCGCGGAGCGCGTCGTGTTCAAGCTCTGGGCCGAAGGGCGGATCAAGGGGCGCGCGATCGAGCAAGCGCGCCGAGAGGCGAAGGGATCGTTGCGCATGGATCAGGCTTTGGCGCGATTGCGCTTGGCCGATCCCGAAGACGTCGCCGCCGCGCTGGCGCAGGAGATCGGCGCCCCGCTGGCCGAGGACCAGGATTTTCCAGACGAGCCGGTGGCTCTGAGCGCCTTGCCGAAACGCTTCGCGGCCGACGCCTTCGCGGTGCCTTTGGCGGATGACGGCGAGCGTCTCGCCCTGGCGATGGCTGATCCGCTTGACGATTTCACGCTGCGCGCGATCGCCATGAAGTCGAAGCGCCAACTTTTGGTGATGGTGGGCTGCGCCAAGCATTTGGAGCGGGAGATCGCGCGGATCTACCGCAATGCGCCGCTGGAGGAGGAGCCGCCCGCGCCGCGCCAGATCGAAGCGCCGACCAGCGCTCGGCGCCGGGAGCGCCCGGCGCCGCTTCAGCTTGAAGCGCGGGCGCGCCCTGACGACGATGCGGACAGCCGCGAGATCGAGGGACAGGCGTTCGAGCGCCGAGAGGCGCGGCCGCGGCGCTCGGATCAAGAGGCGTCCGATCAACGGTCCTTCGATCGGCGGATCGCCGCCGACCAAAGGTATGATGATCAAGAATACGATGACCGCGATTTCGGCGACGAAGATTTCGATCGCCACCAGCCGGCGCGCGAAGGTCGGCTCCGCGCGGACGCCCATCGGCAAGTCGCTCATCGCCAAGTCGCTTATCGCCAAGTCGCTCATCGCCGAACCGTGCGCAGCGAAGAGCTGCGCCGCGATGATCAGGGCCGGGACGGTTTAGAGCGGGACGATCTTCATAGCGGCGCCTTCGATGATGAGGATTTGGATCGCCGGACCCAGGATCGGCGGCGGTTTGATCCGGGAGAGGAGCTCGCTCGCGACGCGTTCGATGGCTCTGAGCGCGACGATGATAGCGAATATGATGCGCGCGAGCGCGCCGCATTCCCTCGAGAGGGCCGGGAGCGATCCAGGGATTTCGACCGCGAGGCGGGTGGTCATCAAACAGATCGCCACGATGCGGTTGGCTATGAAACGGATCGCGATCAGGTCGGTCGTTATGGCGCAGACGCTGGCCCCGGGCGCGCGCTTATGCGAGATGATGCGCCTCAAAGAGCTGCGCGGGACACGTTTCGCCAATCGGAGGTGGAGCCTGAGCCGCGCGCCGCGATGAACGTTCGGCCAAGCTTCGTGCGCCCTCATCGCGTAACGCGGAAGAGCGCGGCGGGCCGGGGCGCGGCTCCGGATCCCCACGCCGCCGACTCTCTCGATTTCGATCCGCGCGATCGGGACGCGCGCGCCGCGGACCATCAGAGCCTTGAGCCTGAAAGTCGCGAGGCTCGCGCGGTTTGGGGCGATTTGCAGCCGGACCCCGAGCGCGGCGAGACATGGGGCGAGCAAAATTGGGGCGAGCAAAATTGGGGCGAGCAAGAACGGCGTGAAGAGCAATGGCGCGAGGAGGAACGGCGCCATAACGACACACGCAACGCCCAGCCGCAGCGCGCGGCCCGGCGCGCGCTGGAGTCCCCAGTTGCTGTCGAGCGCGCGGCGCCGCCTCGCGCCGGGGTGGAGGAGGACGCCGCGCCTCTTGAAGACGCGATCGCGGCTGCGCGGGCGGAAGGGGCCGGCCCCGCGCTTGTCGAGGCCGATGATCCCGCGCGGGCGTCCGACGCCGCGCCGGGCGACGAGGCTAGATCCTACGATCCGCTCGATGGGCCGAACCGGCGCTGGTCCGCCGCAGCGGGCGGATCGGAGCCATCGCTTAAGGATCAAGAGACGGCGCCCGTCCGGGACGCCGGAGAGCCCGCGGCCGATCATGCCGCCGATCTCGGAGCGACGCCTTACGCGCCTGGATCGATCGCGGCGCAAGTCGCGGCCCAGGTGGCGCAGCGCCGGGCGGAACGCGAACGGATCGGCGGTCCGCAGGCGAGCGAACGCGGGCGCTCCGGCGCGTTGAAATTCGATGAGATCCGGGGTCATGCCGCAGCCGCTCACGTGAAGAGCGGGCCGGCGCGCCGCAAGATCCTCGAGGATGTGCGCAAGGCGCTCGGCGAAAGCGCGGTGGGCGCGAAGCCCGCCCCATCTCGCCGCGAGCGGGCGGCCGCGCGCGCCGCCGATGGCGCGAACGCCGCCGCGGCGCTCGCCATCCCCGCGTCGAGCGCCGCGAAGCCGTCCGCGCCGAAGCTTTCGATCCCGAAGCCGCCGTCGCTGCGCAGCCCTGGCGCGATCTCGAGCGCGGAGACGGCCAAAGCGCTCTCCGGCGCGGCTGTCACCGACGCGGCGCGGGCGGCGTTGGCGGAAGCGAACGAGCTGCAGGAAGGCTTGGTGCTGTTCGTCGGATCGCACGCTGCGGGCAAGATGGAGGCGGCGCGCGCGTTGTCGGAGCGGCGCGCGGGCGACGGCGCGGCGCTCCACCGGTTCGACGAGGCCGACGCGCCCTCGCCCTTGATCGGCGGCGCGT
>JBCBCG010000019.1:0-31470 GCA_038530925.1 Pseudomonadota bacterium
CGCGCGATGACGCAGGCGTCGCTCCCGGCGCCGCCGCCGCGGCGCCGTCGGTCGCCGACGCGTTCGCCCCTGCGGGCGCCGCGCCCCTGCTCGCGGACGTCGCCAGCGCGCCGCAGCGGCTGCCGGCGCAGTTCGATCGCGCGCGCACCGCGTTCGTCTGCTTTCCCATGACCTCGCTGGCGGCGGATCGGCTCTGTCCCGACCAGCGCTTCAGCGTCGACGATCTCAGCATCGCGTGGCGCTTGCCAGGCGGAGAGGCGGTGGGCGCGCCCGAAGGCGTCAGTTGCTCGGTCGATCGCGAGCTCGGCCTGCATGCGACGCTGATGGTGAACCTCTCGGGCCATCTCGCCTCGCCGCTCGCCGGGGCGCAGAGCAAACGCAAGATCGACGCGCTTTACGATGCGGCGGCGCGCCTGGTCGGGCTCGCCCGCGGCGGCGCGGAAGATGACGGCGCGACGCGCATGTCGCTCTACATCGCCGGCGGCTCGCCGCTTCTCTCGCCCTGGGCGGAGCGCGCCTTCGGGCCGGGCAAGGCGGATCGCCTGTTCGATCTCGGCTCGAGCGGCCAGTCTCTCGCCTTGCTGCGGCGGTTGAAGGCCGATGCGCTGGAGCTGAGCCCGAACGCGCCCACGCTCGATTTCCTTGCGGCGCTGCAGGCGATGGCGGCGGACCGGCCGCAGCCGAGCGCTGGGGAGGGCATGGCGCGCAGCACCTCGGCGGCGTTCTTGGTGACGGACGCGCTGGCGGTGGCTGATGTGGGCGAGCGGGTCGCCGCCGCCGCGGGCGACGCGCTGGCCGCGGCGGGGCTGCCGGCGATGGTGATCGAGATCGGGCCGGGTGGTCCGTCGCCCGCCATGACGCGCCTCGCCGAAGCCTCGGGCGGCACGGCGTTCGCCGCGGAGGACGCGGCGGCGCTCAGCGCGGTCTTGCGCAGCGCTTTCCACCGGATGCGGCGCTTCTGCGCCGTGCAAGTCACGGCGCCGGAGCGGTTCTTCACCGAAGGCGCGGTGGAGCTGTCGCTGCGCCGACGCATGACCGACGGCTGCTCGCTTGAGCAAATGGTAAGCGTCTCTTGCGAAGGGCTGAGCCTTCAGGAGCGGATCGACCCGAACGCCGAATAAGCCGCCGCGTCAGTCGCGCCGCGCCAAAAGAGCGCCAAGCACGCCGGGCGCGGCGCCCATGATCAGCGCGATCCAGTTGGAGAGCGACCAATCCACCTGCAACAGGCTTTCCGGATCGTCGACGCGGCTGACCACCATTTCAAATCCGAACACCACGCTGCTGGCGAGCGCCAGGACGAAGCCCATCAACGCAAGCCCCGCCGCGATGCCCGCCCGCCCGCGCGCCGCGAGCATCGCGACGAAGCCGATCATTACGCCGACCAAAGTGAACATCGCACATCTCCTTCTCGGGCGGCCGCCCGCTTCTGGGCCGCCGCCGCGCATCGCCTTAGGCGGTCTTCCGCAGAATTAAAACGATTTCCAGGCTGAATGCGCCGGATCGCGCCGCGCCGACATTGTGGATGGCGGTTTGATCGCGCATTTGTGAGAAAACGCGTCTGGAGCGGTGAGCTGAATAGCCAGAGGATTGTGCGAACGCCGCTTTTGATGTGACGCGAAGTCGCAGACGCGCGCTGTCGGAGGCGTTTTGGGCGCCATTTCTGCTGCAATGCGGCCGCGGCCTGTGGATTGTGTGCGCAACATGCTGGTTTTCGCCGCGAAACGGGCTCATTTGCTGCAGAGCACAATAAGCGCATCGGGCGTCCCTTAGTCCGATGCGCAGAGAACAAGGCGCGGGCCGCGCGCCGGATCAGAGTGCGAGGGACGTCCATGGGCGTTGAGGCGAAAACCGATCTTTCCGCGCGCGACGGCGCATCGGCGCTGGGCGTTTTGGGCTCCGGGCTGTCGGAGAGGAGCGCCGTCGGCGCGCGCCGGG
This sequence comes from Pseudomonadota bacterium, assembly GCA_038530925.1. GTDB lineage: Bacteria > Pseudomonadota > Alphaproteobacteria > Rhodobacterales > Rhodobacteraceae > JALEGB01. The sequence goes on from JBCBCG010000019.1 coordinate 1,936, forward strand.
CGGCCGGCGCTTTGCGCGCGATCGAGAACGATCCCGGCGCGATGACGCCGGCGGGCCTGCAGTCTCGCCGCCGCCTCGCCGCGCGCCGCGCCGCGTTGTTCACTGTCGCGGCGCTCACCTGGGCGGGGATCGCCGCCGCGGCCGTCGCCGCGCTGGGCGGCGATGGGTGGACGGTTTTCGACATCGCCATCGTCGCCTGCATCATCGCCAGCGCGCCCGCGGTGGTGCTCAGCTTTTGGACCGCCGTGGTCGGCTTCGCTCTGCGCCGCGTCAGCCGTGATGTCGGCGCTTTGGTCGCGCCCTTCTGGCGCGAGGATGCGAAGCGCGCAGACGCCGCGCCGCTGCGGTCGCGCACCGCGGTCTTGATGACCATCCGCAACGAGGATCCGCGCCGCGCCTTGCGCCGGCTTATCGCCTTGCGCGCCGATCTCGACCGAAGCAGCGACGGGCTTCTCTACGACGTCTTCGTCCTCTCCGACACTTCCGATCCGGAGATCGCCGCGGCGGAGGAGCGGTTGTTCGAGGCCAATCGCGCCGCGCTCGACGGCGCCGGCCGGGCGGCGTATCGCCGCCGCGAGCGCAATTCGGGCTACAAGGCTGGGAATGTGCGTGAATGGGCGGAACGCTGGGGCGCGGGCTACGCCTTCATGGCGCCGCTCGACGCCGACAGTCTGATCTCCGCGGATGCGCTGCGCCGCTTGCAGGCGACGGCGGAGCGCCGCCCGCGCATTGGTTTGCTCCAGACAATCGGCCTCGGCGCGCCCAGTCTCAGCGCCTTCGCCAGGCTGCAGCAATTCGGATCCCGCCTCGGCCATCGGCTGCACCTGACCGGCGCAACCTGGTGGCAAGGCGATTGCGGCCCGTTTTGGGGCCATAACGCCCTCCTGCGCGTCGATGCGTTCAAGCGGTGGTGCAAACTGCCGAAACTGAACGGGCCGCCGCCGCTGGGCGGCGCGATCCTCAGCCATGATCAGGTCGAAGCCTCCTTAATGCGCCGCGGCGGCTATGAAGTGCGGCTCGTCCCTGAGGAGATGGACAGCTTTGAAGAGACGCCGGTCACGCTGCTCGATTTTCTGAAGCGCGAGACCCGCTGGGCGAACGGCAATCTGCAATACGGCCCGCTTCTCGGCCTTGCGCGGCTGCGGCCGCTCAGCCGGCTGCAGCTCGCCTACGCCATTGCGCAGTACATCGCGCCGGTCGCATGGATGCTGCTGGTCGCTTTCGCCGCCGCCAAATTGGTCGAGCCGCACTGGATGGTTCTGAGCGCGCCGGGCGCAGCGCCGCATGATCCTACCCTCGGCATCGCGCTCTTTTTCGGGATGATCGCCGCGACCCTCGCGCCGAAGCTGCTCGGCGCGCTCGATCTCGCGATGACGCCAGGCGCGGTGCGCCGCCATGGCGGCGCAAGGCGCTTCGCCGTCTCGATCGCGCTCGAGACGGTCTACAGCGTCCTGCTCGCGCCGATCGTCGCCTTCCGGCTGACGATCTTCGTGCTGGGCTTGCCGTTCGGGAAGAAATTCGACTGGGGCGGTCAACGCCGCGACGCATACCGCCTTACCTGGGGCGACGCTGCGCGGGCGCTCTGGCCGCAAACCGCGGCGGGCTTTGGCCTCGCCTTCTTGATGCTGGCGACCATGCCGGGCGTGATCATCTGGGCGACGCCGCTGCTGCTCGGGCTATGCCTGGCCATCCCTTTCGCGGTTCTGACCGCGGATCCGGCGGTGGGCCGCTGGATGGCGCGCCATGCGATCGCCGCCGCGCCGGAGGAGGGGGCGCCGCCGCCGATCCTGCGCGCAGTCGAAGAGGCGGCGCTGCGCGAGCGCGCCGCTCCGCCGCGCCGCGCGGACGCCGCAGGCGCGCCGGCGGCTGCGGCTGAATGAACCGAAACATCGCCGCCGCGCTGCTGGCGCTCGTCATCGCCGCTCCCGCCGCCGCGGCGGAGCTCGCGCCTTGCGGCGCGGCAGGGGCGCCCTGCCAAGCGCGCGACGCTGCTGGGGCGGCGCTCGGCGTTTATCTCGCCCGCGCGCCCGAGACCGATAGTTCCGCGCCGCCGAACGGGCGCCCGGCGATCTTCTTCATCCATGGCTGGCGCAGCTCCGCGGAGGCGGTGATGCGCGTCGACGGCCTGCGCACGTTCGCTGATGAGGTGGGCGCGGTGCTGATCGCTCCGCAGGGCTTGGCGCAGACATGGAGCTATCCGGGCTCGCCCTCGCAGCGGCGCGACGAGTTCGCGTATTTCGAGGCGCTGCGGCGCGACGCGATCGCGCGCCATGGCGTCGATCCCGATCGGATCCTGGTCAGCGGCTTCTCGATGGGCGGCTCGATGGCGTGGTATCTCGCCTGTTTCGCGGGCGATCGGTATTGGGCTTTCGCGCCGTTCGCCGGCGCCTTTTGGCATCCAATGCCCGAGCGCTGCGAGAGCCCGACCGAGCGCCTGCGCCATGTTCACGGAACCGCCGACCGAATGGTGCCTCTAGAGGGACGCGCGCTTGGCGGCGGCTTCCGCCAGCGCGGCGCGGGCGAGAGCCTCAACCGGTTGGCGTCAGGGCTCGAATTAGGGCGAGGGCGCGATCTGGTGGATGCGTTCGGCATGCGCTGCGCCGCTTGGGCGGGCGCCGACGATGGCGCGGCCACCGCGCCGGATAAAGGGCGCCTCCTCGAGCTTTGTTTGCATGAGGGCGGGCATATCTGGCGGCCCGCTTGGCTTCGAACAGCCTGGGAGCGCTTCACCACGCGCTGAAACATTTTGAAACATGCCTTTTCGTGACGATGGTTAGTGCGTTGTTTTAAGTAGGCTTAACCACAAATTCACGCACACGGCTCTCACGCGATCTCACACACGCGATAGCTCTCGCGGCCGTGACTTCCCCTCCCGCGCCGCGCCGCCCATCCCCTGTCTCACGACGCCGGCGCATCTTTCTTAAGCACCCGGCGGATCTGAGGTTCGGCGGCGCGGCGGCGCCGCATAGGCGGGGAGGCCCAAATGGGCTCGGTCGGCGGAACGCGGAAGATGCTGGGAACGACGCGCGCGGCGCGGCGCGAGGAGCTGGCGCGCCGGCGTCTGGTCGGCGCGCTCGCCGCCGCCGCGTTCGCCGCGGTGCTGATCGCTGGGCCGAGCCTGGCGGCGCTTGGAACAGTTCTGGTTCTGACGCTGGGGCGCTTAGCGGAGGAGGCGGGCGGGCTCAAAGGGTTGAGCATCGACGCGTTCGCCGCGATCGCGCTTGGCGCGGAGACGCCCGCGGGGCTCGCCTCGCCGCTGCGTCTGGCGTTTTCGCTGTCGCTGCAATTCGCGGCGGGCTGGGCCCTGGCCGAGCCGAGCGTGATGAGCGCGCTGGCCGCTGCGACGCCGATGGCGCTTCTGGCGCTGGCGGCGGTGATCAGCGCGGGCGGGCTCGCGATCAGCACGCGCGCGGAGCTGGCGCCGCGCCTGCGCGTGACCGTCTGCGCCTCAGCGCCGCGGCGGGTCCATGCCCAGCCGCTCGCGCAGCGCAACGCCAAGGAAGCTGCCCAGCGCGCCGAACAGCAGCCACCACCAACCATGCAGGCTGGCCGAGGCGATCCCGCCGATGAAGCCGCCGACATTGCAGCCATAGGCGAGCCGCGCGCCATAGCCCATCAGAAGCCCGCCGACGATCGCGGTCAGCGCGTCGCGCCCCGTGAGCGACAACCGCGGCGCGAAGGCGCCAGCGAGCCCCGCGGCGCCGAGCGCGCCGAGCATCACGCCGAAATTCATTACGCTCGTCGCATCCTCGAAGACGGAGCGATCGAGCCCGACGGAGCGCCAATCGCCGAAAGAGCGGATCGGCAGGCCCGCCGCCTCGGCGATCTGGCCGGCCCAGAGCGGATAGGCGGCTGTGATGCCCCAGGGGCGGCCGAGGGTGAGGAAGCAGGCGATCACGACGCCGGCCAGCACCGCCGCGCCGAGCGCGCGCGACCAGGGCCCGCGCCAGAGCGAGCCCGTGCGCTTCGGCGTCTCGATATCGCCGCAGCGCGCGCGCTCATAGGCGAGCGACAGGCGCCAGAGCAGGGCGAGCGCGAGCAGCGTCGCCGCCAGCGCGATCGGAGCGCCGAACTCTGCGATCAGCGAGGCGCGGCCGAAGGTCGGCAGGTCCGCCCAAATCTGTCGGGTCCCGACCCAAAGCGCGGATCCGGCGAGAAACGCGCCCAGCGCCAGGATCATCCGCGTCGAACCGCCGCCCAGCGTGAAGAGCACCCCCGAGCCGCAACCGCCGGCGAGCTGCATGCCGACGCCGAACATCGCCGCGCCGATGGCGGAGGCGAGCCCGATTGGAAACACCCAAGGGCGCATATCCGTCAGCGCGATCAGCGGATAGCTCGCGATAATGACGAAGGCGAGAAGCAGCAGCTGGGCGCGCAGGCCCGCGGCGCGCCCTTCGCGCTGCACCCGTCGCCAGGCGCCGGTGAAGCCGAAGGCCGCGTGGTAAAGCGCGATCCCGCCCGCAGCGCCGATGAAGACCGAGAGCGCACGCGCGCTCCGGCTCGCCTCGGGCCCGGTGCTCGCCGCCGCCCATGCGATCGCCGCCAGGCCAAGCCCCGCGGCGGCGATCGGCGCGATCGCGCGCAGGGTGAGCGACCCGGCCCGCTCTCCCGCGGCGCGCCCTTCGATGGCCATCGCTCCCGCTCCCTCTCGTCCCGCGCGGCGCTCCGTCACGCCAATGTGACCGCCAGACGCGCCTCTTGACCCAATTTCGCCGTGCTTCGCGCAGCTTGCTGCGCTGCAATGATCCCCACAGCGGCGCGCTCCGCAGTCTTAACGGCGCCGAACTGGCGTGCGCCAGAGGCTGAGCCTCCGACCCGCCTTCTTCGCGAAACCAAGAACCAAGATCCAATAACCAAAAACGAGGAGCCGCTGATGACACGATCCGGAGACACATCGGCCGAAGTGGCGCGTTTGCGCGATGCGTTCGGCTATGAGACGACGCTGATCGCGCCGGCGGACGCCGATCGCGCGCTCTCGGAATGGGATCGGACGGTCACGGCGTTCTTGGCCCATGGCGCGGAGACGCCGGCGCGGCTCGCCGCGGCGCTGGAGGCGGCGCCGCTCTTCCCGCTCGCGCTGGCGGCGAAAGGTTATTTCATGCTGCTCCTCGGCCGGCCGGAGCTGCGCCCGGCGGCGGTGGAGGCGTTGGCCGCGATTGAGCCCCAGGGCGCGGCGCTCACCACGCGGGAGCAGGCGATGCGCGACGGGCTCGCGGCGTATCTCTCAGGGCGCCTCTCGGCGGCGGCGGATATCCTCGACGCCAGCCTCGCCGCGCATCCGCGCGATGCGTTGCTGATGAAACTCACCCATGCGATCCGCTTCGTGCTCGGCGACGCCGCGGGCATGCGGCGGAGCGCCGAGGCGGCGACTCAGCGGCTGGAGCGCGGGCATCCCCATCGCGGTTACGCGCTCGGCTGCTTGGCCTTCGCGCTGGAGGAGACAGGGGCTTACGTCGCCGCGGAGCGCGCCGGCCGCGAGGCGGTTCGGTTGACGCCGACGGACGCCTGGGGCTTGCACGCCGTGGCGCATGTGCTCGACATGACGAACCGCGCCGCCGAAGGCGTCGCCTGGATCTCAGGGCGCGTCGGCGCGTGGAAGCACTGCAATAATTTCGGCTACCACATCTGGTGGCATCTCGCGCTTTTCCATCTCGAGCGCGGCGAGCATCGCGAAGTGCTGCGGCTCTATGATGAAGAGATCCGCCAGGATCGGTCGGATGATTACCGCGACATCTCCAACGCCGCCTCGCTTCTCTCGCGGCTCGAAGGCGAGGGCGTCGATGTCGGGGATCGCTGGGAGGAGTTGGCGACTCTGTCCGAAGCGCGGGTCGAAGATGGCTGCGTGGTGTTCGCCGATCTGCATTACCTGCTGGCGCTCGGCGGCGCGGGGCGGGAGCAGGCGAGCGCGCGGCTCGTCAGCGCGATGCGCCGCGCGGCGGAGGCTGAGATCGGCTGCATGGGCGCGGTCGCCAAAGCCTCGGGCCTGCGCGCGGCCGAGGGGCTGCGCGCCTTCGCCGGCGGCGTTTACGCCAAAGCCTATGTCGCGCTGTCGGAGGCGCGGCCGGCGCTTCACCGCGTCGGCGGCAGCCACGCCCAGCGTGATGTGTTCGAGCGCCTCGAGATCGAAGCGGCGCTCAGGGCCGGGCTTTTGAAAGAGGCGCGCCAAGCGTTGCAAGATCGCGCCCGGCGCCGCGGCGCGCTCGACCGCTATGCGACGACGCGTCTGGCGCGGATCGGCGAGATCAGCGAAAAGGCCCAGCACGCCGCTGCTTAAGCGCGGCTTTGCCAAAGGGTTCGGCGCGAATGACGACAAAGGGCGAGGCCGGCGTCTCCGCCGCCGCCGCGGAGAGAGTGGCGGCGATGCGCGGCTTGGCGCTGGCGGCATTGGTCGCGCTCGGCGCGCTCGGGCTGGCGCGGGCGGCGCCCGCGCCTGGCGAAGCGGCATCGCTCCTTGGTTCGCTCGACGCTGGTTTGCGCGCGGCCGCGATCGGTGTGTTCCTCTTCGCCTCGGGCTGGGCGACCGCGCCTTTCTGGAACGCCGTGTTCCAGAGCGAGGGAACGGCGCGTGGAGCGCTGCGCGTCGCGCATCGGGTTTGGCAGATCTATTGGCGCTATATCGGCGCCGTGGCGGCGAGCGCGGCGATCCTGACGGTGATCGCCGGACCGGAGGATCGGGCGGCTGCGCACGCGGCCTTTGGTCTCGGCGGGCTTGCCGAAGCGCCGCGGGAGACGATGCTGGGCCTCGCGCTCCTGATCGAGCAGCCTGCCGCTTTCGCGCCGCTGCAGGCCTATGCGCTCATCGTGCTCGCCGCGCCGCTCATGATCGTGATCGGCGCCCGCGCGCCCGCCGCCGCGCTCGGCATCAGCGCCGCGCTTTACCTGGTCGCGCAAGGGCTCGCAATGCAGGGGGTGGCCTTGCAAGGCTTTGATGCGCCGCGCGGATGGCCGCTCGATCCGGTCGCGTGGCAGCTCGCTTTCTGTGTCGGGTTCGCGTTTGGCGCAGGATGGATCCGCCCAGAGGTCGAGCGCCCGCGCGCAGTGTGGCTGATCGCGGCGGCGGGCGCGGCGGTGAGCGTCGCGAGCATCGCGCTCAGCGGCCTCACTGCGGACCCGGCTGGCCCGGGCGCGGTGGCGGCGGCGCGGCCTTGGTTGCTCGTCGTCGCCGCGGCGATCGGGCTCGCAGCTTATGGCGGGCTGCGCGACGCGCCTGCGGCGCTTTCACGGCTTCTCGCGCGCATCGGCCGCCAGTCTCTCGCGGCGCTGGCGGCGCTGGGGCCGATCTTAGCGCTCCTGCAGGGGCTCTTCGGCCCAGCCCCGAGCCCTGGCGCGGCGGCGCTCAGCGCCCTGTGCGGGCTCTGTCTCCTCTACGCCGCCGCGGCGATCTCCGCCTGGTTCATGGATCCGCCTTGGGCCAAGCCCGCGCCGCGCTCGGAAAAGCCGCGGGCGGCGTGACGCCGCGGGCTGGCCTCGGGCGCGCTGCGCGTTAAGCTTGCAGGGTCGCCCGAGCGGCGGCGGGCTCGCGGCGCGAGGAGAGCGGATGCGCGACTACTCTTCCTGGATCGGCAAGAGCGAGGAGCGGCGCGATGTGATCGCGCCCTGGCCCGCCGAAGCGCTGCACGCGGCGCTAGAGCGCCCAGGCGAGCCGCCGCGCAAGGCTGATCCGCTGCCGCCGCTCTGGCGCTGGCTCTATTTTCTCGAAGCGCGCCGCCGCGGCGAGCTTGGGCGCGACGGCCATCCTGAGCGCGGCGCCGGACTGATCCCGCCGGTTGAGCAGCCCCAACGCCGCTGGGTCGGCGGGCGCATCCTGTTCGAACGGCCCTTAAAGCTCGGCGCCAACGCCACGCGGCTGAGCACAGTGGCTGGGCTTCGGCGGATCCCCGAGCGCGAGGGAACCTCCGCTCTGCTCACGCTGCGCCATGAGACGCTGACCGCCGATGGTTTGATCGAGACGGAGGAGCAGGACATCGCCTTCCGGCGCGATCCGCGGCCGGGCGAGGCGCCGCGCGCGCCGCTCGCCGCGCGCGCGGATGAAAGCTGGCGCCGGGTTTGGACCGTTGACGCTACACTGCTTTTTCGCTTCTCGGCGCTCACTTTCGATAGCGCGCGGATCCATTACGATCTCGATTACTGCCGCGAGGTTGAGGGCTTTAACGGGCTGGTGGTGCAAAGCTCGCTCTTGGCCGTTCTGATGCTGGAGTTGACGCGAGAGCGCGGGCCGGATCGGCGCGTGCGGATGTTCGAATTCGAAGCGGTCTCACCCGTCTTGCATACTGAGGCCTTCGAAGTGTGCGGCGCGCCTTGGGAGGATGAGGACGGTCTCGGCGCGGATCTCTGGATCCGGGCGGCGGGGCCCGGCGGCGGCTGGGGCGGGCGGCTCGCGCAGACCGGCCGCGTGCGCTTCGTCTGATCGCGCCGAGGTGAGATCCGCGCCGGCAGCGCGCGCTCTGAGAGGGGCGTCAGGCACCTTTACCGCAAACTAAGCACAACCAGGGATACTCCCATCACGGCGCAGCAGCTCGCCGCCGGCGCGTCGCGGAGCGAGGGATCGCGCCGACGATCGGGCTGTGAACGGGGCGGACGTGATGATCCGCGTCTGGCGCGCTGCGGGGAGGCCGTTGATGGATAAGCGTGACCTGCTGGAGGAGCGGCGCGGCGGCGGCGGCGAGCGCGCGGCGCGGCGCTCGCGCAAAGCGGAGACGCCCTTGCGCATCGGCCGGATCGTCTCGATTTCAGGCGCCTCCGCTCTCGTGCAACTCGATCGCAAGGATCTCGACGCCGACGCCGCCGACCCGCAGGAGAGCGCGCCAAGCATGCGGCCCAAAAGCCCGCAGATCGGAAATCTCGTTCGCGTCGAGACGGATATCGGCTTCGCCTATGCGATCATCTCAGGGCTCCAAGCGCCGCATCCGGCGATCATGGACGATCTCGAAGAGCTTTGGATCGCTGAAGTCGAGCTGATGGGCGAGGCGCAGCGCGACGCTTCCGGCGAACTGGGCCGGTTCCGCCGCGGCGTCAGCGCGTATCCGACCTTGGGCGCAGCGGTGGAGGCTGCGACGCGAAACGACCTGCAGCGCGCTTACAGCCTCGGCGAAGACGATCCCTCGGTCACGGTCGGCGCGCTGCAGCAGGATCCGTCGGTGCCGGTGATGATTAAGGTCGATGAAATGCTCGGCAAGCATTTCGCGATCCTCGGCAGCACCGGCACCGGAAAATCCTGCTCCGTCGCGTTGGTTCTGCGCTCGATCTTAGAGCAATACCCGCATGCGCACGCCTTGCTGCTTGATGCGCATGGCGAATACGCCGCGTCTTTCGGCGCGCTGGCCGAAGTGATCACGCATCGCGATTTACGGCTGCCCTTCTGGATCTTGACCCATGAAGAATTGAGCAAGGTGCTGCTCGGCGATCAGCTCGATTACTCTGAGGAAGCCGAGCTTCTCGGCGATTTGGTGCGCCAGGCCAAAGCGATCCACGCCGCCCGGCCCGCGGAGGGCGCCGACCCAAGCCGGTTTCGCCGTGCGGCGGACATCTCCGCGTTTTCCGCGGATACGCCATCGCCCTATTTGATCGCCGATTTGTTGCGCGCGATCGATGAGCGCATGGGCTCGCTTGAGCACCAGGGCGCGCTCGCCACGCATCGGCGGCTGCGCGCGCGGCTGGATGCGCGGATCCGTGATAATCGCTATGAGTTCATGTTCGGGCCCGACGCCGCCGCAACGCCTTTGGCGGATGTGCTGCAGCGCCTCTTTCGCTTGCCTGTCGCAGGTAAGCCACTGGCGATTCTTGAGCTTTCTGGTCTGCCTTCGGAAGTTCTGAGCGTCATCGTCTCAGTGTCCGCCCGCCTCGCCTATGATTTCGCCATCCGCAATGACGGCGGCGTCGCGCTGACGCTGATTTGCGAGGAGGCGCATAACTACATTCCAGCGAACGCGGCGCATGGCTTTGAGCCGGCGCGCCGGGCCATCGCGCGCATCGCCAAGGAGGGAAGGAAATACGGCTGCAGCATCGGCATCGTCACGCAGCGGCCTTCGGAGCTTGATCCGACCATCCTCTCTCAATGCAACACGGTGTTCTCGCTGCGGCTGGCCAATGAACTCGACCAACAACTCGTCCGCGCCGCCGTGTCGGATGCGGCGGCCGGGCTGATGCGGTTTCTTCCCTCGCTCGCGACCGGCGAGGCGATCGCTTTCGGCGACGGCGTCGCTTTGCCGATGCGCTTGCGGTTCAAGCTGCTGGCGTCGGAACTGCGGCCGGGCGGGCGCCAGCCGCGCTTCTCCGAAAGCTGGGTGAAAGACGATGTCGACCGCGCGCATGCTGAGCGCGTCGTCGGCCGCTGGCGCGCGCCGCGCCGCGATGATCCCGAGGCCGAGAGCTCCGGCGCGGCCGCGCCGCCGGAGGCGCCGCCGCGCGATCGCGATCGCGGGCGCCCTGCGCCGCGCGTTCAAACGCGCCCCGCCGACGGGCCCGTGATGCATCCGACGCGGCGCTGGGGAGATAAGGAGCGCACCTGAACTCCGCTCGATCCGTCCCTGCATGGCGGCGCAAACGCTTGGCGCGTTTTGCGTAAACGCCTTGCCAAGACGGTTTGAGGCGGGCCTAACGCGTCCAAGCCGCGCTGCGCTGACGGCGCCGCGCCGGAAAGCGGAGGCGGGCGTTATGGAGAGGGCTGGGGGCGGGCAGGCGGCGCCGGATTTCTCCAAGCGGGCGTTCGGCTTGCCGGAGCATGTCGCATATCTCAACTGCGCCCAGGTCGGCCCGTTGCACGAGACGGTGCGCGCCGCCGGCGAGCGCGCCTTGCGCCGTAAAGAAACGCCGTGGCGCGCGATCCCGAACCTGTTCTGGCCCGAACTCGAGACGGCGCGGGCGCTCTTCGCTGAGATCGTCGCAGCGCCCGGCGGCGCGGAAAGCGTCGCGATCGCGCCGTCGGTCTCCTATGCGATGGCGGTCGCCGCCGCCAATTTGCCGCTGCGGCCGGGGCGAGCGATTGTGGTGAGCGAGGGGCAGTTTCCTTCCAATCACCTGATTTGGAAGCGCAAGGCCGAAGAGGTGGGCGGGCGCCTGATCGTCGCGCCGCCGGGAGAGGATGGCGCGCCGGGCGCCGGCGTCATCGAGGCGATAACGGATGATGTCGCCATCGTCGCTTGCGATCCGGCCCGCTGGACGGATGGCGCGCGCCTGGACCTCGCCGCCATCGCCGCCAAAGCGCGATCAGTGGGCGCGGCGCTGGTTTTGGACTTAACTCAAATCGCCGGCGCCGCCGCGATCGATTTGTCCGCGCTCGATCCCGATTTCGCGGCGGCGCCCGCCTATAAATGGCTGCTCGGTCCCTACGCCCAAGGGTTCTTGTTTGCGGCGGAGCGGCGCTGGGGCGGCGCGCCGATCGAAGAGAGCGGCGGATCGCGCGCCGCCGACGGCGCCTATCTCCTTGGCGCGCGGCGCTTTGATATGGGTGAGAAGGCGCATTATCACCTGACGCCGATGACGATCGCAGGGCTCGAGCTGGTGGCGGCGTTGACGCCGCTCGAGATCGAGCGGCGCATCGCGCCGATCACGGAGCGGCTGGCCGCAATCTTCCGCGAGGCCGGCTTCGCCGTGACGCCAAAGGCTTTGCGCAGCGCGCATATCTTCTCGGCGCGGCCGCCGGCCGGCCTGGCGGCGGAGGCGGCGCAGGAGGCTCTGGCGCGTTTGGACACCCATGTGAGCGTGCGCGGCGGGGCGCTTCGGATCTCGCCTCATCTTTGGGTCGATGCGGCCGATGAGGCGCGGCTCGCGGCGGCGCTGCGCACGCTCTGAGAGGCGAATCGCACTCCGCCGCCGCCGCCGCGCGAGGGTTGCGAGGCCGCGGTCAGAGGCGCGCGGAGACGGTGGCGCGGGGGCGGCGTGGCGTCGCGCGTGAGGTTAATTTTCCCGTTATGCGCGAATCAAATTGGTCCACAGCTCGCCTGTGGAGCTTTTTCACGCATTGTGAAGTGCCTCTGTGGAAAGAAAAATTACGCTCAGCGGCGCACGCTCGGAGCGGCGTTTCCATCAGCGCCACAACACGCATAGCGCGCATTCGGCTTGCGTTAAGCACGTGATCAATCGCAGCTTCTCCGCCAAAACCGTTTTTACATCGGCGCCGGTCGCGGCTAACACGGTGGGTGCGAGAGCGCAGCGTCGCAGCGAGAGGGGGCGAGAGCATGTACGGCAGAATGCCGGTCGGCGGCTTGGCTGACCATAATCGTGTGGATAGGCGGGGGGCGATTTTATTCCTCAGCCGTCGCGGCGCAGGCCGCGCTTTGCTGGCCGAAGCGATTGTCAACCGTCATAGCGCCGGCGGTTTCACCGCTGTGTCGGCGGGCGTCGCGCCGGAGAACGCGCCCACTTCCGCGGTCGAGGAGCTGATGCGCGCCTATAGTTTGCCGACGCGCGCGCCGCGTTCGGTCGAGGCGGCGCTGGAAAGCGCGCCGCGCGTCGATTACGTCATCGCGCTATGGGATCGGGCGGCGGGCGAAGCCTATCCCGACGCTGCGGGGCGCCCGGTCGCGGCGTCTTGGGATGTGCCCGATTTCGACCGCCTGATCGAAGATCGGTCGGGCCTTGTGGCGGGTCGCGCCTCGCTGGTCCGCGCGTATCTGGGACTGCGCCAGCGCATCGTCGACTTCATTCAAGCTGTGCAGAGCGAGCGGCTGCGCCAGGCGGAGCGGAGCGACGACATTTTGTTCGGAGAGGGCGAGCCGTTGCGCATTGGCGGCGCGGCGCTGCTGAATGCGGCGCGCTTTAGCGGCGCCAGCGAGCGCGCGGAGCATGACGTGCTCGATCTCAGCCAAGCGATGCTGCTGGGGCGCCGCTACGATCAGCGCAGCGACGCGCCTTAGCGCGTCGTCCAGACCGTCCGATAGAGATCAAAGCGGCGGTCGGCGAGGTTTCGCACAGAGCCTTGCCGCCGCGCCCATCCTAGCGTCGCTAAATTGAGATCGGCGACGGCGACCATCTCGACATTCTCGGAGGTTTCCGCGGCGACGCCGTCTCGGGCGAAGGGATAGTCGCAAGGCGTGAAGATCGCCGATTGCGCGTATTGCAAATCCATATTCACGACATGCGGCAAGTTCCCGACATTGCCCGCGGTCACAACATAGCATTGGTTTTCGATCGCGCGCGCTTGGCAGCAGTAGCGAACCCGCAGATACCCTTGGCGCGTGTCGGTGCAGAACGGCGTGAACAATATGCGCGCGCCTTGATCGACCAGCCGCCGCGCAAGCTCTGGAAACTCACTATCATAGCAAATCAGCACGCCGATCGGCCCGCAATCAGTGTCGATCACATCCAGCGCGTCGCCGCCTTTGATGTTCCACCAGCTTCGCTCATCAGGCGTTGGATGAAGCTTCTCCTGCGCATGCACCGAGCCGTCGCGCAGGAACACGTAACCGACATTCTGGATGTCGCCATCCGCGGTGCGCGTCGGATGCGAGCCGCCGATGATGTTGACGTTGAACGAGATCGCCATGTCGCGAAGGCGTTCGATGAACTCATCCGTAAAGCTTGAGAGCACGTCGATCGCGGCGTCCGGCGCGAGATCCTTATGCTCGGCGGCCAGCATCTGCAGCGTGAAAAGCTCGGGAAAGACGACGAAATCGCTTTCGTAATCCGCCGCTGCATCCACGAAATTCCGCACAGCGGCGTAGAAATCCTCACGGCTTTTCACCGGGCGCGCCTCGAGCTGCACGGTGGTGACGCGGGCGATGGTCGGATCGCGGCGCGAGAGCGGCTGCGTCTCCAGCGCCGGCTGATGATAGGGATTGCGCCAGGCCATCAAGAGCGCATGGCCGCCGCACTCCTTATCATCTGGATTATAATCGCGCAGGGCGCGGAGCGGCTCGAAACCGGCGCGCATTTGGAACGCCGCGGTCGGATCCTTCACCGTCTTGGCGAGGATCGCATCGAGATAGGCCTCAGGCGTCGGATAGGCCTTGCGACGCCGCGCATAACCGGGAATGCGCCCGCCGAAGGCCACGCCTTTCAGCCCGAGATCCTGGCAGAGCCGTTTGCGCGCCTCATAGAGCCGATGGCCGATGCGCAGGCGCCTGCGATCCTTGGCGACGCAGACCTCCATGCCGTAAAGCCACTCGCCCTCCGGATCATGGCGCGCGGCGTAACCGCCGCCGGTGATGCTCGCCCAGCTGTGATCGGCCAGCGCCGCGGTCTCGGCGATGAGAAAGCATGCGGCGAAGCCGACGATCTCGCCTTCGAAGGCGACGATGAATTGGCCTTCTGGAAAGGCGTTGATCTGTCCGCGGATTTGCGCCGCTGAATAGGGCGTCATCTCAGGATAGACCGCCCGCACGAGGGCGATGACGCCGGGAATGTCGCTCACCACGGCGTTGCGGATCTCGATTTGTCGCTTCGGCAGGGCGCGGCCTGGGGCGTCGTCCTTCATTGGCGTTCCTTTCTCGGGCGGCGCCGCGTCTTCAGCGCCTCGCGCCGCGGCTTAACCGAGTTTTAAGCATAACCGCCGACCGCTGACGGACAGGTTTGCGAGCAGCGGCGCAGGAGCGGCGAGATGAGCAATGCGAGCGGCGCCGCCCAGGCGGCGCGTCACGACGTCGATATCTGCATCATCAGCGCCATGCATCCCTCGCTCAACCCACGGGTCGTGAAAGAGGCGGATGCGCTTTCGGAGGCTGGGTTCAGTGTTGGGCTGATCGCGCCGGATTACGCGCCGACGCTGCGCGAGATGGATCGCGCGCTGCTGGAGGCGAAGCCCTGGCGGATCCTGGCGCGGCCGCGCTTCGGGCCGCATGCGCCGACGGGCCTGCGTGTCGCCGAGCTGGCGCGCCGCGCCGCGGCTGAGGTCGCCGTGGGCCGCCTTGGCTTCGCCGCGGAAGCGTTGCAGCGCGCGTATCTCCATCCGGTCGCGCCCGCGTTGGCGGCGGCGGCGGCGCGGGTGCGGGCGCGGCTCTACTCCGGACATCTCGTGCCCGGTCTCGCCGCCGCCTCCTACGCCGCGCGCCGCCAGGGCGCGCCTTACGCCTTCGACGCCGAAGATTTCCATCCGGGCGACTTGCCGGATACGGCGGAGCACGCTGCGTGGATCCGCGCGGTTCGGCGCCTCGAGAGCCGCGCGCTGCCGGGCGCGGCTTATGTGACGGCCGCATCGCCCTTGATCGCGCGCGCCTATGCGCAAGCCTATGGGATCGCCGCGCCGACGACGATTTTGAACGTCTTCCCTCGAGACCGCGCGCCTTCAGGTCCGACGCCGCGCGGCTGGGCGCATGAAGGCCCGTCGGTCTATTGGGTCTCGCAGACCATCGGGCCTGATCGCGGGCTCGAATGCTTAATCGAGGCGGTCGGCCGCTCGCGCGCGCGGCCGCAAATCCATCTGCGCGGCGCGATCGGAGCCGAGTCCTATGCGCGGCGGCTCAGAGGGTTCGCGGCGGAGAAGGGCGTGGCGGACCGGCTGCATTTCGCGCCGCTCGCGCCGCCTGACGACATGGCGCGGCTCGCGGCGGCGCATGATCTGGGTTTCGTCGGCGAGGTCGGGCGGACGCCGAACCGCAAAATCATGCTGACCAACAAGCAGTTCACCTATTTCCTGGCCGGCGTTCCGGCCGTGATGTCGGACATCCCTTCCCATCGCGCCTTCGCCGCCGGATTAGAGCCGGCGGCGACGTTGTTCCGCTGCGAAGAGCCCGACGATCTTGCGCGCGGTCTCGATGCTTTGCTCTGCGATCCTGAACGCTTGGCGGCGGCGCGCCGCGCCGCGTTTCGGCTCGGCCAGGAGCGCTTCAATTGGGACCGGGAGAAGCAAGCGCTGCAAGCGCTCGCGCGCGGCGTCCTCGGCGCCGCGGCGCCCGCGCCGGGCGACGATCTTGAGAGTCTAGATCCAGAGCGGCCCGAGCGCCGCGCCGAGGAGGCGATCGCATCATGATCCAAACGCTGTCCAAAGCCGTGTTGAACGCCGTGCCGCCTGGCGCGCGGCGGCGCCTGCGCGGCGCGCCGGTGATCGGCCCGATCCAACGCGCGGTGTTCTCAGCGCTCTTCGACGGGCGGGAGTTCGACCATGTGGTCGACGCCGGCCCGGCCAAGGGCGTCGCCTTTCGCATTCGCTTGCCCGAAGATAAGGGCGTTTGGACCGGCGGTTACGAAGCGGCGTTCGCGGAGGCGGTGGCGGCGGCGATGCGCGCGCGGGCCGGGCGGCCGGCCTTCGACGTCGGCGGCTGGCACGGCTATTTCAGCGGCGTGCTGGCGGCCAACGGCGCCAGCGCCGTTCATGTGTTCGAGCCGCTCGCGGAGAATCAGCGCCGGCTGGAGCGGCTGATCGCCCTCAACCCGGCGCGCGCCATCGCGCTGCACCCTGTCGCGGTCGGCGACCACGATGGCGAGGCGACGCTGGTTGTGATGCCTGACAGCAGCATGGCCAAGCTCAGCGACAGCGCCTTTCAGACGGATGCGGCGAGCCGCGACCAAGCGCGCGTCACGCTCCGCTCGCTTGACAGCTTGATCGCGTCCGGCGCAGCGCCGGAGCCGGCGCTGATCAAACTCGATGTCGAAGGCGCCGAGCTCGCCGCGCTGACCGGCGCGGCGGCGCTGATCGAACGCGCCAAGCCGGCGATCTTTCTCGAAGCGCACTCCGGCGCCCTGCGCCGCGACTGCGAGGCCTTCCTCACCGAGCGCGGCTATCGGATCAAGTCTCTCGACGAAGACCCCGCCGCCGCCCGCCGGCGAGACGTCCACCAGCTCAGCGCCGTCGCCGCGTGAGAGGCGTCTGCGCTCCGCCGGATTGACGCGCTGAGACCGGCGCCGCCAGATGTTTCCGGCGCCGCGCGGGGCGCGGCGCGCCTGAGGTCTGAGCATGATCGAGCACACGGTTCTCATCGCGTATGTCGCGATCGTCCTCGGCTTCGTCTTCATCCCAGGGCCGGCGACGCTATTGACGATCGCGCGGGCCAGCACATCGGGGACGCGCGTCGGCGTCGCGACCGGCGCTGGAATCGCGGTGGGCGATCTCGTCCATACGCTGATGGCGATCATCGGGATCTCGGCGCTGATCGCCGCCTCCGCCGTCGCCTTCGCCATCGTGAAATATGTGGGCGCCGCTTACCTCTTTTATTTGGGCGTCAAAGCGATTTTGGAGCGAGCGCCGGCTGATCCCAGCAGCGGCGGCGGCCCGCGCGTCACGGCGCGCCGCGCTTTTCAGCAAGCGGTCGCAGCCGAGGTGCTCAACCCGAAAACAGCTCTCTTCTTTCTGGCCTTCCTGCCTCAGTTCGTTCAGCCGGCGGCGGGCTCGGTCGCGCTTCAGCTCGCGGTGTTCGGCCTCATCTTCGTGCTGCTCGGCTTGCTCAGCACGGTCGTCTTCGCGGTCGGCGCCGGCGGTCTCGGCCGCTTTCTGCGCCGCCATCCCGCGGTGGTGCGGTGGCAGGGCAAAGTGGTGGGCGGCGTTTATTGCGCGCTCGGCCTCAGGCTCGCGCTGCAAGAGCGGTGAGGGGCGAAGGCCGCATGGTTACGGGCCGAACTCGCGCGGCGCGCTGCGGTGGAGCACGGCGCTCGGGCGCGCCTTGAGGTCGCCGCAGCCGATCGAGGCGACTTTTAGGAAGGCGATCAGATCCTTGGCTTCGGCCTCATCCTCGACGCCGATCAGAGGCATCTCGCTGCCCGGCACCAGCTTGATCGGATCGTCGAGATAGGCGCCGAGCGTCTCTTCCGTCCACACCAAGCCGCGCTCGCCCGCGAACACCATCGGCATGGAGGAGGGATAGCCCTCCACATGCCCGGCGGCGCGGCCGAAGAGATCGTTCAGCAGCGGGCCCGTGCGGTTCTCCGCGCCGGAGCCGATGTCGTGGCAGGGCTGGCAGATTTCAAAAGCCTCGCGCCCACGCTCGATCTGCGCCGCCTGCGTCTCCGTGGCGGCGCAGTCGGCTTCGGCGGCGTGGGCGATCAAGGGCGTCAGCAAAAGCGCCGGAGCGACCGCGCAGGCGCGGAGCGGCGAATAAGCGGATCGTGCGTCGCGGGCGGTCTTCATGGGCGAGGCTCCGGCCGATGGCGGGCCGGCGGCTCGCCTTTTCCGCGAAGCCTTGCCCGCCTAGCGCGCGCGGCGCCTTGATGCAGCGCATGGCGCCGCGCGCGAAAGCTGACCTCAGACGCGCTGCGCGCCTGCTTCGCGCAGCGCCGCCAGGCTCGGGAAGCCGTTCACCGCCATGAAGAGATCGAGTTCCGCCAAAACGCATTTCAGCACATGCGCCGCGCCCGCCGCGCCGCCGAGGGCGAGGCCGTAGAACACCGGGCGCCCGACGCCCACAGCGGTCGCGCCGAGCGCCAGCGCCTTGGCGGCGTCCGAGCCGGTTCGCACCCCGCTGTCGAACAGAACGGGAAGCCCGCCCGCGCCCTCCACCACGCCCGGCAGCATGTCGATCGCGGCGATCCCGCCATTGGCCTGGCGCCCGCCATGGTTCGAGCAATAGATCGCGTCCGCGCCGGTATCGACCGCGCGGCGCGCATCGTCAGGATGGCAGATCCCCTTCAGCACGATCGGCAGCGAAGTCGCGCGTTTCAGCCAGGCCATGTCGTCCCACGTCAGCACATGGCCGAAGGTCGCCATCACCATCATCACAGTCGCCTGGACGTCGCTCTCCGGCGCTTTGCCCAGCATTTCGCGAAAGCGCGGGTCGGCCATGTAGTTCTTCAGCACATGTCCGCGCAGCTGCGGAAAATTGGCGCTGTTGAGATCGCGCGGGCGCCAGCCTGTGACCCAGGTGTCGAGCGTCACCACAAGCGCTTTGTAGCCTGCGGCCTCAGCCCGTCGGATCAGGCTTTCGGCGAGATCGCGGTCCTTCGGCGTATAGAGCTGGAAGAAGGCCGGCGTCGCGCCGCAATGGGGCGCCACCGCCTCCAGCGGATCGTTGGCGAGCGTGGTCGCGCAATAGGGAACGCCGGTGAGCGCCGAGGCTTGAGCGGCGGCGATGTCGCCATGTTGGTCCTGCGTCGCCATGCCGGTGACGCCGATCGGCGCCATGAACAGCGGCGAGGACAGATCGCAGCCGAACAGCGAGACGGCGAGATCGCGTCGGCTGCTGTCCACCATCATGCGCGGGACGAGGCCCCAATGGCCGAACGCCTCGACATTGCGGTCCTGCGTCAGCTCATCGCCGCAGCCGCCTTGGACGTAAGCGAGCACATGGCTCGGCAGCGCCGCCTCCGCGCGGCGCTCCAGGCTCGCGGCGTCGGTCGGCAGGCTCGGCGTCACGCCCGAGAGCCCCGCCGCGTAAATCTCGTTTTGGTAGTCGCCAAAGCTCGGCATCGCGTCCGTCTCCGCTTCTCGCGCCTTCCGCCGCCTCCCTGCGGCTTATCTGCGGCGTCTCGCCTCAGCTTAGGCGCAAAGCGGCGCGGCGCGCGAGCCTCAGCGGCGCTTCACCGTCAGCGTTCCCACTGTGGTCGGCATCGAGACGGAGGCGACGCTCCAAAGCCCGGCGTCGTTCTGGCGATAGGAGATCCGGATCGCCTCCGGGCCTGAGAGCCGCTTGACGCTGCGGCTGTCCGCGCGATGGCCCGAGAGCGCCGTGTAGCGGGCGCTGCACCGCAGGCGGCTCCGCCCACGCGGCTCGGCCTTGGTGAAATCGAGCTGGAACACGGTGAAGCCGGTGAAGATGCGGAGCGGTTCTTGGCAAAGCGCGCTCGCCTCCGCCGGGTCGGGCTTCAGGAGCGAGCCGGCAATCGCGGAGAGCGGATCGAGCGATCCCGCCAGATGCTCTTCTTTGAGAGGCAAGCGGCCCTTGGTCCATTTCGCCGGAGCCGGCGGCGTTCGGCCCCAGCGCGTCGGCCCTTCGCCGGGCGCGAAGGCGATTTCGGATGTCGAGGGACGGTCGCTTTGCGACTCCGCGCGAAACAGCGTCGGCGCGGGCGCGTTCTCTGCGAACACGCCCTTTGTCTCCGCCGAGAACGCGCCGCTCCAGAACAGCACGCGGTAGCGCCCGTCGAGCCGCGCTTCATAGGCGTCCTCCCGGCGCTCGACCTCAAGCTCGAAGGTTCCAACGCGGATGCCGGCGACGTCGACGCGGTAGCCGAGGCTTTCGACACTCGCCTCCACGGCTCGGCCCGGGCTCGGCGCGAGCGCGAAGACCGTCGTGAAAAGCGCCGCGCAGAGTGCTGCGCGGCGCGCCGATTTCATCGCAGAGCCTACCCGGTCGCACGCCTCGCCCATAGATCCCGCCTCCTCGCCATCATCGCATCCGTTGCATGATGCGATGTCGGGCGCGCGCGCCGCTCGTCAAATCCCGCGCGATCGAGCGGGACGAGCTGAGGAGGGACTGCGGTTCGACATCGCCGCGGAGAAAGCCGATCTCTTAGGCGCCGCGCATGGTCCAACGCGGATGGCGGCGCTCTTCATAGTCTCGCGAGGTAGTCTCGCGAGATAGTCTCGCGAAACCGCGCCTTGCGATCGGACATCTCAACCGGGCCGGTGACGGCGAGCGTCCAGGCGCGGAGGCGGAGGTCTCGGATCGTTTGCGGCGCGCGGTAGAGCCGCGCTTTCGCGCGTTTGGCCGGCTGGTCTTTCACGCCGGCGCGCCCTCTCCGGCCGTTCTTCAGCGCCGATCCGCCTCATCGCTCGGCCGCGTTCATCCCTCCGCCATCCCGAAAAGTCTCGCGCGGCTCTCCAGCGCGACCATCGCCGATACCGTGTCGCAGCCCAAAACCGCGCGGCGGCGGCCGATCGCGCCAAAGATTGCAGGTGATTGATCGGTGAAAACGCAGTTCATCCCACATTTTCCCATTGCAGCCCATTTCAGCCCATAGTACGACACTGGAGCGCGGCGCCGGGCGGGTCGATCTCCCCCCAATCCCTGACCCTGCCGGCCGCCGCGCCAACGCGCCTTGTTGCGGATGAGACCCGAATACGGGCCATGCGCGCGCCGCGGCGGCGGATGCGGCGAAAGGCGAAGAGGCCCGATTTGAGGCGGGTTCGAACGGGGCGCGCAGGCCCTGACGGCGGCGAGCGGGTTTCCTGAGAGCTTTCCCGCTCGTCTCCCGCCGCGCGCCCCGGGGCTGCGCGCATCGCTCCGGCGACGCGCGCGCCGGCGAATCGCACCCTCGAAGCGCGGCTCGGAGCGAATTGAGAGAGGCGGAGCCCGACCAAGACGCAGGCGACCGAGGAGACCCTAATGGGTCTGTTTCTCTCCACATCGAAGCACAAGATCGACCGGAAGGGCCGCGTGTCGGTGCCGGCGCCGTTTCGCGCCGCCCTCGAGGGCGAGAGCTTCAAGGGCGTGGCCCTGGCGCTGCCGCTTTCGGACGAGCCGTGCCTCGAAGGCTCCGGCCTCAGCCGGATCGCCCGCATCGCCCGATCCCTCAGCGCGATGAACCCGCTCGCCGCGGAACGCGACGCCCTCGCCACAGCGCTCTTAGCGGGCGTCACGCAAGCCGCGTTCGACGCGGAAGGCCGCATCGTGCTTCCCGAAGAGCTGATCGCGGCCGCCGATCTTGAAGGGGAGGCGCTTTTCGCCGGGCTCGGCGATAAGTTCCAGATCTGGAGGCCGGATCGCTTTGAGGCGCGGCGCGCGGAGGCGCGCGCGGTCGCGCGGCGGATGGCCGATAAGCTGCCCTGGGGCGGGGCGGCGGATCTCGGCGGAGGCGCGGATGAGCGAGAAGGAGGCGCGGGAGACCGCGAATGACGCGCGCGCGGGCGTCGGCGCGGCGGAGGGTGCGGCGCTTTCCAAGGCGAGCGAGAGGCACCAACCTGTTCTTTTGAATGAAGTTTTGCAGGCGCTTGAGCCGATTGAAGGCGGCATGTTCCTCGACGGCACCTTCGGCGCCGGCGGCTATGCGCGCGGGTTGCTCGAGCGCGGCGCGGCGCTGGTGATCGGCGTCGATCAGGATCCCGAAGCGCTCGACGCCGCTGCCGCTTGGGCGCCGCTCTTCGGCGCGAGGCTGCGGCTGCGCGGCGGCCTCTTCAGCGATCTCGATGCGATCGCGGCGGCCGAAGGCGTCGCGGAGGGGCTCGACGGCGTCGCGCTTGATATCGGCGTCTCCTCCATGCAGCTCGATCAGGCGGCGCGGGGCTTCTCCTTCCTGCGCGACGGGCCGCTCGACATGCGCATGGGCGCAGAAGGCGTCAGCGCCGCCGAGCTTGTGGCCGAGGCGAGCGAGGGCGCGCTCGCCGACATCCTGTTCCATCTCGGCGAAGAGCGCGCGGCGCGGCGCGTCGCCCGGGCGATCGTCGCCGCGCGCGCCGCCGCGCCGATCGAGACCACCGCGCGGCTCGCGGAGATCATCGAGCAAGCGCTGCCGCGGCCGAAGCCGGGCCAGGCGCGGATCCATGCTGCGACAAGGAGTTTTCAGGCGCTTCGTATCTCTGTTAACAATGAGTTAGGGGAGCTTGCCCGCGGCCTTTCAGCGGCGGAGCGAGCGTTGAAGAGAGGGGGGCGGCTGGCGGTCGTCAGCTTTCACTCGCTGGAAGATCGGATCGTGAAGCGGTTTTTGGCCGAACGCGCCGGTCGCGCCGCGAAAGGCTCGCGCCATGAACCTGAGATTAACCGGCGCGCGCCCAGTTTCGCATTGATCAAGGCCGGCGCGCGCGCGCCTGGCCCGGAGGAGCTGACGCGCAATCCCCGCGCGCGCTCGGCCAAACTCCGGGCGGCGACGCGCAGCGCGGCCGACCCATGGCCCGAGCCGCCGTCGCCGCAGGCGGGTCTCGACGCCGCCGCAGTTCTGGCGACGCGCCGGCGGTGAGCCGCCGGCCCTGCGGAGCCGCGGCGCAGGCCGTCCACGCGGCGCGAGCAGGAGCCGGCCGCTGTGATCCGCATCCTTCACCTCGCGCTGGTGATCCTGTTCGTCGGCCTCGCGCTGCTCGGCTACGGCGCGCGCGAGGAGACGCGGGCGCTCCAAATGGAGCTGGCGGAGCTGGAGAAACGAAAGCGGGCGGTCGAGACGGAGATCGCGCTGCTTCAGGCCGAATGGGACCATGTGTCGAGCGCTGCGTATCTAAAGCAAACCGTAGCCCGGCTGAGGGCGACGGATCCGCGGATCGGCGAAGAGATTCTGGGCCTTGCGCCATGGCGGCCGGAGCAAGCGCAGGCGCTGCGGCGCCGCGACGCGCGCCCGCCGCTCGCGGCGACCGGTTTCGGCATGCGATATGAGCGGCTGATGCGAGGCGACGGTTCCGCGATCGCGACAGCGAGCGTCGCGCGGCCGGCGCGGGATGAGGGCGCCGCAGGCGCGCCCGCGGAGAGCCCGCCGCCCTTCGCCGCGCCGCCGCGCCTCGCCTCGCCGCGCGCTGAAGCGCCTGAGCGGCTGGACCGACCCACCGAAACCGCGCTCCGCGAGCCCTCCGCCGCTTTGCCTGAGATCTCCGCGCCGTCCTTCGGCCCGGCCGCGCGCCCTGAGGCGCCGCAGCCGCTCGGGCCGACGGCGCTTCGAGACGCGGCGTTGGCGGGCGATCAAGAGCGCTGGCGCGAGATCTTCATGGCGCAGCCCGGCGCGCCGCGAGAGGCGCGCCGCGGCGGCCTTCCCGCACGCGAGGCCGCGCGATGAGCGGCGATCGCAAGTCCGGCCGCTCGAGCCTGAGGGATGCGGCGGAGACGCCGCCTGAGATCGACGAGATGCTCGGCGGCCGGGCGAAGGAGGCGGCGAAGCCGCGCCCGAGCCTCTTTCGCAAGAAGCCGCGCAAGGCGCAGAGCGGCGCGGAGAGGAAGAGCGGCGGCGCGCCGGCGCGCAAGCCGCTCTCTCAAGCGCGCTTCGCGGTGATCGGCATCGTCTTCGTCAGCGTCATGGGCGCCTCTCTTCTGCGGTTCGCGGACATGGCGGCGGAGCGGCGGGACGATGTCGAACCGGCCTACGCCACGGGACTTGTCGATGCGGAGAAGGCCGCCGATCTCGCTGAGAAGCTGGCTGAAGCCAGCGAAGACGGCGCGCCCGAGCCGCGGCGCCCGTTGCGCGCGCCGATCATCGATCGCAACGGCGCCGCTTTGGCGCGGGATGTGGTCACTTATGATCTCTATCTCGACCGCGAAGCGTTCGCCTTTCCTGAAGATTTGAGCGAAGCGGCGGAGATGGTGGCGGCGGCGTTCCCGGGCCGGCTCGGCGAGGCCGATGTGAAGGCGAAGCTCAAAGCGACGCGCTCGCCGTTGCTCGCCTGGTCGCTGACGGCGCGCGAAGCGCAGCGCGCCCATGATCTCGGCGTGCCCGGCCTCTATCTGACGCCGAGTTACGATCGCTATTATCCGGTGGGCGCGGCGGCGGCGCATGTGCTCGGCCATGTGGATTTCGGCGGCGTCGGCCGCTCCGGCGTTGAAGGCGCGCTCGATGCGCGGCTGAAGGCCGATCCGGAGACGCCTTTGCAGCTCACGCTCGACATGCGCATGCAGCGCGCGACCCGCAGCGCGCTGCTGGACGCGATGGCGCGCACCGAGGCGATAGCGGCCGCCGGCGTGGTGATGTCCGCGGCCACAGGCGAAGTGCTCGCGCTCGTCTCACTGCCGGATTTCGATCCGCATCACCGGCCGCCCTCGCCGACGACGGCCGCCGAGCAAGAGAGCAGCCCGCTGTTTCACCGCGCGGCGATCGGGCTCTACGAGCTTGGGTCGATCGTGAAGACCGTGACCTGGGCGCTCGCGCTGGAGACCGGCGCGGCGACGATGGCCGACGCGTTTCCGCCGATGCCGCCGCTGACCTTCGGCGATCACACCATCGAGGCCGATAAGCGCAATGAGGGCGTGAGCTTTCCCATGGCGTTCGCGCGCTCGTCGAACCGGATCGCGGCGGAGCTGGCGCTTCTGTCCGGCCGTCCGGCGCAGCGGCGTCTGTTCGAGAGGCTGGGTCTGTCCGAGGCGCTGCCGCTCGAGCTTGGCAAGGCGCGGCTGAGCGCGCCGCCGCGCAGCCGCGAGCGGTGGCGCGATGTGGATACGGCGGTGGCCGGCTTCGGCTATCGCGTGGAGATGACGCCGGTCCATATCGCGGCGGCGGTGGCGAGCCTGAGCAATGGCGGCGAGCGGGTGCGGCCGACTTTGCTGCGGCGCGCGCCTGAGGAGGCGCTTGGCCCGCGCGAACGGGTGGTGAGCGCGGAGACGTCGCGGCGCCTGCGCGAGCTGCTGCGGCTGACCGTGACGGATGGCACCGGCCGGCGCGCGGACGCGCCGGGCCTGCGCGTCGGCGGGAAGACGGGCACGGCGGATAAGGCGGTCCGCGGCGGTTATGACGAGACCCGCGCCGTGGCGAGCTTCGTGGCCGCCTTTCCCATCGAGCGGCCGGAGCTCATCGTGATGGTGATGCTCGACGAGCCGAAGGTCGAGGTGGATGGCGAGATCCGCGGCTGGGCCTCGCTCACCGCCGCGCCGGCGGCGCGCGACGTGATCACCGCGGTGGCGCCGCTCGCGGGCGTCGCGACGGCGCCGGACCCGGCGCTGCAGGCCGCCGCGCCCGAGGCGTGGTGAGCCGCGCCGCCCAGCGGGTCAGTCGCGCAGCAGCACTTCGCTCGGCGATTTCGCCTTGATGTCCCGGAACACCTGTTCGTTGCGCTCGGTGATCTCGGCGATCAATTCGGCGTAATTGGCCAGCAGCCCGGCTTTGGTCGCCTCTTTCTGGCTGTCGATCATCTCGACCACTTGCGCTTCGAACGCCTCGCGATTGATCGCCTCATCGATTGAGATCGCCACCGCATCCGTCAGGAACCAGCCGACGAGAGCGCCGACCGCGCCGCCGACCGCCGAGCCGATCGGCCCGCCGATCGCGCCGGTCGCCGCGCCCGTGGTGGCGCCGGCGCCCACGCCCGCCGAGCGCGCCGCGGTGCGCGCCGCGAGCTTCGCCGCCATGATGCGTGCGAATTGCGCCGTGAAAGCCTGCATGCCGCGGCGCGTCAGCTGGCGGCCGAGCACCGCGCCCGCCACGCGCGCCGCCGAATACGCCACATCGAACCGCGCCAGCGCGCTGGCTTGCGACAGCGTCGCGACATCCGTCAACAGACCCATATCCGACAATGAAAAGCCCATAGCGCTCTGGGTGCGGGCTTGGAGTTTGGCGAAGGCGTCCGTCAGCGCGGCGTCCGCATCCGCGCCGATGGCCTCGCTGGCGCGCGCCATGTTCGCCTCGAAATCCGCCGCTTCGTAAAGGCGCGTCCAAATGGTTTCAGTGAACTCGCCGATGACGGCGCTGCTCAGCTCCACATACTGGCCTTGGATCGAGTAATGGAAATCCGAATAGGGCTCGACTTGATCGTAGACCGGCGCGAAAGCGGCGTCGACATGGCGGCTGATCGAGGCCTCGATCTCGGCGCGGCTGGCGTCGAACACCTCTTTCTGAAAGCCGAGCAGGATCGGCAATTGGCGCTCCCATCGCTCCGCATCTTGAGCGCGCACTTCAAGCGAGCCGTCGTCGCGCGCCGTCAACTTGTCGACGAAGAAGAGCGCGTAAAGCGTCATGCCGAGGGCGATCGCCGCCAGCCCAAGCGCCATGCGCCAGAACGAGAACAGGGAAGAAGCGCGCGGCGCCGCGCTGGCTGTGGCGTTCATAATTCTCTTTCTCCCGATAAGCGCGGCTGCGCTGGCGGCGTCTCTGCGAGGGCTTCGCGGCGCAGGCTTCGCACCGAGGGTTTCGCGGCCTTGTACCAGAGATCGAAGGCGGGCGCTGCGGCGCTGGAATTCAGAGCCGCAGCGCGGCGTGGTCCGCGCCGCCGCGCGCTCAGCCTCTCTGCGGCGCGCCGGCGTGGTCGGCCAGATGCATGATATGCGCGAGAAACCAGCTATAGGCGAAGGCGCTGAACGAGCCGCTGACGAGGAACAGAATCCAAGCGAGCCAGCGCAGATACTCCGCCTCCCCGCCGCCAAGGCGCCCTTCGCTCCATCCGATGAGCCACCATCCCAAAGCCTCCTTGCCGATCTGCAGCTGCAGCGCCGCATCGATCCAGGCGCAATCCGATCCAAGCTGCGCCGACGCCGTTTCGATCATCACCACGAGGCTCGGATCCACATAGGCCGGCGCCGGCGTGTAGAGCCGCACCATGGCGAGCCCCGCCAGCAGCAGCAGCGTGTTCACAGCGACGCTCCAGCGCTTCACCAGCACCGGCAAGATTGCGGGCTCCGCGCCTGAGCGAAGCAATGCTTCGAACATCCGCATCAACACGAGCAGTACGACTGCGTTAGCGGCAAGTAATGCGAGCTCGTTAGGCGACCATGTGGTCAGATCAAGGCATAACGCCGCGACCGGTATCGTCGCCGTTAAAAAGGCGAGAATGCTGACTAGCAGCGTTCGCGAAAAAAGCGCGCGGAGCCATGTGCCGTCTTTAAAGTAGAAGCTGGCGAAGAACCGCCGCCGCGCGACGCCGCTTTCTCTGAGGCCCAGCCCGACGAGGATCAGCACCGCCGCCGGCGCCGCCAGCGCCGCGCAGCTGACGGGAAATGTGAAGCGCCACGCCGCCAACACCCCGAGCGCCGCGACGATGGCGGCCAGAACGCGCAACGCTCTCATCCTTCGGTCCTCGCTCTTTGGACCTCATCTGCTTGTTTTTATGTCTCGCAGAGCGTTGGGGGCAGGGCAAGCGCGCGCCGTCTCCGGCGCGGCGATCCGCGTCCGCCCTGCGGCCGATCAGCGGCGCTTCGTCCGATCGGCCGCCGCGCCGAGCCCGCCGAACGCCGCCAGCGCCGCGCCGCGCCGCCACAGCGAGCCGGCGCCCTCCGCCGCGCCCGCCGCGCCAGTGAACAGCGCCGGGAAGTCCTTGTGAAACCGCAGAGCCGCGGCGAAAGGGACGCCTTGCGCGGCGGCCCATTCATCCAACCGCTCCACCGCGGGAGAAAAGCGCCGCGGATCGCAAAGCACCGCGAACGCGAACAGATTCGCCGCCCCCTCGAGCTTAAGCGCCTGCCGCGCCGCCGCATCGCCAGAGGCCAGATCGCCAGTGGCCCGATCTCCCGCCACGCCATCTCCCGCCACGCCTTTTCCCGCCAGGCCGTCGCGCGGCGCGGCGGATGCGCGCGGCGCGCTTCGATGCGTCGCCAGCAGCGCCGGCTCCGTCGCAAGCCGGCGACTATACGCGCCCGCCTCCGCGCCGAGCAACCGCATGCCGATCTCGCGCAGCAGCCCAAAGCGCAGCGCGGCGTCCCCGCGAAGCAGCGCGGCGATCGCGCCCGCCGTGAGCGCGACATAGCCGGCGCCCGGATCCAGGTCCGCGCTTCCCTTCGCGTCGCCAGGCTCTGCGGCGCTCTCCGTCGCCGCGCCTTTCGCCGCAGGCGCGCGCAGCGGGCCGGAGAGCGCGACGATCTCGGGCGCCATGCCGGCGAACAACGTCTCGGACAGCGTTTCGTCGGCGAACACGATCCGAATTCGCGGGGCGAGGGCGAGTTCGAAGCCGTCGCAAAGAACATCGCTTGGGACGCGGCCTTCCGCATCCGCGAAGGCGGCGCGCAAGCGCTGCGCCGCGTAGAGCGCCTGTTCATGGGGCGAACCGCGCCCGACCAAAGGCCGTTTAGGCCGGCGCAGATCCGTGAGCGGCGCGTTGAGGACTGCGCGGCCGGCGGCCTCGATGTCGAGCGCCGGCTCGCGCGCGGCGGCCAGCGGCGCCGAAAGCGCGCGCAGCGCCGCGGCCCGGCTCGAGGCCGCGGCGCGTGCGCCGTTCGCCCCACTCAGGGGATCGGCCGCCAAGAACTCCGCCTCTTGCAGCGTGGCGCGGGATTTTGGTCCAAGATCGCGCGCTGCCGCGACCGCGCTGGCGAAGCGCTGCGGCGGCGGCGCGTCGCCCCGCTCGATCGCGGAAAGGGCCTCCGGGCTGAGCCAGCGGAGCGTCGCGTCGGCTTTCGCCGTCGCGGCCGCGAGGGCGGCGATGTCATCGCCCTTCGCCCGTCTCAGGCGCCGCAGCGCGACGCCGAGTTGGGTGACCCGCTGCGGGGCGGCCGTTCCCACGCTCTGCGACGCTTCAATCAGAGCGCCGGCGTGATCCGCCGCGCCATCGCCATCCGTCGGCATCGCACGCCCTTCCCCTCTCGCCGAACCGTCTCTCGCAAAGACCATACCGGCCCCTTGCGAAAATGCAACAGATCTGGCTGATCGCGATCGCGCCCTCTTGCGTTTTTGAGATTTTAACCGTCAGCGCCGGCGAGTCGTGGTCAGACCGCGAAGCTGGTGCCGCAGCCGCAGCTGCTGCTGGCGTTAGGGTTGTCGATGGCGAAGCGCGCGCCGATCAGCTCGCGCTTGTAATCGATCACCGCGCCTTCCAAAAACGGCAAAGACACCGGATCTATCAGCACCTTAATCTCGCCGCGCGCCAGCACGAGATCATCTTCGGCCGCCGCGTCCTCCAGCTCGAATTTGTACTGAAAGCCCGAGCAGCCGCCGCCCAGCACCGCGACGCGCAGCTGTTTCGGGCTCGCTTCGGCGGCGATGATCTCCTCTAAACGGTCGAAGGCGGCGTCGGTGACGGTCGGCTCGGCGCTCATGCGCATCTCCCTGGCAGCGGCCGCGCGTCCGGCGCCAGATGCGGCTCGGTGTACATGTTGATGTCGAGCCGCTTTCCCGGGTCGAGCGAGCGGTCGACCCCATCCAGACCCGCCGCCAGGATCGCCGCCGGATAGAGATACGGGTTGGCGG
>JBCBCG010000020.1:0-30502 GCA_038530925.1 Pseudomonadota bacterium
CCTATAATTTCCGTTCCTTAAGCTACGTGGCGCGCCGCGGCGACGCTGCGGCGCCGAACCGCCGGCGCCGCAGCGTCGCCGCATGCGCCCTTGCCGAGGGCCGCGCCGCGCCGTAACCGGACCTGCAGAGCGCGCGGCGCGAGAGCGATTTTGAGCGCGGTGGCGTCGCCGCGCGGGGAGAGAGATCTGCGATGACGTCACTCTTCGCCCGCGCTTCCGCATTGCGGCTCGCCGCCGCGCTGGCGGCGACGGCGCTCTCCGCCAGCGCGGCGCCGAACGCGGCCAGCCAAGCGTCTCTCGCCGCGCCCGCCCCGCCCGCGCCGCGCCCGCCCTTGCTCTCCGACGCGGCGCCAGGAGAGACCAGCGCAGGAAAGACCATCGCGGGAGAGACGGCGACAGGGACCTCCGGCCGGGACACGCGCCCGCCCGGAGCCGCGCGCCGGCCTTTCTCGATCGAGCCTTTCGGCTTCGACCGCGCGTTGACCGCGCCTCTGAGAGAGACGGGGCCGGGGCTGCGCGCGGCCGCGACAGCCCTTGAGACCAGCACAGTCGCCGCCGCCGGCCAGACGCCGCGGCGGCGCACCTTGCGCCTCGGTCTGGGCGGCGACATCGCGCTCGCAGCGCCGAATGTATGGGGCCTGCGCGCCGCCGCCGGCGCGCGCGCCGCGGCGCTCGCCTCGGATCTGGCGCTGGCGAACGCGGCCCGGCTGCCGCGCCGCGGCCTGCGCGATCTCAGCCCGCCGCTGGCCGAGGAAACGGACGTCGCCCGCATCGCCGCGATCGCGGAAGAGGACGACAAGGCGCGCGCGGCGCTCAGCGCCGTCGCCCGCGATCCCGCGGAGATCGCGATGGCCGACGCGCTCGGCGTCTCGTTCCTCGAGAACCGAGATTGGCTCCGCGCCGCGCCAAGCCGCGCCCGAACCGAGACCCGCTGCCTGGCGGAAGCGATCTATTTCGAAGCGCGCGGCGAAAGCCTGCGCGGCCAAGCGGCGGTGGCGGAAGTGGTGCTGAACCGCGTTGAAAGCCGCTTTTGGCCAAACACGGTGTGCGGCGTGGTGAACCAAGGCTCGGAGCGGACCACGGGCTGCCAGTTCTCCTACACCTGCGATGGGATCGAGGATGTGGTGCGCCCTGGCAGCGCCTGGACCCAAGCGCAGGATCTCGCCGTTTTCATGCTGCGCGGCGGCCCGCGCCGCATCACCGGGCGCGCTACGCATTACCACGCCGATTACGTCGATCCGCCTTGGGCGAAAACGATGGAGCGCACCGCGACGGTGGAGACGCATATCTTCTATCGCCGCCTGCTCCGCTTCCGTGTGCGGGAGGAGTGAGGCGCGCGCGCCCGATCACGCGTCTGCGGCGATCGCCTCGATCTCGGCGCGCATCTTCGCGCTGATGGGCACGCCCGCGCGCGCCGCCGCCTCCCGCGCGGCGAGGCGCCGGATCCCAGGCAAGCGCGCGCCCTCCTGCGCGCCAAGCGCTTCGATCAGCGCCGTCATCCGGGCGGCGAACCCCGCAGCGCCGCCTGCGCCCGCGCCAGGATCGATGGCGATCAAGAATTGGCCGACGCCGGGCGGCGGGCCTTCAGGCGTCAAAAGCGGGCTCGCCTCATGGGAGGCGACGGCGCCGGTGAGGCTGGAGGCCAGCACCTCCACCATCAGCGCGAGCGCCGCGCCTTTGGCCTCGCCGATCGGGATCATCGTGCCCGCGATCGCCGCTTCGGGATCGGTGGTGGGACGCCCGTCCGGATCAAGCGCCCATCCTTCCGGAATGCGCTCTCCCGCCTTTGAGGCCGCCATCACCTTGCCGCGGGCGACCTTTGAGACGGAGAGATCGATCACCAGCGGCGCCGCCCCTGGGATCGGCGCGCCGAAAGCGATCGGATTGGTGCCGAAGAACGGCTTCGAGCCGCCCCAAGGCGCGATGGCTTTCGGCGCGTTGGCGACCATCACGCCGATAAGGCCGCGCTCCGCCAGGCGCTCCACATGAGCGCCGAGCTGACCGCAATGATGCGAGCGGCGGATCGCGGCGGCGGCGATCCCAAAGCGCGGCGCGCGCGCCGCCAGCGTCTCGATCGCGAGCGCGAGCGCCGGATAGGCGAAGCCATGCGCGGCGTCGATGGTGAAGAACGCGCGCTCTCGCCCTCCCTCTTGCGCCTGCTCCTCGATAAACGGCGCCGCATCGCCCACAACCTTGCCCACGCGCGCCTGCGCCGCATAGCTGGAGACGCGGGAGAAGCCATGCCCGCTCTGCCCGTCGATCTCGGCGGCCACCAGCGCTTCGGCCACCAGCGCCGCGACAGCCGGCGCCGCGCCGCTCGCGGTCAGCGCCCGCGCGACCAGCGCTTCGGCCTCTTTGATCGGCAAGTTTTCCGCTGACGCGCTCATGTTTGACCATCCTGATTGCGGTGGCGAGATCATCGACGGCGACGTCGTCACCCGAGCAGTTTTTCCATTGCATAATTGTGAATTAAGACGCCGCGACGCTCGAACTCCCGCCGCCCCGCAGTGACGAACCCTCTTTGGAGAAAGAAGCGCCGCGCCGCCTCGCTGGCTTCCACGTAAAGACGCGCCAGACCCGCCGCCACCGCTTTTCGCTCCAAACGGTCATAGAGCAAACCGCCGACACCCGCCCGCGCCGCGTCGGGATGACAATAAAAACAGTCGATGCGCCCGTCCCGCTCAAGCTCGATGAATGCGACCGGATGATCGGCGTCGTCGACCGCTGTGAACACGGTCCGGCCCGCGTCGACGCGCGCTTGATAGGCCGCCGCCGTCAACGGCGCCGGGCTCCACGCGTCGCGCTGCGCCGACGAGTAGCCGGCCGACCCGGTCGCGTGCACGGCGGCGTGAAGGATCTGCGGCAAGACGCGCGCGTCATCGGCTCTGTAGGCTCTAACCCGCATGCGCTTCGCCTCGTCGAACCGCTAAAACCGGCCGGCGCGGAAGGGCGCCAGATCCACCGCAGGACGCTCGCCCGCCGCGGTCGCCGCGATCAGATCCGCCGTCGCCAAGGATTGCGTGAGGCCGAGATGCCCATGCCCGAAGGCGTAGAGGATGCGAGAGCCCGGCCGCGCCGGGCCGAGCACCGGCAGACTGTCCGGCGTCGAAGGCCGATGCCCCATCCATTGGCCGCCGCCCTCGACCCGCAGCGCCGGCAGAAAGGCCTTCGCCTTCTTCAGCATCGCCGCCGAGCGGGCGTAATTCGGCGGCCGGCGCAGTCCGGCGAGCTCCACCGCGCCGCCAACCCGCACGCCATTGCCGATCCTGCTCACCACGAAACCATGATCCTCGAAGGAGATATGCGTTCTCAAATCAAAAGCGCCGCTCGGCAGCGTGGTGTTGTAGCCGCGCTCGGTCTCGAGGGGGATGCTCTGGCCGAGCGTGCGCGCCAACCGATGGGACCACGCGCCCGCCGCCACGAGGATCCGCGCGGCGCGCCGTTCGCCTCCATCCGCAAGGCGGACGCAAGCGCCCTCGGCCGTCTCGCTCAACGCGTCGGTCGCGGCGATCTCGATGCGCCCGCCCCGCTCTTTCAGCCGCTCCGCGAGCCGGCGGGTCCAGACCAACGGATCCGCGACGCGGGCCCAGCTCGGCGAATAGACGCCGTAGCGAAAGCGTGGGCTCAGCCCCGGTTGCAGCTCGGCCAGCGCCTCCGCGCTCTCGAAGCGTTGATGACCGACGCCGAGCGCGGTCTTCAGGCGCCGCTCCGGCTCCGCGGCGCGGTAGCTGGCGGCGCTGTCATAGAGCTGGAGCTGCCCGTCGCGGAACACCAGATCCTCAAGTCCGAACGCCTCCGTCATCGGCGTCAGCCGCGCCGCGGCGTGGCGCATCAACGCCGCTTGCGCCGCGGCCGACGCCTCGAAGCGGTCGCGGCGGCTGGCGCGCCAGAAGCGCCAGAGCCAGGGCGCGAGCGCGGGCGCGTAGGAGGGCGGGATCGACAACGGGCCGGCTGGATCGATGAGCCAGTACGGCGCGCGGCGCATCACGCCCGGCCTCGCCAGCGGGATCACCGCGGTGAGCGCGAAGGCGCCGGCGTTGCCCGCTGAAGCGCCCGCCGCCACGCCTTCGCGCTCAAGCAACGTGACGTGGAAACCGCGTTCGGTCAGCGCCAAAGCGCAGCTCAGGCCGATCACGCCACCGCCGATGACGATCACGTCGCGATCGGAGACCGCCGCCTGTCCCGCCTCGCCTCGCGCTGTCTCGCCCTGCGCCGCCATGCGTCTCCCAAACGCTCACGCGGCGTCGCCGCTTGATCGCTAATGCGGCGTCGCCGCTTGATCGCTAATGCGGCGTCGCCGCTTGGCCGCTAATGCGGCGTCGCCGCTTGGCCGCGCCGCGCGTTCATCGCCAGCCCGAGCGCGAAGGCGCCGCAGCCGACGCCGAGGACGCCGACGCAGAGCACGAGGAGCTTGGAGTATTTGTGCTCAAGCCCCGTTAGAGCCGTCATCAGGCTCGAATAACCGCCCGCCTCCAGAAAATAAATCACCGCCGCCGCCATCGCCGCCGCGAAGGCGGTCACATAGCTCCAGAGCGGCACATCCGTCCGCCCCATCCACAGCGAGAAAAACACCACCGGCGCCAGGAACATCGACGCCGTGCCAGACACGGCGACCGCGTCGAAAAGATCCTTCGCGCCGAAGAACACCAGAAGCAGCCCGCCGATCATGAACGCCGCCATGGCGATGCGCCCGTTGCGCAAGGTCGGCTTGGCGAGCCGCATGTCCACAACCGTCAGCTTCGCCGCGCTCGAGAAAGCGCTATCCAGCGTCGACATGCAGGAGATGATCAGCGCCGCGTTGAAGAGCAACGTCGGCCCGCCCCCGATCAGGCGCGAGAGAGTGTCCGTGAAGCCTTCGCCGTCAAGCTTATTGAGCCCCGCCCAAACGCCGAGCACGCCGAAGGCGAGGATGCAAAGCGTTGAGATCCAGGCGGCGTGATAAAAGCTCGCCATCGTCGTGCGGCGATTGGCGATGAAGCCGCGATCCATCATCACCGGATCATGCAGCGGGTAGCTCCAGACCTGCAGCAGCGCCACCGCCAGCAGCACCCAGCCCGGATTCTCGATCTCCGGCGTCGAGGCGAGGATCGGCGCGGCCTCGAACCCGCCGGCACCGAAGGCGGCGATGAGCAAAGCGAAGAGCGCCGCCAGGAACAGAGTCATCTGCGCCGCGTCCGTGCGGATCGAGGCGCTCAGCCCGCCGATCAGCGAATAGCCAAGCGTCGCGGCGCCGACGAGAAGGATCGCGATCGTATAGGCGCTCGTGCCAGCCGCGCCGAAAATGAGGCCGATCACCAGAAGATTGGCGAACACCTCCGAGAGAAGCCTGAGGCCGACGACGAAATCATAGGTGGCGGCGCCCGTCAGCCCGAAGCGGTCGGTCAAAAACCGCTGCACGCTGTCATAGCCATGGCGGAACCGCAGGCTGCGAATGATCCAGGCGCCAGTGAGAAAGCTGAGATAATACGCGGCGTAAGCGAGCGCGCCGCCGATCCCATAGAAGAACCCGAGGATCGCCGCGTTCATGATCGAGCGCGCGAAGATCCAGGTCGTCACTTGGCTCAAAGCGAGCGTCAGCACGCCTGGCGCGCGGCCATCGGGCCCTTTGCCGTTGAAGAACGCCTCCACCCCGCCGGAGCGCGGCGTCAAGAACAGGCCGCCGACCGCGAGGAGCGCGACCAGCGCCGCCAAGATATAGGTGTCGTCCATCAATCGCCCTTCCCGCGCCGCAGACCATTTCGACTCGAAGCCGCGACCCTAGGCGCCGCGCCGAGGCGGAGCAATCGAGCCGGGCGCGCGCTGACAGGGATGTGACCGGCGCGTTAGGGCGGCCCGCCGCCATAGGTTTCGCCACGCACTTCTCTGCGAACGAACCTCTGCGAACGAACTGCACGCATTGCGCGAGATTTCGCACTGCGCTTCGCGCATGAGTGCGATACGCAGTCCTCCTCGGAAGCGACTCGCCTGGGAGGACGGCGCCGATGACGAGCGAGGCGTTCATCGCGGCGGAGATCGCCCCGCGGCGATTTTCTTTCGGCGCCGTGCTGGCCCTGACCCTGCGAGAGGCCAGGCGCCGCTTCTGCCTTTATCTCGCGCTCGTTCTCTTGGCCTCGGCGCCGAGCGCCGGCCTCTATCTCATCACGGGCTTCGATCCGTCGCCGGAGCAAGCGGCGGCTGAGCCGCTGCGTTTCTGGGGTACGCTCGCGCTCTTCTCGCTCGCCGGCGCGCCGTTCACTGGGATCATGCTGGCGGGCTTCGCCTATGCGGGCGTCCGGGGGATCGAGGGCGAGCCGGTCAGTCTTGGCACGGCGCTGCGGGCGGGCGTCGGGCGGCTTGGTTACGCCTTGGCGATGCTGGCGATGGTTGCTCTATTCTATGTCGCGGCGCTGCTGCTCGCCGGCGCCATCGGCTTTGCGGGCGCCGTCTCTTTGGTTCCGATGCTTCAAGGCGCGGCGGATCCGAGCGGAGCGCTGATGCTGCTCGTCTTGCTCTGCCTTGGCGCGGCGATCGGCGTCGGAAGCGTCTTGGCGCCGATGGTGCTGCTTTCGCCCGCGGCGTTGGCGAAGCCGCAGTGGCCCGCTGCGGCGA
Source organism: Pseudomonadota bacterium (assembly GCA_038530925.1). Taxonomy (GTDB): domain Bacteria; phylum Pseudomonadota; class Alphaproteobacteria; order Rhodobacterales; family Rhodobacteraceae; genus JALEGB01. Next base: position 6,589 of record JBCBCG010000020.1, read on the forward strand.
TGGCGGAGTGTTGGCGGCTGGCCCGAGGCCATCGCGGCGTTTTGGTCAGCGTCCTTCTCAGCATTCTGCTGGTCCTCGGCGCGCTTGGCGTCGCGCAGACGCTGCTCGCGCCATCGGTCGCGGACGCCTTTCGGCTCGCAAGCCCACAACAAGCGCAGATGATCGTGGGCGCGATCATCGGCTTGCCGGTGAGCGTGTTGGTCGGCGTCATGCCCATCGCCGCTTACGCTTTGCTGACGTCTACGGCGAACGACCGGAGCCGCCTTGCGGCCGTGTTCGCCTGAGGGCCGAGCCGCGCGACGCTACTCATAGCGCAGCGCCGTCGCCTTTCCGCCGAAAACTTTATACGCGTAGATGTTGTAGAAGACGATGATCGGCAACGTCACCAGCGCGCCCACAAGGATGATGGCGAGCGATCCGCGGCCGGCGGCCGCCTCCCAAATCGTCATGCTCTCCGGAACGACATAGGGGAAGAAGGAATAACCGAGACCGACGAAGCCGAGGCAAAACACGATGATGGTCAGCACAAAGGGCGCCCAAGCCCAGCGATCCTGAGGGAACGGCGCCTGGCGCAGCAGCAGCACCAATGCGACGAACAGCCCAAGCGTCATCAGCGGCAACGGCGCGAGGAGGATGATCTCCGGAAAACCGAACCATTTCTCGAAAATCCGCTGGCTGGCGAATGGCGTGACCAATGAAATCAGCCCCATCCCCAGCGCTGCGAACCAAAGCGTGCGCCGGCCCCACTCGACCGACTTCAGCTGCAGATCGCCCTCAGTCTTCGCGATCAGCCAGGTCGCGCCAATGAAGGCGTAAGCGCAGGCCAGGCAGAGCGCGGTGAGCAAGCCGAAGGCGGCGGCCTCAAAGCTGTCATCGAGCGCCAGAATGTAGATCGCGAGCATATAGCCCTGCGCCAACGCCGCCAAAAGCGAGCCGGCGAAGAAGGTGTAGTCCCAGAGCCTCTTCGTAGCCACCGGCGCTTTGGAGCGAAACTCGAACGCCACGCCGCGCAGGATGAGCGCGATCAGGAGCAGCGTCGCCGGCAAGTAGAGACGCACCAAGATCTCGCCATGCGCCGCGGGAAAGGCGACCAGCAACAGGCCCACCGCCAGCACCAGCCAGGTCTCGTTCGCGTCCCAGAACGGCCCGATCGAGCCGATCATCACATCGCGCTCTTTCTCGGTGGCGAAGATCGAAAGAACGCCGACGCCGAGGTCGAAGCCGTCGAGCACGACATAAGCCAGGATCGAAAGGCCCATCAGCGCCGCAAACGCCAGCGGCAGCCAGTCATGCAGCGGATAATCCATGGCGTTTTCCTTTACACTTAAGCGCCGACAGCAGCGGATCAGTCGGCCCAATCAGTCGGGTTTGGCGTAAGCCGGCGCCGGCAGAGCGACCGGTCCGCGCCCCGGCGCTCCGCCGCGATCCGCCGTCGCTTTGCGCGCGAGATGCAGGATCGCGCCGATATAGGCGGCGAGGAGGAAGACGTAGATCGCCAGATACGCCGTCAGCGACACCGCCACCACGGGCGCGGCGTGCGGCGCGACCGCCTCATGCGTCTGCAGCACGCCGGTGACGAGCCAGGGCTGGCGCCCGATCTCGGTGACGTACCATCCCGCGACGGTCGCGACCCATCCGGAGAAGGTCATCGCCACCAGCGCCCGCGCGCCCCAAAGGCCGGGCCCACCCTGGCTCCAGATGCGCCAGCCCACCGCCCAAGAGACCGCCAGCATCAAAACGCCGACGCCGATCATGATCCGGAACGCGAAGAACACAGGCGTCACCGGCGGGTGCAGCACCTCGCCCTCCGCTGTGACGAAATCGTTCAGCCCCGGCACGACGCCTTCCGCGCTATGGGTCAGGATGATGCTCGCCAAGCTCGGGATCGCGATCTCGAAATGGTTCTCCCTGCTCTCGTCATCCGGCCAGCCGAACAGCACCAGCGGCGCATGGCTCTTCGTCTCCCACGCGCCTTCCATCGCCGCGACCTTGGCCGGCTGATGCTCGAAGGTGTTCAGCCCATGCATGTCGCCGGCGACGATCTGCGCCGGGATCAGCACCGCGCCCAGGATCACGCCGAAGCGCAGCGGCTTCATCACGCCTTCGCGCCGATCGCCCCAGAGCCAGCGCAGCGCGCTGATCCCCGCGATCAGGAAGGCGACCGTCAGGCCGGAGGCAAGCAGCATATGCGTCAGGCGGTATGGCATGGACGGGTTGAAGATGATCGCCAGCCAATCCGTCGGCGTGACCACGCCGTCGATGATCTCAAAGCCCACCGGCGTCTGCATCCAAGAGTTCAAGACCAGGATCCAGAAGGCCGAGAGCGTCGTGCCCACCGCGACGAACACAGTCGCCAGCGTATGCATCAGCGGCGAGACGCGCTTCTCGCCGAACAGCATGATCCCGAGAAACGCGGCTTCGAGGAAGAACGCGGTCAGCACCTCATAGGCCAGCAGCGGCCCGGCCACATCGCCGACGCGCTCCATAAAGCCGGGCCAATTCGTTCCGAACTGGAACGACATGGTGATCCCGCTCACCACGCCGAGGCCGAAGGAGAGCGCGAAGACCTTCACCCAAAACCGATAGGCCTCCATCCAGGCCTCATCGCCCGTGCGCGTGAACTTCACGCGGAAATAGAGCAGCACCCAGGCGAGCGCGATGGTGATGGTCGGGAACAGGATGTGGAAGGTGATGTTCGCCGCGAATTGGATGCGGGCGAGTAAGAGAGCGTCTTCCATCTCGTCGATCCTTTCTTGCGTTCAGCGCTCGCGGCGCTTGGCCGGTTTGGTCTCAGCGCCGTCCTTCGCATCGGCGGCGGCGCCGCGTTTGGGAAAGAGCGCGATCTTGTCCTTCATCTCGATCACCTTCTGGATCGCCGCGCCGAGCGCCAGGAGCTGCTTGAGGCGCTCGGTTTCGACGTCCTTCACCTCGTCGTACCAATCGGTAAGCAGCTCGATGATCTCCGCCGTCTCGCGCATCCGCGCTTGAGCGTGCGCTTCGGATGGATCGGCGGGCGTCTCCATCGCGAGCTCGCGCAGCATGGTGAGCGTCGGGTCGATCTCCCGCGCTTTGCGCTGTTCGGCGAGCGTTCTGACGATCTCCCAGATATCCTCGGGCGTCGTGAAATGATCGCGACGATCGTCCGGCAGGTGCCTGAGGCGCACAAGCTTCCAGGATTGCAGCTCCTTCAGCCCCATCGACACATTCGAGCGCGAGAAGCCGAGCGCCTCGACGATGTCGTCGGCGCAGAGAGGGCGATCCGAGACGAAGAGCAGCGCATAGATCTGTCCGACCGTGCGGCTGACGCCCCATCGGGCGCCCATCTCGCCGAAATGCATGACGAAGCGTTCTTGGAGCGGCGGCAAGCGCATCAGCGGACCTTCATGAGTTTCAATAATTTCTGAAATTTATATAGCGCCAAAATCTGAAGACGCATCAAAGAAAATGCCTTTATGAAACTTCAACCGGCGACGCACAGGGAGAGGTCTCCTTATCTTATTGTTTTGCATGTGCTTTAAGGCGTTCTCCAGACTCCGTTTCCCGAGAGCGCGTTTTTCGATACAGCTAACGCGCGAGCAGAGCGCGGCACCGCGCCGCATCGCGCGCCGCGATTGAGGGAGGCCGAAACGGCTCACGACGTTCAATACATCCGCAACCGGGTCGACCTTGGCAGGATCGCCTTTGTCGACGGCGTCGCCGCGGTCGAGGTGCCGGTGGAGTTGCTGGCGCATATCCGGTTCAAGAATGCGGATCGCCAGCCAAGCCCGCGGCTCGACGCGGTGGCGCGCTCGATCCGCGATCGCGGCTTCATTCCCACCGATCCCATCATCGCGCGCATCGGACAAAAGGGACGATGGATCATCGTCGATGGCGGCCATCGTCTGACTGCGGCGAGGGCGGTCAGCGCCGAATTCTGGTCAAATCTTTTGCAGAAGAAAGTGCGCACGCTCTACTTCCTCTTGTTCGAGACGGAGCGGAGCTGGTCGAAATGCCGAGACCGCGCCCAACGCGGCAGAACGGGCGGGAAGGCGAAAGCGAAATCCGCAGGGGCGGCGCCCGTGGGCGAGCGGTGACCGAGCCGCCGCGGCGCGAGAGATGAGGCGAGCGGATGCGGCGGCTATGCGTCTTCTGCGGTTCGAGCAAAGGCGTGGATCCGCGCCGACGCGAGACGGCGCGCGCGCTTGGCGCGGCGCTGGCCGAGCGCGGCGTGGGCCTCGTATATGGCGGTGCGAGCATCGGGTTGATGGGCGCGGTCGCCGATGGCGCGCTCGCGGCGGGCGGCGAGGTGATCGGCGTGCTGCCAAGAGCGCTGTTCCAGCATGAAGTCGCGCATCAGCGCTTAACGGCGCTCCATGAAACGAACGGCATGCATGAGCGCAAGGCGATGATGGCGGAGCTGTCCGACGGGTTCATCGCCTTGCCCGGCGGGCTCGGCACGCTTGAGGAGCTGTTCGAGGTCTGGACCTGGGCGCAGCTTGGCGTTCACGCCAAGCCGATCGGTCTCTTGAATGATGGCGATTTCTACAGCCCGCTTTTGAGGTTTCTCGACCATGTGGGCGAGGCCGGCTTTCTGCGCCCCGGTCATCGCGAGCTTCTGCTTGTTGAAAGCGAGATCGGTCCGTTGCTCCAGCGCCTCGAGGAGGCCGCGCCGCGCGGCGGCCGGCGCCGGTTGACGCCGGACCAAACCTGACGCGCGGGCCGTCCCCTCGAAACGTGGCGCCGACGCCGTCAGCCGGTCCCGGCGGCGCGCGCCGACAACCGCCTGCGGCGGCGGCTTCCCACAGCCTGCGGCGGCGCCTCCCTTGAAACCGACATGATTTTCAGGAACGCCTCGCGATGATAGGATCAAAGAACCGTTCGGCGCGCCCCGACGCCGACGATGACGACAGTTTGGAGACCCGTCCATGACGAGATCCCCCGCCGCGGACCGCTCCGCCCCGTCCTCCGCCCGCGGCGCGCGGCGCGGCGCCTTTCGCGCCGCGCGCCTCGCCGGCTTCGCCTGCGCGCTCATCGCTGGCGCCATCGCGTCGATCGCCGCGCCGGCGCAAGCGGACACGCCGTTTTCCTGGGTCGCCAAAGTCGATGAAGAAATCATCTCCGGCTACGATCTCGATCAACGCGTAAAGCTGCTCCAATTCGAGACGCGCTCCAGCAATGAGGCGGCGCTCCGAACCGAGGCGCGCGACCAGTTGATCGAAGAAGCTCTGAAGCGCCGCGCCGCGGCGCGCAGCGGCGTGGAGTTGAAGGACGGCGCCGTCGAAGAAGCGCTCAATCGCATCGCTCGAGGCGATTCCGCGTCGTATTTGAACAGCTTGAAAGGGCGCGGCGTGGAGCGCGCCACCGTCGAGAAGCGCGTGCGCGCCGCGTTGTTGTGGAACGCGCTGCTGCGCCGCGAGCATCTAAGCCGCATCGAGCCGAGCGAGGCCGAGATCGAAACCGAACTCGCCGCAGTCAAAGCGACGCCCCAAGAAACCGGGCCGGCGGTCTACAGCATCGCGCGCGTCTTCGTTGCGAATAAAGGCGGCGATCTGCGCCGCACCGCCCAGCGCGCCGAACAGGCGCGGCGCAGCATCAAGAGCTGCCGCAACATCAAAAGCGCTGGTCAAGAATTCGGCCGCACCGACACGCGCGGGATGACCTCGCAGCAGCTCGCGGGCATGGGCATGCCGGACACAATGGTCAAAGAGCTGGTGAGCCTTTCGCCAGGCGGCGCGCTCCGCCCGTTGCGCTCGCCGGAGGGATTCCACGTTTTCTTCAATTGCGGCAAGCGCAAGCAAGAAGCGGCGGCGCCGTCGCCTGAAAGCGTGAAATCGGCTCTCACCAACCGCAAGGCCGAATTCGTCTCGCAAAGCCTGATCGCTGATTTGCGCCGCGACGCGTTGATCGAGTTGGCCAACTGACCGAAGAGGACGCCGCGCCGGAAGACAATGCGCCGCCGCAGGACGCGCGCGTCAAGCGGGCCGAAGATGGCTTACCGACATTGGGCGAGACGCTCCGCCGGCATGATTTGCGCCCGCGCAAAGCGCTCGGACAGAACTTCCTCCTCGATCTCAGCCTCACCCGACGGATCGCGCGCGCCGGCGCGGCGCCGCTCGGCGAGGTGGTCGAGATCGGCCCAGGGCCAGGCGGTCTAACCCGCGCGCTCTTGATGGAGGGCGCCGAGCGTGTGGTGGCGATCGAGAAAGATGAAAGCTGCCTCGCCGCGCTGAGCGAGATCGCCGCGCATTATCCGGGGCGCCTCCACGTGGTTGAGGGCGACGCGCTCACCGTCGATCCGCGCCCGCATCTGCGAAGCGGCGCGCCGCAGATCATCGCCAACCTGCCCTACAATGTCGGCACCGAGTTGGTGGTTCGCTGGTTGAAGGCCGGCCAGCTTTCTGAGGGCCGCGCGGCGCCCGAGGATGGGGCGCCTTGGTGGCGGCGGATCACGGTGATGCTGCAAAAGGAGGTGGCGGAGCGCGCGGCGGCGGAGGCCGGCGGCAAGACATATGGAAGGCTCGCGGTGCTCTGCGCCTGGCGCGGCGAAGCGCGGCTGCTGTTCGACGTGGCGCCGCGCGCCTTCACGCCGCCGCCGAAAGTCACATCCAGCGTGCTCTCGATAACGCCGTCTGCGGCGCCGCGCTTTCCCGCGCCATTAGGGGCGCTTGAGCGCGTGACGGCGGCGGCGTTCTCCCAGCGGCGCAAAATGCTGCGAAGCGCGCTGAAGTCGCTGGGAGATCCTGCGGCGTTGATCGACGCGGCGGGCCTTGATCCGACGGTTCGGCCTGAAACGCTCCGCCCGGAGGCCTTCGGCCGCTTGGCCGAAGCGCTCGCGCGCCGAGAGCGCTGAGACGCCCGTCATCCGAGACCCTTCAGACCCTGGGCGCGCGAGCGACGCAGCCCTTACTGCGCCGCTCTGATCGGCTCGTCATCTGAACCGGAGGCGCCATCGGGCTCTGAGCCGAGCGCAAGCTCGGGCGCGGCCTGATCGCCGCTCGCCTCAGCCGGCGCGCGCTCTTCGGCGGCCTTCCGGCGGCGCGGGCGCGGTCGCGGCTCCTCCGCGCCCGGGGCGGAGGCGGCGGTCTCGCCGTCATCCTCGGCCTTCGTGCGGCGCGCCGGGCGCCGTGTCCGCCGGCGCGGCGCGCTTTCCGCCGCTTCGATCATGCTCGGCCCGGCGCCGTCATCGCCCTCCGGCCCGATGACGGCGAGGCTATCGGATAAAGGCGCGCCGGGCTCGACCACGTCGGTCTCGGGCTCCGGCCCGTCTCCAGCGCGCTCAACCGCCCGCTCTTCCGGCGCGGCGTCGTCCAAGCGCTCGTCTCGATCCTCGCCGCCGTCGACGCGGCTCTCGGACCGCTCATCTGAGCGCATCTGCGGCTGCGACGCGGTCAGAATCCGCATGTAATGTTCGGCGTGCTGAAGAAAGCTCTCCGCCAGAACTCGGTCTCCCGCCGTCGCACGATCGCGCGCAAGCGATTGATACTTGTCGATAATTTGCTGTGGCGTGCCCCGGACTTTGCCTTCAGGCCCGGTGCTTTCGTAAACCCGGTTGGGCGACGGCCCGCTCGGTTTACGACCATTTTTGTTTCGCGGACGATTGGATTTCGGTGATTGTCTCATTCTGCTCTACAATGAGGCGGGCGCACAGAGCCGGCGATCGGCCGACGCACAGCGGCGCAACAGTCAAACAACAGGGTATTCTTCGGACTATTCAAAGCCTTAGGAACCAACAGCGGCGCGCAATGCAGCGTACGGCTCGTTCTTTTCCGCTCGCCTGTCGCGACGCCCTCGCGACCCTGCGCGTCAGCGCCGCTCTCGCCGTCGTCCTGTTGAAGGTAGTAAACGCGAGGACGGTTAAATCCAAGCAAAAACGCCGCATCTTGCGTTTGGGGCGCCCATGATGCGGTTTATCAGCCCGCTGCGTTGCCGACGCGCCGCGCTTTGACCACCCGCGGCGCGCCGCCGAGATCGGCGATCACCTCAGCCGCCAGGCCCGCGCCCGTGAACACCAACGCGACCTGATCGGCTTGATCGAAACCGGTTTCGAAAAACGCCGCGCCGGCCGGCGCCAGATGCGCCGCCACCCGCGGCGCGAGCCGGCGATAAACAGCAAGCCCGTCCGGCCCGGGCGTCAACGCCGCCTTTGGCTCGAAGAGACGCGGCTCCGGCGCGAGCCGCGCCCAATCATCGAGGGCGATGTAAGGGGGGTTGCAGAGGATCGCATCGAAAGCGCCCTCCACGCCCTCAAGCCAATCGCCGCGCCGCAACTCGAGCCGCGCCCGCAGCGGCGGCGCTGCGCTCTGCTCCAACATCAAAGCGTTTTGCGCCGCCAGCGCCAACGCCGCCTCGCTCACATCGACGCCAAGCCCCTGCGCCAGCGGCCGCTCCGCGAGGACGGAGAGCAGCAAGCAGCCGGAGCCGACGCCGAGATCCAGCACGGCGACGGGCCGATCGGATGGCAGCGCCTCCAGCGCCGCCTCCACCACGCTCTCGCTCTCGGGCCGCGGGTCGAGCGCGCGGCCGTCGATGCGAAAGCGTCGGCTGTAGAAGTCTCGCCAGCCGAGGATGTGGGAGACCGGCTCGCGCGCGCAGCGCCGCCGCAGCATCGCCTCGAACCGCGCCGCGACCGCCTCCGGCGCCGGATCCTTCAGCGCCGCGCCCAGCGCCGCCGCGCTCAGCCCTGCGGCCTCCCGCAACAGCCACCGCGCGTCGCGCTGCGGATCCGGCGCGCCCACCGCCGCCAGGCGCGCGCCCGCCTCGTGCAACAGGCGCTCGAATGAAGCGGCTCGGTCGGGCAATGCAGCCTCGCAACTTGCGCTAACGCTGTTCGAAATCGGATCAAAGGGCGCGCATCCGCATCGCCGCCCGGAAAAGCGCGCCGCGACGCTCCGGATCACGCCCTCCGCCCTTCTGCTCGCGCGTCGGCGCCGTAAAGTCCAGCGCGATATGAGGCGCGCCGAACCGGGAAGAGGCGCGCCTGTGGCGGGATCCGGCGCAATGGCCAGGAGCCGGCCGCGACAACCTGGCGAAGCGAGGGGCGGCGCAGATGAGCGAGACCACACTCTATTATATCGCGATGGTGGCGATCTATTCAGGGTTGCTGCCCTGGATCGCGGGGCAGCTGACCAAAAGCCGCGCGGATGAGCGGAACGCCGCCCGCGGGACGATCAGCGAGACCCTCGCTTTGGTCGAGCGGCTCCGCGCCGCGCAGGCAGCGGCGGAGGATCCGGCGCGCCGCGCCTCTTACGATGTGATGATCAAGCGGCTCCTGGCGGAGGCGAATGACGAGATCAGCGAACTCAACGCCAACGCCGCGCTGCAGTCGCGCCGTCCGGCGCAGCGCTACATGATCATCCCAACCCCGCGCAGCGGCTTCGGCGTGATCCTGACCATGATCTTCGTCGCCTCGGTCTATTTCGCGTTGCTGTTGCTGCTGACCACAGCGTTCGACTTCTGGAACGATCCGACCTTCGATGTGCTTAACGATCCTGGCGATCGCCAGCGCACCTTTTTCCTCGGCGGCGCGGCGATCGGCCTTGGTCTGCTGGCGTTCCTGGCGCGCTGGCTTGCGTATCGGAGCTATGATCGCACGGTGACGCGCCTACGTGAGGAAGCGGCGCAGGACGCGCTTAAGGGCGCGTAATCGCGGCGCGGCGCTCAGGCCGCCGCGCCCTCCTCCATCGCCGCGAGCTTAGCGGCCTGGTCGGCGGCGAGCAGCGCGTCGGCCAGCTCCTCCAAATCGCCCTCCAGGATCTGGTCGAGCTTATAGAGCGTCAGGTTGATCCGGTGATCGGTGATGCGCCCTTGCGGAAAATTATAAGTGCGGATCCGTTCGGACCGATCGCCTGAGCCCACCTGGCCCTTCCGCTCCGCCGCCCGCGCCGCATCCGCCGCTTGGCGTTCGGCGTCGTAGAGCCGCGCGCGCAGCACCGCCATCGCCTGGGCCCGGTTCTGATGCTGGGATTTCTCGGCTGAGGTCACGACAATGCCCGTCGGCAAATGAGTGATGCGCACCGCGCTGTCGGTGGTGTTCACATGCTGCCCGCCGGCGCCTGAGGCGCGCATGGTGTCGATCCGAATATCCTCGTTTCGGATCTCGACATCGATCTCCGCCGCCTCCGGCAGCACCGCGACCGTCGCCGCCGACGTGTGGATCCGACCGCCGCTCTCGGTCGCCGGCACGCGCTGAACGCGGTGCACGCCGCTCTCGAATTTCAGCTTGGCGAAAACGCCCGCGCCAGCGACGCTGGCCACGATCTCTTTGAAGCCGCCAGCATCCCCCGCGCTTTCCGACATCACCTCGACGCGCCAGCCCTGGCTCGCGGCGAAACGCGCATACATGCCGAACAGATCGCCGGCGAACAGCGCGGCTTCGTCCCCGCCGGTTCCGGCGCGGATCTCGAGCAACGCTGAGCGCTCATCCGCCTCGTCCTTCGGCAACAGCGCGAGTTGCAGCGATCGCTCCGCCTCCGGCAAGGCCGCACGCAAACTGGCCGACTCCTCCTCCGCCATCGCCCGCATCTCCGGATCCTTCAGCAGCGCTTCGGCCTCAGCGAGATCGGAGAGGAGCTTTCGATACGCGCCGATCTCCGCCGCCACAGGCTCGAGCGCCGCATATTCCTTCGACGCGGCGACGAAAGCGTCTGCGCCGCCGCCTTCGGCGAGCCGCGCTTCGAGATAGGCGAAGCGGCTCAGGATCTGGTCCAGTTTCTCTTCCGGGATCATGATTGAGCCTCAATGCGCCGCGCGCGCCACCGGATCAAGCCGCCTTCGCGTCCCGTCCTGCGCTGCGGCGCGATCGCGCCGCCAAGGGCGGCGCCGCTCTCTGCGACAAAAAAGTTTTCACGGCGAACGAGCCTAGCCTTCCGCGTCGGAACGCGGCAGGCTTCGCGTATGACGCATCGCAAAAGACGCCTCGCGCCCCGCTTTCGCCCGTCATGCGCCGCCTCGACGCCGAGCGACGCTCTCGTCCCCGCATCGGCCTTCCGCGCCGCGGCCGTCCCCGCCGCGCTCTTCGCCGCCGCGCTCCTCGTCTTCGGCGGCGCGCCCGCGGCTGCGAGCGAAGCGGGAAGCCCGCGCTTCAAAGGCTGGGATGGGCCCAAACCGAAAATCGACTGCCGCTGCCGGATGAAAGGCGAAAAAGTCGAGCTCGGCGCGGTGCGCTGCCTGACGCGGAACGGCGAAACGGTGACGGCGCGCTGCGAGCAGCCGCAGAACCTGCCATATTGGCGCGTGCTGCGCAAAGGCTGCGACCAGCCGATGAGCTGAGCCGCGACGCGATCTTAGCGCGCGCGCCCCAACGCCTCATCGAGCGCGGCGATCCAGCGATCGAGCCGGGCGCGGTTCACACCGCGATCGGAGATGCCGTAGACCGACCGGCTGTAGAGCACGAGCGAAGCGCGCGGCCCGTCGGCGCCGCTCTCCATTGGCGTGGCGAGCGCCGTGACGTAATCAGGATACCGAATGATCGCAGAGCGCTGCAGATAAGTGCGGCTGCGCGCATCGCCCGCGCCCGGCGCGCCGCTTGGCGGCGTGACGATCTCGGTGCGCGGCTCAGACAGCGCCGCGGCGTCGAGCGCGGCGAGCAGCTCTTCTGGATTGGCGCGCCAAATCGGCGCCTCGAAGGTCGGCGGCGTCGCCGTGATGACGCCGGGCGGCGCGGCGAGCGCCCAATTCGGCGTCCAGCGCGCCGGCGTCTCGACCGGATCGATATGCGGCTCGACCAAGAAGAAACCAGCCATGAAGGTCCCTCCTGCGAAGACCAGGATCAGCGTCGCCAGCCAGGAGAACAGAGTTCGGAGCGTTCGCATCGCGCCTATTCCGCCGCGGCGACGGCGCCGGAGGCGCGCTCGGCCTCGCGTTCGGCTTCGATTTCTTCAGCCTTCTTCTCGACCAGCGTCACCAAATGGTCGACGAGCTTTTCATTCTCGATTTTGTGGTCTTGAAGCCCGGACAGATACACCATGCCGCTGCCCGCGCCGCCGCCGGTGAAACCGATATCCGTCTCCCGCGCCTCGCCCGGTCCGTTCACGACGCAGCCGATGATCGACAGCGTCATCGGCGTCGCGATATGAGCCAGCCGCTCCTCCAGGATGCCAACCGTCTTGATCACGTCGAAGCCTTGCCGCGCGCAGGACGGGCAGGAGATGATGGTGACGCCTTTATGACGCAGGTTCAACGACTTCAGAAGGTCGAAGCCGACCTTCACCTCTTCGACCGGATCGGCGGAGAGCGAGACGCGCAGCGTGTCGCCGATCCCGGCCCAAAGCAGCGTTCCAAGCCCGATCGCGCTCTTGATCGTGCCGGCGCGCAGGCCGCCCGCTTCGGTCACGCCGAGATGCAGCGGGTGATCGCAAGCGTCGGCCAGCGCCTGGTAGGCAGCGGCGGTCAGAAACACGTCCGAGGCTTTCACGCTGATTTTAAACTCGTGAAAATCGTGATCCTGCAGAATTTTAGCGTGCTCAAGCGCGCTCTCGACCATCGCCTCAGGGCAAGGTTCGGCGTATTTCTCGAGCAAATGGCGCTCCAGCGAGCCGGCGTTCACGCCGATGCGGATCGAACAGCCATGATCCTTCGCGGCCTGGACCACCTCGCGCACCCGCGCCGCCTCGCCGATATTGCCCGGATTGATGCGCAAACAGGCCGCGCCCGCCTCCGCCGCCTCGATGGCGCGGCGATAATGAAAATGGATGTCGGCGACGATCGGCACCGACGCCGCGCGCGTGATCTCTTTCAGCGCCGCGGTCGAGGCTTCATCCGGACAAGAGACGCGCACGATGTCCGCGCCCGCCTCGGCGCAGGCCTCGACCTGCGCGATCGTGGCCGCCGCGTCGGAGGTGAGGGTGTTCGTCATGGTCTGCACCGAGATCGGCGCATCGCCGCCCACCGGAACCGAGCCGACATGGATTTGCCGTGAGACGCGGCGGTGAATGTCCCGCCAAGGACGAACGCTCATGCTGCTTCTCCCAACCCGCGCCGGCGCGTGAGGCGCCGCGCGATCCCGCCTCTCTCATCGCCGCCCGCCGGCCTTGGTTCAAGAGGCGGCGCGCGGCGAAGTGGGAAAAACCCGTCAAAGAGAGGCGCGGCGCGGCGAGCGCTCAGACGCGCGCGGCGCGCGGGCTCGGGAAACGGGCGCTACGATGGGACGGGCGCGCCCTGGCCGGCCGGTCACTGAGCCGGTGCCGCGCCGCCATCGGTCAAAGGCGGAAAGCGGCGCGCCGCCTGGGACGGCTCGACGATCTCCACCAGCGAGCGCGCCTCCTCCGAGAGCGGCCCGAGCACTTGATCGTTGACCCGAAACGCCACCGCGCTCGCGTCATCGGCGCGCACGGTGAACGGGCCACGCGCCGGATCGAGCGCCTCTTCCGCGCCCGCCGCTAAGAGACCGCTGAAGACCGTGCGGCCCTCGCCGTCGAGCACACGCACCACGCTCGGCCCAAGGCCGCGCAGGGCGAAGCCGCGGACCGGCTCCAGCGGCGCCTGCGGCGCGATCGCATCCGCCGCCAGCGCCGCCTCGACCTCGGCCAACGCGTCCAGCAGATCATCGCCCACCTGCGTGTCGGCGCGCTCGGGCGCGCTGTCGGCGATGCGCGGCGCCAGGGCGTTGGGCGCTCCGTCCGCCTCCGGCCGCTGTCCGGACGCCGCGATGTCCGCCCCGGGAGAGGCGCCGCGCAGCCCGTCGCCGCCGATCGGCCCGTCCGGCGCGTCGGCGCCTTCGATCAAGGCGCGGCTTTCGTCAAAGGCGTCCGCGCTTAAGCGCTCGCCCACCACCGGCGACAAGCCCGGATCGACGCGCTCGATCACGGTCAAAGGCGGAGCGGCCGCCTCAGGCTCGGCGATCACCTGTTGCGCCGCACCGAGCAGCACCCAGGCGCCGTAGCCGAGACCGCCGAGCATCGCGGCCGCGGTCACGGCCGCCAGCGCGGAGCCCGCCGAAGCCCCGCTTTTCTTTGGCGCCCCTTGGCGCAGCGCTTTGGCCGCGCGATTGGCGCGCGCCACTTGCGCCGCGCGCAGCGCCTCGCGCTCTTTCGCGGCTTTGCGCCGATCCGCCGCGACATCCGCCGCCGCCTCGCCGCGCAGCGCGCCGCCGCTCTCCGCGCGCGCCTGCGCGCCGAGCCGCCCGACGCTCGCCATCGGGTCGAGCCCCGCCGCGCGCTTCACCGGCCCGCTTCTCGCGGCGACCGGCGCCTCTGGATCGCGCGGCGCCGGTTGCGGCGCCGCGGCTCGCGCCGGGGCGGCGCGCTTGGTCTCAGGACGCGCGTCTCCCGCCCGCGCTTCTTCAGCTCGAGCGCGCAGGCGATCCGCCGGCGTCTCGCGCTTGGGCGCCGCCGTGAGCGCGACTTTCACCGGGCCGACGCTTTGCGGCGCGGCGGAGGATTTCCGGGTCACGCCCAAACTCTCTGAAGACGCCTCGGCCTGCGCCTCCGGCGCGGCGGCGCCTTTCACCACATCGCGGGCGATGCGCGGCGCGATTTTCTCGGACACCCTGAGCGGCGGCGTCGCCTCGGCCGCAGGCTGGCTCGACGCCTCTCGCGCGCCGCTCGGCGCGTCTCCGCGCTTTTGCGCGAGCTCCGCGTGAAACTTCTCGATCGCCTCTTCGGGCGAAAGCGGGAGCATCTTCCGCAGATACATGACATAGGATTTCACGTAGCCGTTGAGATACGCCGGCGCGGGCAATGTCTCCGGATCAACCTCTTCGATCGCTTTGAGATAATGCGCTTTGATCCGCAGCACGCGCTCGACGTCCTTCAGATCATGCATCCCCATGGTCGCCCGGGCGCCGAACAACAGCGAGCCGAGATTGTTCTGCGCCACGAAGGCGGCGCGCTCGGCCTCGTCGCGGGCGCGGCGCTCCTCTTCGGCGCGCGCCCGCTCCGCGGCGCTTTGCGCCTCATCGGCGGGACGCGGCTCTTCTTGCGCGGCGTTAGAAGGAGTTGGCTCGTCTTGTTGGGGCGTCGGCGCGGCTCCGCGAGGCGCGTCGATCGCAGCGCCAGGCGGCCCTGGCGTCTCGGAGGCGTCGCTGAAGACGAGCGCGCTCGGCTCGACGGGCGGGCTTGGCGCCGCGGCGAAGGGATCGACGATGCGAGGCGCGGCGCCGACGCTCGGCGCGGCGTCCGAGCGAGCGGATTTTAGCGACGCGTCTCCATCGGCTTCGGCCGCCTCCGCGACCGCGTCGATAGGCGGCGAGCGCTCCGCCGCCGCTGCGCCATCGACGCCCTCGGGCGGCCGCCCGCCGGCGAGCGGCGCGGCGCGTCCGGGCGTCCGGCTTGATTTAGGCGTCTCGACATGACCCATCGCGACCTGCTCCGTATCGGCCGAGCCGGACTGCGCCGGCGGCGATGCTTGCGCCCGTCGCCCGAGGCGCTTTGGAGCCCCCTCCTCCGCGCCGTCCGCCGCCTCTCCGGCGCCGCGTTCCTGCGAACCGCGATGCAATGCAGATCCCGCGCCAAACACCTTCGCCGCGTCCGAACCGGCGAGGCTCGGCGCCGCGGGCAGCGCCCCGCTTCTTGCGCCGGGCGCCGGCGCCTCAGCCGATCCCTCGCCCCGCCGCCCCGCAGACGCCGCCCCCGCAGCGCGGTTTCCGGACGCGGAAGCGCCGGCCCGCCGCCGGTCGGACAAGGACCCAGACCCGGACCCGGACCCGGACCCGGCGCTCGCATCGGCGTCCGGCGCGCTCTCAGAAGCCTCAGCATCCGAAGGCGCTTGGTCTTGCGCGCCCGGCGCTTTGCGGCGGGCCTGCAGCCAGGTCCAACGGTCATCCTCAAGACTCTCGGGATCCGCGGAGCCGAGGGCGCGCGGCGCGCCGGCGAGACTGTCTTGATCGAGATCCAACGGTTCGGGCGCCGCGGATGCGCGCGACGAAAGGCTGATCGCCGATCCGCCGAACAGCGCATCCGCTTCCGCGCGCATCGCCGCATCATCGGCCGCCGCCTGCGGCGCGTCGAGCCGCACCCGATCCGACCCGTCGGCGTCGGCGCCTTGATCGCCGCCCTGATCGGCGCGAGGCGGCGGACCAAGCCCCGCGGCGCGGCTCAATTCCGGCGCCGGCGCGCGCTCCTGCGCCGCGAGGCGCCAAGCGGTGGGATCCGGCCCCTCATAGGACCGATCCGGCGTATCGAAATCCTCAAGCGAGCCGCCATCGTAGCCGAGTTCTTCAGGAACGAGACCGCGGTCGCTCTCGAACTCGTCCCCGAAATCGAACGCTTCGGCGGACGCGTCCTCATCCGAAAATCCGCCGGCCGCCGCCTCGTCGCCTCGACCGGGCCGCCGGCCCGCCGCGCCGTCGCTCGCGGCGCGCTCGCCGCCCCGCGCTGGCGCCGCCGAGCCGCCGCTTTGCTCCGCCGCCTTGCGCGACCAACGAAAGAGCGATCCGGACGATGACGCGCCGGCGGATGACGGGCCGGACGTCCGCTCTCCGCCGCGCGGCGGCTCCGGCGCGATCGGCGCGTCCCGGGTCGGATCGCTCACCAACGCCTCCGGCGCGCCGAAGCGCGCAGTGTCGTCGTCGCCGGCTCGCGGTTCGCTCACCGGCCCGTTCGCAAACTCATCGCTGAAATCTTCGTCGAAAAACTCGTCGTCAAGAAACGTTTCGTCCAAAAACTCTTCATCGAAAAAGACGTGATCAAGAGACCCGTCTTCGCCCGCCGCTTCCTCACGATCGTCCTCAATCACGCGCGCCTCAAGCGGCGGATCAAGCCGCAGCGGGCCGCCCTGATCGGCGCGATTACGGCCCGGCGCGCCAAATCCGCTTGAGAACGGTTCGGTCTCAGCCGATCGGTCGGCGAAGGGATGGTCTTCAAAGGAATGGTCGTCAAAGGAGGCGTCGTCCGCCGGCTCGCCGAAGCGGCGCCCCGCGCGGCCGCCCAGCGGCGTGGCGGCGGGCCCGTTCGCGCCCCCGTCCGCCTCATCCTCCAGGCCGAACCCGATGCTCGGCTCGCGACGCGTCTCTGGCCCGCGCTTGGGCCCGCGCTTGCGCCGGTCGCGCCGGCCGGTTTGATCCCCGCCGGTCATCGCGGCGCCCGAACATGGTTGTGCGAACGCGCGTCTTCAGAGCGCGCGCGCGCTGGGCCGCGCGTCTCAGCATGCGTCGCAAGAGAGAGGGATCGATTCCACATCTGGTGAGTTTCGCCCAAACCGCGCGGAGTGCCCAGCGCGGTCCGGAAGAAGAGAGGAGCAACACGCCTCGCGCCATTGGGAACGCCGCAACTTGCGTCCCTTTGGCAACAGCTGCCGCCCAAGAAGCGCGACCATAGCGCCCGCCGCTGCGACCGAAATACGGGCGCCGCCGCGCCGGGCCGACGCAGAACTCGCCGCCCCGCCCGACCAATTGGCGCATTCGCGGCCCACGCTGTTAATAAATAAAGCGAATGCTCTGACGCCAAAACACTTCAAGGTGGCGCATCCGCCCGTTCAGCGCGAGAAATTCGGCATCGGTCTCAAACGGGCCTTCGCGCAACCGTCGATACTGCCCCTCGAATATGTCATTAACCAGGTCGCGGATTTCTTCGCCTTTCTGGGTCAGGCTGATGCGAACCGAGCGTCGATCCGCCTTACAGCGGTTATGGTTAAGATACCCCGCTTCAACCAGCTTCTTCAGGTTGTAGGAGACGTTTGATCCCTGATAGTACCCTCGCGCTTTCAGATCGCCGGCGGTCACTTCTTCGGATCCGATATTGAATAACAGCAGCGCCTGCACGCTATTGATGTCAACCCAACCGAGCCGCTCAAACTCATCCTTGATCACGTCAAGAAGAAGTCGATGGAGTCTCTCGATAAGCGCCAAAGTTTCAAGAAAAGACGCCATGTCTTCTCCCGAATCAACACAGCTCTCCGAACGCATTGCTACCGATGGCGATAATCTTGGACGCGATTCAGCAATCTGTAGTTTTGTCACCGATCCACTCCTCAGGGTTAATTTGTCCTGAGGCTAAGTCCGGCTCGTAAAGACAGTGTAAAATTTTTCGATGAAGCTGTGGATATCCCGGAGACATCCCCCCAAAAAAAGCTTGCGATGTTAATAGATCTCATAACGGATGGATCGCGCCACAAGGAGATTTGCGCGCGAAATGAGCGCGATCAGCTGTCAGATCGCTTCACCTCGCTGTCACGCTGTATCCGCTCAAGCATCGCGGCGTGACGCTCTGGCGGCGCTTCGGCGCCGCAGGCCCAGCGGTAGAGCCGATCGTCATCCTCCTCGATCAGCGCTTCGAACTCGGTTAACGCGGCGTCCGAGAGCGTCGCGCCGCGGCGATCGAAAAACCCACCGAGGATCAGATCCATCTCTTTCGTGCCGCGGCGCCAGCATCGGATCCGCAACCGACGCAGACGCGCGTCTCGATCCAACGCCGCCTCACCCGACATATCGCGCCTCTCTCTCGCCACGCTCAACAACGAGCAACCTAGCCCGCCACCGCGTGGAGGAAAACCGCATCAGGCTCACTCGACGCGGAACCGGCGGCGCAGCGTGAAGACCGGCGCGGCGCCGGCCGCCTGCGCGCCGCCATACGCTTCGAGCAGCAGCGCCGCGTCGCCTTGGCGGAAGGTCAAGCCGGTGAAGACGCCGATCCACGCGCCATCGCCCGCTTGAGGCCGATCGATCGCGCGCTGCGCCAGCGTATCGCCCTCCAGCGTCAAGCGAAGCCGATCGAACGCGGCGTCGCCCTCAGCGCGGATCGCCGCTTTCACCGTCAATCGCCGTCCGATCACGCTATCCGCGGCGAGGATCGCGCCCTCATCGAGCCGCGCCACGGGCCGATCGGTCTCCGCGTCGACGACGAAGAAGACCGCATCGCCCCCAGGATCTTGACGAGCGCCGAGGTCGGCGCCTTCGGCGGCGCCCGGCGCCATCGCGCCCATTCTCGGAGCGCGGACCGCCGCATCGCCCGCCCTTGTCTCGACCGCCCTTGTCTCGCCCGCCTCCGTCTCGCGCGCGGGTTCGGCCGGAGGGCCGATCGCCGCGTTCGATAGCCCCAGCCCCTCCGCCGCGTCGGCGCGGCCCGCCTTCGCGCGCGCGAGCGCCTTGGCCCAAACACCGCGCTTCACGCCGCGGGCGCCTCCCAAACGCCGCGGCGCGGCGGGCTCTCGCTCCTCGCCCATCGCAGGCGGCGCCGCGGCGTCCGTGTCCGGCCGTGGATCGCCTTCGTCAAGCAGTCGCTGCGCCTGACCAATCGCGCGGCGCCGCGCGGCGGAGACGACGCCGCTGAACCGAGGCCGCGCCGCCGCGTTCGCCTGCGGCGCAGCGCCGCTTTCGCTCTCGAACGCGTCCGCCGCGGCGGGCTCGGGCGCGGTTCCGATCACCCGCGGCGTGATCGAAGCGCCGCCGGCGCCCTCGCCACGCGCGGTCTCTCCTGCGGACCACGGCTCGCGCAGCGCGCCAGGCGCCGAGGGCGCCGGCCGAGCGCGCAGCGACGCGGCCCCGACGACATCATCGATCTGCGCGGGAAAAGCGCGATCCAAAGCCTGCTGGAGCCCTCCCTCAGGGCGCAATGGTTCAGCCCAGCGGCGCAGCAGGCCGCGCCCCGAAGCGTGGTCCAGCGCGCCGCCCGGCCGAGCGCGTCGCTCCCGCGCTTCGACAACCAACTGCACGGGCCGCTGCGAGGCGACGCGCGCGAACGCGCTGAGATCTTCAAACACCGCGAAGCCGTCGAAAGGCTGCGCGCGCGCCTCCACCGCAGCCTCGCGGATCCGCGCGGGATCTTCATCGGCGCCCGGCGGCTCCAAAACATCGGGCGTGATCTCGCGCAGCCATAAGCGCGCCTCCGAAACAGCCGCCTGGTCAGCGCCTTCAATGCGGATCAGCAGGCTGATGTCGGGATCCAACAACGCGGCGAAAGGGACGCCGCCATCGCTTTCCAGCCGATGCGCCGCCGGACCGCTTCCCGCGCTCAAAGCGTAGAGCGCCATCTCCAGCTGCGCCGGCCCGACGGAGCAGCGCAGGCTGTGCGCCGCCAGGCGACGGCGCGCCGCCGGCGCCGCGAGGGGCGGGATGATCAAAGGCCCGTCGCCAAGATCGAGATCCGCCGCGTTGTGGTCGGCCTCATCGGGTGCGAACGCGGCGGCGTCCGCCTCGGGCGCCGATGTCTCGTCCAAGGGCGCAGGTCGGACGGCCCTTCTTGGCGCAGGGACGGCGAACCGAGGCGCGGCGACGGGCCCCTGCGGCGCGGCGGAGGCGGCGCGGCGCAGCTTCTCGAACGAAGTGGCGCCGAAGCGTCCGGCGCCGCCGCCCAGGGGGCTTGCGCCTGCGCGGCTTTCGCCCTCTGTCGTCTCGCCAGCATCTTGCTCAGCCGTCTCGTCCGCGACCGCATGTCCGTCGGAAGCCGCCTTATGCTCCGCCCGCGCCGATTGTCCAAGCGTCTTGGGCAGTGGGCTTTGGACGCGCTGCGGCCGGCGCGCGCCATCTCGCGTTTCCTCTCGCGTTTCCTCTCGCGTTTCCTCTTGCGTTTCCTCTTGCGTTTCTTGGCCGGTCTCCTGGCTCGTTTCTCGGCGCGTTCCTTTATGAACCGCATCAGGGCTCTCGCCTTGCGCGGAGGCGGGAGACGCCGCAGGCTCGGAGATCGCCGACGCCTCCTGCGGCCGCGGCGCGGTCGGAGCTTCGACCGATGTCTGCGGCGCACACGCCGGAGAGGCGAGAGGGTCGCGCGGCGGCGTCTCCCGGATCGGCGCTTCGAGCGGCGCCGCTTCGGCCCGCCCCGCCTCCGAAGCCGGCGCTCGGTCGTCCGAGGAGCGCCCTTCGTCCGAGGCGAACTCTCCGTCAGAGGCGAGCCCTTCGCCCGAGGTGCGCCCCTCGCCCGAGGAACGGCCTTCGCCCGAGGAACGCCCTTCGTCCGAGGAACGCCCTTCGTCCGAGGAACGCCCTTCGTCCGAGGAACGCCCTTCGTCCGAGGAGAGGCCTTCGCCCGAGGCTAGCTCCTCTTCGCATCGAGCCGGCGCCTCCGAGAAAAGAAGCGTCTCTTCCGAGCCTCGCTCGCGCTGCGAACCAGGCTCTCGTCCAAGCGCGGGCTCGGTCTCCGCCGAAACGGCATGAGGCGGCGCCGGAGCTTCGGCGCCGTCCGCCTCGCGCTCTTCGGCGGCGGGCGGCTCACGCCCCCCCGCGGCGAGAGAGGGCTGAGAGGCCCGCCCGGCTCTGAACAGGATCGGCGCGGGCGGCGCGCGCTCCGCCTCTTGCTCCGGCGGCGCCGTCACGCTCTCTCGGCCACTCTCAGCGGCGAAAGCGGCCGGCGCTTCCGGCGCGGCCTCGTCATCCGGCGCGGCGAAGGGAAATTCCGGCCCAAGCTTGGCGGCGAACGCGCGATCCGCCCGCCCGGCCGGCGCGCTCCACGCCAGCATCGGACCGGCGGCGAAACGCGCGGCGATCTCCCGCAGCAAAGCACGCCTGACCGCCCGGTAATCCTCAGCTTCCCAAAACTCCGCGTGCCCAGGCGGCTCTAAATTCAGACGAACGCGGACGCCCCGCGCCGCGAGCGCGGCGAAAAACCGACCCCAAAGATCGAGACGCGCGAGATCGAAGGCGGGCCCGCGGAGCGACTCGTCGAGCATTAGCGGCGCGGCGAACGGCCCGGTCTCCGCGCCTTGGGGGAAGGCCTCGATCTCGATGCTTTGGGCGCCCTCGACGCGGGCGACGGCGGCGACGCGTTCGCCTAAACGCCGCGCCGCGGCGCCGCCTCCGCCCGCCGCGCGGTCGAAGGCTTGCGCGGCGAGGCAGGCGCCCCGGCGCGCCGGATCGACGGCGAAAGGCTCGTCAGGCCCGGCGTCGCGCGCGAAGGCCGCCACTGGCGCTTTCGCGCGCGACGCCGGCAAAGCGGAAGAGGCGACCAACTCGCCCTGGTGGCTGTTCAGCGCGCGGACCGCGCCGCCGAGCGCGTCTTCAAGCTGCGCCGCGATGTTGGGCGCATGGCGAAACTGCAAGGTGTAGCGCCACAGCCCCGGCTCCGGCGGCGCGAAGCGAAGCCGCCAGACCCGACCCCGCGACGCGCCGCTTTCGCCCGCGCCGCCATCGGCTGCGAAGTACCCGAGCGCCGCGGCGCGCCGCCCGGTCGCTTTGTGAACCGCGCTCGCCGTCAGACGATAATCATAGAAGGTGGGCGCCGCGCCGTCGCTCTCGAGCCC
Source organism: Pseudomonadota bacterium (assembly GCA_038530925.1). Lineage (GTDB taxonomy): Bacteria > Pseudomonadota > Alphaproteobacteria > Rhodobacterales > Rhodobacteraceae > JALEGB01. The sequence goes on from JBCBCG010000020.1 coordinate 28,672, forward strand.
CTCGAAATCGAGCGTGATGGGCGTCGGCGCCGGGCTCGCCGCCGCATCCCGAAACCCTTCCGGCGGAGATTCGGAGAATTTGATGCTCATGCCCGTCCCCCCATCGCGCCCGCCCTGGCGGAGCGTCGCCCGCCCAGGGGAAATCCCGCCTGATCGCCCCTCCGCGCCCCAGCGCTTGACGACGACGCCCGTAAGAAACAACGCGGCGACGCGGTAGGGGCGCCGACCGAAACACCCTCTCGCCCGCCGCGCGTCGACGTCGGCGAGCGCCGCCCATCGGGTCGGCGGCGGCGACGGCGCGCGGCCGCGGCCATAGTTGATGTCGATCCCGCATCACTCGATACCAGCCCGCCGCGCCTGGGCAAGCAAAAGACGTCCCGCCGCACGCAACAGGGCGCCGCGCCGCGGGCCAGCCGGCGACGATTTATAGGGCCAGAGCGCTGTTCTCCGCGCCCGACGGCGCGATCGCGGCCCTCGATAGAAGCCCTACAATCGCCTCGACGCGAAAAACATTAGCTTTTTCAATGGGGCGCATTGTGTCCGCTTCCGGTCGCATGTCGTTTAGGCTAAATAATTCATGTCGGAAGTGACTGACGAGAATTATGGGGTATTATCCAGCCGTCCGAACTGAGCACAATAATGGAAAAAACCCGAAAGTCGCCGCAGCCGCAGCGCAGAGCGTCGAAGGGGCAAAAAAGGAGCAGTGTTCGAGAATGGATATCGTCGACACGCTGACCGACCGTCTCAGAGTACTCATGAAGGAGCATCGCGTGAAAGCGGCGCCGCTGGCGCGAGCTGCGGAGCTGAATGAAAGCGCAGTGCGTGATATTTTACGGGGGAGATCCCGAAATCCTGGCATTGTCACCTTGAAGAAGATCGCGTCCGTCTTGAATTTACGCCCCAGCGCGTTGTTTGAAGCAGGCCAGGGCTGGCCGATTGTAGGCGTCGTCGGAGCTGAGGGCGTGATTACCACCACAGCCGACGAGGCGCGCGCCGAATATGTTGAAAACCCGTTTTTCGCGTATCGGAGCGAGGCGTATGCGGCGCTCGTCGATCGCAGCGGATCGGTGGCGCCGATCGCTTTCGAAGGGGATTTCCTGATCTACCAACCGCGCGACAGCGGCGTCTCCGACCAGGATCTCGGCAAACCCTGCGTGTGCGCGCTCGAAGACGGGCGCCGGCTGATCCGCGTGCCGCGCCTCGGCGATCAGCCCAGCCGCCACCATCTGACGCCGCTGAATTATTACGGCGCGCCGGAGATGAACGTTCCGCTGGTGAGCGCGGCGCGCATCGCCTTGGCGCTGCCGGCCGAATTCGCGCCGAAACTGCCGGAACCGACCCATCATCCCACCTCGACCATGATCCATAAGGATCAAGCCGCCTATGAAGGCCCGCCGGCGCCCGAATGAGCGCGCCGCGCGCCGAACGCGCCGCCGAACCATGTCGACGGCCGGCGCGCGGCGCTCCGACGCGTTTTTTTTCGCATGGGACCTAAGCGGCGGCGGCGAATAACGCGTGCCGGCGCCGACGCGATCGCGTAACCAGACGCCATGCTGCGCGTCTTACACACGGCGGACTGGCATCTTGGCCAGCAGTTGCATGGCTTCGATCGCGCCAGCGAGCATGACGCGGCGCTGAACGCGTTGCTCGACATCGCCGAGGCGCGCGCGCCGGACGCGCTTCTGCTCGCGGGCGATGTGTTCCATCACGCCAACCCGCCGCTGGGCGCGCTGCGCCGGTTCTTTGGGTTTATTCACGCTTTGCGCGCCCGAGCTCCCGGCGCGCATTTGATCGCGATCGCCGGCAATCACGACAGCGGCGCGCGTCTGGA
>JBCBCG010000021.1:0-30492 GCA_038530925.1 Pseudomonadota bacterium
CGTCTCGGTCAGCAGCACCACTTCGTTCATCGCGCCGCCCATCACGCCGCTGGCGGCGGAGACGTCGTTCGCCACCAACCAATCGCAGCCCTTGCGCGCCCGCTTGGCGCGGGCGTTCTCCAAGAGATCGTCGGTCTCGGCCGCGAAGCCGATCACCAGGCGCGGCCGGCGCGCCGCGGGCAGCTGAGAGACCTCCTTCAGAATGTCCGGGTTCTCCGCCATCTGCAGGGTCGGCGGCGCGCCCGAGCGTTGTTTCTTGATCTTCGAGCCCGCCGCCGCGGCGACGCGCCAATCAGCGACCGCCGCGGCGAAGATCGCAAGATCCGGCGGCGCGGTCTCCCCGTCGATCAAGCCCAGCGTCGCCTCCCGCATCTCCCGCGCCGTCTCCACCGCGAGGATCCGCGCCGCGCCGCGCGGGCGGGCCGCCTCCGCCGGGCCGGTCACGAACAGCACCTCGGCGCCGAGATCGGCGAGCGCTTCGGCGATGGCGACGCCTTGCCGGCCGGAGGAGCGGTTGGCGATGTAGCGCACCGGATCGATCGGCTCATGCGTCGGCCCTGAGGTGATCACCGCCCGGCGCCCGGCCAGCGGCCGCGCCGCGCTCCGCCCCGCGGCGGCGTGGTCGCTCAGCGCCGCCATGATCGCCTCGAGGAGCTGCGACGGCTCGGCCATCCGGCCCGGCCCATATTCGCCGCAGGCCATGCTTCCCTCTTCCGGCCCGATCACGGCGATCCCATCGCCGCGCAGGGTCTTCAGGTTCCGCTGCGTCGCCGGATGCTCCCACATTCGCACATTCATCGCCGGCGCGATCAAAACCGGCTTGTCCGTGGCCAAAAGCAGGGTTGAGGCGAGGTCGTTGGCGAGCCCATGGGCCATCTTCGCCATCAGATCCGCCGTCGCCGGCGCCACCACGAGGAGATCGGCGCTGCGCGAGAGCTCGATATGACCCATTTCGGTCTCGGCGGTGAGGCTGAGCAGCTCGGTGTGCACCGGCGCGCCGGTGAGCGCGCCCATGGAGAGCGGCGTGACGAAGGCCTGCGCCGCCTCGGTCAGCACTGCGCTGGTGGCGACGCCGCGCTCTTGCAGGCGCCGCGGCAGCTCTAAGGTCTTATACGCCGCGACGCCGCCGCCGACGATCAGAAGGATTTTGCGGTCGCGCATGTGAGATCGCTCATTTGACACCGCTGAGAGGCGCGCCGACGCCGCCATCCGGCGAAGTATCGCCGAGACGCGCGGTATCACAAGCGCATTCAGTGAATTCGATGTTAGAAAACTGTCACATTTTCGGCGCGACGCAGGGTCAGCGATCAGCGCGCGCCGCGTCGGCCGGCGCTGCGTTCGCCGGCGGCGCTGGGGCTGTCGCCGCCTCGGGCGCATCCTCGCTTAGGCTCGCCGCGAGCCAAAGCGCGCCGGCGCCCAGCAGAAACCCGGCCGCGGCGCCGGCGCGGAAGCGGCCGCGCCTGGGAGGGGCGGCGCTTTCGGCCGCGGCGCGGGCGCTTGCCGCGGCGCGTCTCGTGGCGGGCCCGGTGTAGGGCGTCGCCGTCCCCGCTTGACGCGGCGCGGCGCGGTCTTCGCCAAGCGCCCAATCCTGCGCCGCGCTCACCAAGCGCTCCGCCGCCTCCGGCAAGCGCGGGCCGAGCCGCGCCAGGATCCGAGCGCTCTCCTGCAGATCCCGCACCGCGGCGCGCGGCCCGAGATTCTCCTTCATCCAGCCCTCCACTTCGGGCCGCGCCGTCTCCCACATGTTGAAATTCGGATCGAGGCTGCGCGCCACGCCCTCCACCACCACCATGGTGCGCTGCAGCAGGATCAGCTCGGGCCGCGTCTCCATGCCGAATTGCTCGGTCACTTCGAAGAGCTGCTGCAGCACCTTCGCCATGGAGATCTCGGAGGCTTGCTGGCCCACGATCGGCTCGCCGATCGAACGCAACGCTTGGGCGAAATGATCGATATCTTGACTGCGCGGCACATAGCCGGCGTCGAAATGCGCTTGCGCGCCGCGGCGATAATCCCGCGTCAGATAAGAGTAGAGGATCTCGGCGTAGGTGCGGCGCGTCAGCGGATCGATCCGGCCCATGATCCCGAAATCGAAGATCACCACCGCGCCGTCCGGGCCGAGCTTCAGATTGCCCTGATGCATGTCGGCGTGGAAATAGCCGTCGCGAAGGCCGGTGCGCAAAAAGAGGCGCATGATCCGCTGAGAGAGTTCTGGAAGATCGACGCCGCGCGCGCGCAGCGCGTCGAGATCGCCCAAGCCCTCGCCCTCGACCCAATCGGCCGAAAGCACGCGCTTGGCGGTGAGGCTCCATTCCACCTTCGGCGTGCGGAACCCGGCTTCGCCCGCGATGAGATCGGCGTATTCCGAGGCGGCGGCGGCCTCCATGCGCAGATCCATCTCGCGGCTGACCACGCCCTCGAAATGGGCGACCACGTCGCGCGGGCGCAGCCGCCGGCTTTTGGGCAGCGCGAACTCGGCGATCCGGGCGACGAAATAGAAGGCGGAGATGTCGCGCGCGAAGATCCGCTCCACATCCGGCCGCAGCACTTTGACCGCGAGCTTGCGCCCTTCCGGCGTCTCGGCGGGATGCACTTGCGCGATGGAGGCGGCGGCGATCGGCGGATCGAAGCGGCGAAACAGCGTCTCGATCGGCTTGCCGAGCTGTTGCTCGACGATCCGCCGCGCTTCGTCATTCGAGAAAGGCGGAAGGCGATCCTGCAAGAAGCGCAGATCCTGAGACAGCGGGACGCCGACGAGATCGGGGCGTGTCGAGAGGATCTGCCCGAATTTCACATAAGCCGCGCCGAGGGCGGAGACGGCGCGGGAGACCGCCGGCAGGCTCGCCTCGCCCTTCGCGCCGAAAGGCCAGAGCGGCGCGGTGATCAGCCAGAGGCCCAGGCGCAGCCGGCCGGGCGCGCCGGTCTCGCTCAGGATCTTGTCGAGCGCGCCGGTGCGCCGAAAGGTGGCGGCGATGCGCGCCAGCCGAAAGAGATCGCCGAACACGCTCATCGCGCGCCTTCAAGGATCGTGACGACGCGCCGCGCTCTCCATCCGCGCGCGAACGCCGCGATGGGCCTCGATGGCCCGGAGCGGCGCTCCCGCTCATCCGCGAGGCCGGTCACAGCCGCCAGCCCGAATGCAGCGCGGCGACGCCGAAGGTGAGGTTGCGGTGGCTCACCTGTCCAAAGCCCGCCTCGCGCATCATCGCCTCAAGCGTCTCCTGATCGGGAAAGCGGCGGATGCTCTCGACCAGATATTGGTAGCTCTCGCGCTCGCCCGCCACGACCTGACCGATCAACGGGATCACATTGAAGGAGTAAGCCTCGTAGAGCGGCGCGAGGCCTGGCTCCTTCACATGGCTGAATTCGAGGCACAAAAAACGCCCGCCTGGCTTCAGCACCCGCCGGATCTCGCGCAGCGCCTTGTCGGGCTCGGCCACATTGCGCAGGCCGAAAGAGATGGTCGCGTAATCGAAGCTGCGGTCGGGGAAGGGCATCTCGGTCGCGTCGGCGCACACCCAGGCGACCGACGCCGCGGTTCCGTCCTTGGCGAAGCGTTTGCGCCCTTCGACGAGCATGGCTTCGGTCAGATCGGCGACGGTCACATCGAGATCGCCTTTGGCGCGGCGGAGCGCGCGCTGCGCGATGTCGCCGGTGCCCCCCGCCAGATCGAGCATCCGCGCGCCGCGCCGGGGCGCCAGCCAGTCGATCATCGCCTCTTTCCAGAGCCGGTGGACGCCCGCGGACATCAAATCGTTCATCAGATCGTAGCGGCTGGCCACCGCGTCGAAGACGCCTCGCACCAGCGCCGGCTTGTCCTCCACGTCGACGTCTTGGTAGCCGAAATGGGTTCGACCGCCGGCGGCGCCCGCCTCATCAGCGCGTCCGGCCCTTTGGGCGCGTCCGCCCTCTTCGGCGGGATCTTCATCCTCGGCGCTCATGCGGCGCGTCCTTCCCTGTCGCGTCAGCGTCCGTCCCTGCGCTGCGAAATAGCGTCTGGCCGCCGCCCTCGCCACATGCTTTCAGCAGAGGAGGTGGCGCGCCGGCGCCGCGCGTCGCGCCTGTGGCAAGGATCGCGGAAAAGCTTAAGCATTGATTAATCATAAGGGCGAACAGCGTGCCTGAACTGCCGGAAGTGGAGACGGTGATGCGCGGGCTGGCGCCGGCGCTTCTAGAGCAGCGCATCGAGCGGGCGGAGGCGTACCGCGCCGATCTGCGGTGGCCGCTGCCGGATCGCTTCGCCGAGCGGCTTCAAGGGCGCCGCGTGATCGGGCTCACGCGGCGTTCGAAGTACATTCTGGCGGCGCTCGACGATGGCTGGAGCTGGCTGATCCATCTTGGAATGACGGGCCGCTTCTCCGTCGGCGCGCGCGGCGTGGCCGCGGCGGCGCTCGGGCGCTTCGTCCACCGAACCGGCGGCGAGGCGGCGACAAGCGACGGCGCGGACGCGCCCGAGCGCGGGACGCATGATCATCTTCTGCTCGAGACCGCCGGACACCGGCTTCTCTACAACGATGTGCGCCGTTTCGGCGCGATGGATCTCTGCCCGACCGCCGCGCTGCCCACCCATCGGCTGCTCGCGGCGATCGGGCCCGAGCCGTTGTCGGACGCGTTCGGCGCGGCGCATCTGGCGGCGGCCTTCGCGGGGAAGACCACCAGCGTCAAAGCGGCGCTCCTCGATCAGCGGATCGTCGCCGGGCTCGGCAACATCTATGTGTGCGAAGCGCTCTGGCGCAGCGAGATCAGCCCCAAACGCGCAGCGGGCGGCCTTTCGCGCCGCCGGCTTGAGGCGTTGGCCGCGGCGATCCGCGCGGTGCTTGAGGAGGCGATCGAAGCGGGCGGCTCGAGCTTGCGCGATTATCGCCAGGCCGACGGCGCGATGGGCTATTTCCAGCACGCATTCGCCGTCTATGGCCGGGCTGAGCGCCCATGCCTGCGCGCGGGATGCGGCGGCGAAGTCAGCCGCATCGTTCAAGGCGGACGCTCGAGTTTCTACTGCCCGAAATGCCAACGCTGAGCGCGTCGGCCCGCGGGCTGACGCGTCGAGGCGAGCCGCGCCTCGACTTGTCACCCTTCAGGCGATCCGCTAGGGGCGCTCAGGGCTCGAAAGAGAGGAGGGCCGCCTTGGCCTACACCTGCATCAAGACCGACGTGAACGACCATGTGGCGCTGATCACGCTTGATCGGCCGGAGGCGCGCAACGCGCTCAATTCGACGCTGATCGGCGAGCTTGCGGACGCGGTGGCCCGCTTTGACGCCGATGACGCGGTGCGCGTGATGGTGCTGACCGGCGACGACAAAGCCTTCGCCGCCGGCGCCGACATCACCGAGATGCGCGAGATCGGCTTCGTCGAAGCCTTCAAACGCAATATTCTGATGGAGCGTTGGGACGCGGTGGCGCGCGCGCGCAAGCCGACGATCGCCGCGGTGGCGGGCTATGCGCTGGGCGGCGGCTGCGAGCTGGCGATGATGTGCGACATCATCTACTGCGCGGACAGCGCGAAATTCGGCCAGCCAGAGATCAACTTAGGCGTGTTGCCGGCCTTGGGCGGCTCGCAGCGGCTGACGCATCTCGTGGGCAAGTCGAAGGCGATGGAGATGTGCCTGAGCGGCCGCTTCATGCTGGCTGAGGAGGCGGAGCGCTCGGGCCTGGCCGCGCGCGTCTTTCCCGCCGCCGATCTTCTGGACGAGGTGTTGAAGATCGCCGGCAAGATCGCTGAGAAACCGCCGCTTGCGGCGCTGGCGGTGAAGGAATGCGTGAACCGGGCGTATGATTCGACCCTGTCCGAAGGGCTGTTGTTCGAAAAGCGCATGTTCCACGCATTGTTCGGAACGGAAGATAAACGCGAAGGCATGGACGCCTTTGTTGAGAATCGCTCCGCGCAGTTTCGGGGCAAATAGAACCCATTTGGGAAACATCGAGGCCGATCAACGCGTCCCGCATGGGACGGCGGCCCCGAGCGGGCGCCGCGGCGTCATCACAGTGTCGCACTTGGCCGCGTGATGGGGGCGGCTTCCCTGTTTATCCACAGTGCAAGGGTTGACCCGCGCCCCCAGTCTGAGTAGCACGCCGGCTCTGAATTCACTTGCGAAGGATTGTTCGGAGCCACCATGGCGAACTCGCCCCAGGCGCGAAAGCGCATCCGTCAAAATGAGAAGCGCGCCGAGATCAACGGCGCTCGCAAAAGCCGTATTCGGACCTTCGTGCGCAAGGTGGAAGAGGCGATCGTGTCCGGCGACGCGGACGCTGCGAAGGACGCGCTCCGCGCAGCGCAGCCTGAGATCGTGCGCGGCGCCAATAAGGGCGTGCTTCACAAGAACACGGCGGCGCGCAAAGTGTCGCGGCTCGCGCAGCGCGTCAAAACGATGACGCCGCTCTCAGCCGGCAAGTGATGACACATCCCGCTCATTAAAAGTATTCCTTCAGCGGTGCGACCAATTCGCCCCATGGAACGACCGAGCGTTTTTTTGTTGCCTCACGCCACTACTTAAGAAGCGAACGTTGCATGATCGCGGGCCTTGGTTCTCAAGGCCCGCTTTTATTTTTGCTTTTCTGGGAGCAAGGAAAAAAATGGGCCGGCCGGGTTAATTTTTAATTGCAAGACCGTCCCGAACGAATAAGTGTTTTCCACAGGAGAGAGAGGAGAGTCTACAGATGTCCGCTCGCAACGTCGCGAACTTCTTGGGGGATGTGTCTCCCCAGGAGGCTTATCAGATGTTGTCTGAAGATCTGTGGTGCGCGCTGGTGGATGTCCGCACCGCGGCCGAGCTGGCCTTTGTCGGGGGGCCAAACCTCGACGGCGTCGGCAAAACCATCGGGCATATCGAATGGCGCAGCTATCCAGGTAGCGTGGAGAACCCGAACTTTGTGGGTGAATGCGCGGCGTTTGTGGACGATGCGGCGGCGACGTCGTTGATCTTTCTCTGCAGATCTGGAGTGCGCTCGGCCCAGGCGGCGCAGGCGGTTGAAGCGGGGTTGTCCACCGGACGCCCGCTCGCTTTGCACAACCTCGCCGGCGGGTTCGAGGGCGATCTGGATGAAGAGGGGCGCCGCGGCGCTCGGTCTGGCTGGAAGGCCGCCGGGTTGCCTTGGCGTCAGAGTTGAGCGCGGCGGAATAACCGAAGCGTCCACTGAATGAGGCGTTTCATAACAATCGATTGAGGGGGTTCTGATGGCCGAGGCCCAGAAGACGCGGCAGTGGGACGAAGTGAAGGAGCAGCTCCGCAAAGATGTAGGCGAAGATAGTTTCAAGAGCTGGATCGCGCAGCTGCATTTGGATGGCTGGGAGGACGGGGTGGTGACGCTGAGCGCGCCCTCTCGGTTCATCTGCAACCGCGTTGAAACGGATTACGGCGGCCAGATCAAAGCAGCGGTGACGCGCAGCGAGCCGGAAACGCGGCGCATCATTTTTCAGGTCAGCCCGCGCAATGGCGAGCTTGGCGAGGAGGTGCGGGCGCTCGATGGCGGCGATGGCGGCCGGGTGGATCGGCGCTTCGCGGCCGCTGCGCGCGCGGCGGCGACGCCATCGGCGGAGATTGGCGGCGATTTCAGCGAGGATGCGACGCGCAACCGGCTCGACCGTCTGCGCATGGTGCCGCTGAATGATCGTTTTCGGTTCGAGAAATTCGTGGTCGGCCGCCCAAACGGCTTCGCCTTCGCCGCGGCCAAGCGGATCGCGGAGGATCCGAGCACACCCTTCAACCCGCTGTTTCTCTATGGTCAGTCAGGCCTCGGCAAAACGCATCTGCTGCACTCGATCGCCTGGCGGCGCAAAGAGCTTTATCCGAACGACAACATCCTGTTCGTCTCGGCCGAAACGTTCCTGTTCGAGTTCGTCAACGCGGTGCGCCATCAAAACACGCTGGCCTTTAAGGAGATGTTCCGCAGCGTCGACATGCTGATCGTCGATGATGTGCAGCACATTATCGGTAAGAACTACACGCAGGAAGAGTTCTTCCACACGTTCAACGTTTTGGCGGAGCAGCATCGCCAAATCGTGCTTTCGGCCGATTGCGCGCCGACCGCGCTGGACGGTCTTGATGAGCGGCTGCGTTCGCGCCTCGGCTGGGGCCTTGTCGCGGATCTGCATCCAACGGATTACGAGCTGCGGCTCGGCATTCTTCAGGCCAAGACCGAGTTCGAGCTGGCGCGCACCGAAGGGCTCAAGGTCGATCACAAAGTGCTCGATTTCCTCGCGCATCGTATCTCGACGGATGTGCGGACGCTTGAAGGCGCGCTGAACCGGCTTTTCGCCATCGCCGCGATGACCGGCCGCGAGGCGACGATCGAGATGGCGCAGAGAGAGCTTCAAGACCTCCTGAAGCAATCGGACCGCAAAGTGTCGATCGAAGAAATCCAGCGCAAAGTGGCGGAGCATTTCAACATACGCCTGGCGGACATGCACTCGCCGCGCCGCGCGCGGGCTGTGGCCCGGCCGCGGCAGGTGGCGATGTATCTCTGCAAGCAGCTCACGCAAAAATCGCTGCCGGAGATCGGTCAAAAATTCGGCGGACGCGATCACACCACGGTGCTCCATGCGATCAAAAAGGTGACGCAGCTGCGCGCCACCGACAGCGCCTTCGATGATGATGTGGAGCGCTTGCGCCGCGCCTTGGAAGGCTAAGCGCCGTGTTCTGTGACACGACCGGTCGCCGCGGCCTCATCGGCCTCGCGGCGCCGGCCGAGCCGCCGAAATAGGGCGTCACATTTCCCGAACACGCCTTCTGAAGCGCTGAGCCGGCATCGATTTCCCTCAGCGCAAGATTCGCGGCGATTCAAACCAGACGCGGCACCGTTTAGGGTGGCGTCCCGAATCACGTCGCGGAGGAAGGTTCTTCTCGATGCAAGTCTTGGTCGAGCGCAGCGCTCTGTTGAAGGCCACCAGCCGCGCGCAGGGCGTGGTGGAGCGGCGAAACACGATCCCGATCCTGCAGAACCTTCTGCTCGAGGCGGATGAGAGCGGCGTGTCGCTCAAGGCGACGGATCTCGACATTGAAATCCGCGAGACCCTGAGCGCGAAAGTCGCGCGGCCGGGCGCGGTGACGGTCGCCGCGCATATGCTCCATGAGATCGTGCGCAAGCTGCCGGACGGCTCGGAGGTGAGCTTGGTCGCCGAAGGCGATGGCGCTTTAGCCGTTTCCGCGGGACGATCGCGCTTCACGCTGCAAACCCTGCCGCGCGAGGATTTCCCGGTGATGGCGAGCAGCGAGTTCGATCGGAGCTTCGAAGCGCCCGTCGGTGTGATGCGGCGCCTCTTCGACAAAGCGAAATTCGCGATCTCGACCGAAGAGACGCGGTATTATCTGAACGGCGTGTATCTGCATATCGCCAAGGAGGGCGAGACGGAGACGCTGCGCGCTGTGGCCACGGACGGCCATCGCCTGGCGCGCGTAGACGCGCCGTTGCCAGAGGGCGCTGCGGGCATGGCGGATGTGATCGTGCCGCGCAAGACCGTCGGCGAGCTGCGCAAGCTCCTCGAAGAAGACGGGGCCAGCGTCACGGTGTCGGTGTCAGAGACCAAAATCCGCTTCGCCGGCGCCGATGTGGTGCTGACCTCGAAGGTTATCGACGGCGCGTTTCCCGATTATTCGCGCGTCATTCCGACCGGCAACACGCTGAAGCTGGAGATGGATGCGCAACGCTTCGCCCAGGCGGTGGATCGCGTCTCCACCGTGTCCTCCGAACGCACGCGCGCGGTGAAGATGAGCCTTGAGGCCGATCGCCTGGTGCTTTCAGTGAACAGCCCCGACACCGGGAGCGCGACGGAGGAGCTGGAGGTCGGCTACGCGGGCGATCCGCTCGAAATTGGGTTCAACGCCAAGTATCTCCTCGAGATCGCAGGCCAGATCGATCACGAGAACGCGGTGTTCCTGTTCTCCGATCCGGGCTCGCCCACCTTGGTGCGGGAAGGCGAGGACGGCTCCGCCATTTACGTCGTGATGCCGATGCGCGTGTGACGAGCCCCGCCGACGAGGCTGGGGCTGGAGTGGGTGATGGCGCTGGCTCGTCGGTCTCCTCCTCGCCAGCGCGGCGCCGCCACCTTTCACGCCTGACGCTGCGGCGGTTCCGCTCCCATAGCGCCTTGGATCTGGACCTGACGGCGCGGCCGATCGCCCTCTATGGGCCAAACGGCGCGGGCAAGACGAATATCCTCGAAGCGGTGTCTTTACTCGCGCCGGGGCGCGGGCTTCGCGGCGCGAAGGCTGAAGAGTTGGCGCAGCGTCCTGATCCGATCGGCTGGTCGGTCAAAGGGCGGCTTGAGGAGGGCGCGGGCGCGGCGGCGGAGATCGCCGTGCAGATGGATCTGCGCCCGGGCGCGCCGGATCACGGCAAGCGGCGCGTGACGCTGGATGGCGCGCCGGTGAGCCAAACCGCTTTGGCGGCGCGCCTCAAGACGCTGTGGCTGACGCCGGCGATGGATCGGCTCTGGATCGAAGGCCCGTCGGAGCGGCGCAAATTCCTTGATCGCCTCACGCTCGCCTTCGACCCCGAGCATGGGGCCCGGGCGGCGCGCTACGAGCGCGCGATGCGGGAGCGAAACCGCCTGCTGAAAGAGGGCGGCGCCGCGCCGGCCTGGCTGTCGGCGCTCGAGGCGCGGATGGCCGAGGAGGGCGCGGCGCTGAGCCAGGCGCGTCTCGCCGCCGTCGCCGAATTGGCGGCCGCGCAAGAGGCGGGCGAAAGCGCCTTTCCGAAAGCCGAACTGAGCCTTGCGCCCGCGGAGGGACCACTTTTTCAGGAGGTCGAAGCGCTGGCGGCGGCGCTCGCCGGCGCGCGTGGGCGCGACGCTGCGGCCGGGCGCGCGCTGCTCGGGCCGCATCGCGATGATCTCGAGGCGATTTACGCGGCTAAAGACATGCCGGCGCGCAGCGCCTCGACGGGCGAGCAGAAGGCGCTCCTGATCAGCTTGGTGCTGGCTGCGGCGCGGGCGTTGACGCTTCGCGGCGCCGCGGCGCCGATCCTGCTGCTGGACGAGGTCGCGGCGCATCTCGATGAAGGCCGCCGCGCCGCGCTCTACGACGAACTCACCGCCCTCGGTGCGCAAGCTTGGCTGACCGGCACAGGGCCGGAGCTTTTCGAGGCGCTCGGGCCGCGGGCGGATCGTCTGGCGTTGAGCGGCGGTTAAAACAAGCGCCGCGCCTGCGGGCGAAACGGAACAATTCCGCCCGCCGATCCGAGCCACGCGGCCTTTCGCCTTTACCTATTCGCCAATTCCTGCTTAAAGAATTCAGATAGCATCCCAAGAAAAATAACGGAATTCCATGGCGGCGTCCCTGTCCGAACAACCAGATTCAAGCGGGCCATCCGGCGGCCAATACGATGCGGGATCGATCAAAGTTCTGAAAGGTCTCGAAGCGGTACGCAAACGCCCGGGCATGTATATTGGCGACACGGATGACGGCTCGGGTCTGCATCACATGGTGTACGAGGTCGTGGACAACGCGATCGACGAGGCGTTGGCCGGCCATGCGGATCTGGTGACAGTGTCTCTCAACCCGGACGGCTCGGTGACCGTCTCGGATAATGGGCGCGGCATTCCCACGGGGATCCACCCGGAAGAAGGCGTCTCGGCGGCCGAAGTGATCATGACCAAGCTGCATGCCGGCGGGAAGTTCGACGAGAACTCCTACAAGGTGTCCGGCGGCCTGCATGGCGTCGGCGTCTCAGTGGTGAACGCGCTCTCCGATTGGTTGGAGTTGAAGATCTGGCGCGACGGTCATGAGCATCATGTGCGCTTCGAACGGGGCGAGACCGTCTCGTCCTTGAAGGAGGTCGGGCCTGCGGGCGAGAAGCGCGGCACCGAGGTCAGTTTTTTGGCTTCGGATACGACCTTCACCATGACCGAATACAGCTTCAAGACGCTGGAGCATCGCTTGCGCGAGCTGGCCTTCTTGAACTCCGGCGTACGCATTCGGTTGACCGATGCGCGCAGCGCCGAGCCGCAGGTCGAGGAGATGCATTACGATGGCGGCGTCGAAGCGTTCGTCCGCCATCTCGACCGCTCGAAAACGCCGCTGTTCGACAGCCCGATCGTCATCAACGCCGAACGCGACGACATCGGCGTGGAAGTCGCCATGTGGTGGAATGACGGCTTTCACGAGAACATGCTCTGCTTCACCAACAACATCCCGCAGCGCGACGGCGGCACGCATATGGCTGGCTTCCGCGGCGCGTTGACCCGCGCGGTGAACGCCTTCGCCAGCGCGGTCGCGACGAAGGAGAAGGTGAGCCTCTCGGGCGAGGACGCGCGCGAAGGGCTGACATGCGTGTTGTCGGTTAAAGTGCCGGATCCGAAATTCTCAAGCCAAACCAAAGACAAGCTCGTCTCTTCCGAGGTGCGTCCTGTGGTGGAGAGCCTCGTGCACGACAAGCTCTCGGAGTATTTCGAGGAAAATCCGAGCCAGGCGCGGCTGATCATGACGAAGATCGTCGAGGCGGCTGTGGCGCGGGAGGCGGCGCGCAAAGCGCGGGAGCTGACGCGTAAGAAAAGCGCGCTCGACGTCGCCTCGCTGCCGGGCAAGCTCGCGCAGTGTCAGGAGCGCGATCCGGCGAAATCCGAATTGTTCCTGGTCGAGGGCGACAGCGCCGGCGGCTCGGCCAAGCAAGGGCGCGATCGGGCGACGCAGGCGGTGCTGCCGCTGCGCGGCAAGATCCTGAATGTCGAGCGCGCGCGCTTCGACAAGATGCTGTCGAGCCAAGAAATCGGCACTTTAATCACCGCGCTCGGCGCTGGCATCGGCCGCGATGAATTCGACGTCTCTAAGTTGCGCTACCACAAAATCGTGATCATGACCGACGCCGATGTCGACGGCGCGCATATCCGCACGCTGCTCCTAACGTTTTTCTACCGTCAGATGCCCGAAATCATCGATGGCGGCTATCTCTACATCGCGCAGCCGCCGCTCTTCAAAGTGACGCGCGGCAAGTCCGAGGTGTATCTTAAGGACCAAAAGGCGCTTGAAGATTACCTCGTCGAGGCGGGCATCGACGGCGCGACGCTGCGCTTGGCCGATGGGACGGAGCTCGCCGGCGCGGATCTCGGCCGCGTGGTGGAGGATGCGCGCCGCGCGCGCCAGCTCATTTCCGGCTTGCCGCCGCATTATCCGCGCTTCGTGGTGGAGCAGGCGGCGATCGAAGGCGCGCTGACGGAGGATTGCCTGACCGATGAGGCGCGCGGCGCCGCGGCGGCGGAAGCCATCGCCGCGCGGCTCGACGGCTTGTCGCGGGAGTTCGAACGCGGTTGGCAAGGCGATCGCACGGCCGATGGCGGGCTGCGCTTCACGCGGATCGTGCGCGGCGTCGCCGAGATGCGCAGCATCGACGGCGCCTTGGCGCGGTCGGCGGAGGCGCGCGGTCTTGCGACCATGGCCGAGACCCTGCGCGAGACTTACGGCGCGGCGGCGATGCTGACGCGGAAGGACCGTTCGATCCCGGTGCATGGCCCGATCGGCCTCGTGGAGACGGTTCTGGCGGAGGGCGAGAAAGGCGTGTCGCTGCAGCGCTATAAAGGGCTCGGTGAGATGAACGCCGACCAGCTCTGGGAAACGACGCTCGATCCTGAGGCGCGCACGCTGTTGCAGGTGGATGTGCGCCATGTGGATGAGGCGGACGAGATCTTCACCAAGCTGATGGGCGATGCGGTGGAGCCGCGGCGCGAGTTCATCCAGAGCAACGCGCTCAGCGTGGAGAATCTCGACATTTAAACCGCCGAGGGCGCGGGTCGGCGCGCGCCGCGCTGTGGCCGATTTGCGCATCCGCGCGGTTGAATGCGTCTGCGAAGAGCGGATATCGGCGCGGCGTCTCGACGCGGCGCGTCCGGCTATGCTCAGCGCGCTCTCAGCGGCGGCGGAGATCCTCCGCGCGGAAGGAATGAGAGCGGCGAGGCCCGACGATGGACAGCTTGGCGCTTGCGGCGCAGAACCTCACTTCGCCGATGGTGCTTTGCTTCGCGCTGGGCATGGGCGCGGCGTTGGCGCGCTCGGATCTGACAGTGCCGGAAGCGGCGGCCAAAGCGCTGTCGCTCTACCTCCTCTTTGCGATCGGCGTAAAGGGCGGCGTCAGCGTCGCGAGCCATGGCGCGGATGCGACGCTGTTCGCCGCTCTTATCGCCGGCGTCGTTCTGAGCGCCGCGATTCCGCTGATCGCGTTTGGAGCCTTGCGGGCCGTGAGCGGTCTCTCCCGCGTCGACGCGGCGGCGGTGGCGGCGCATTACGGCTCGATCTCCATCGTCACCTTCGTCGCGGCGACGTCAGCGCTCAGTTCGGTCGGCGTCGCCTATGAAGGCTACATGGTGGCGGTGGCCGCGGCGATGGAGGCGCCGGCGATCCTGGTCGGGCTCGCGCTGGCGCGCGGCGCTGCGAGCGCCGGCGGCGCCGCCGGGCCGACTGAGGAGGAAGGCGGCCTCCTGCGCGAAGTGCTGCTGAACGGGTCGATCGTGCTGCTGGTCGGCGCGTTCTTCATCGGCGTGATCATCGGCGAGCCCGGCATGAAGGACATCGAACCCTTCGTAATCTCGCCGTTCAAAGGCGTCCTCTGCCTCTTCCTGCTCGATATGGGTCTAGTCGCCGGGCGCGGTTTGAGGAGCAGCATCGGCGCGCTCCGCCCGCCTGTGATCGCGTTTGGTCTGATCATGCCTTATATCGGCGCGGCGCTCGGGTTGATCTGCGCGCAGATCATCGGCCTCTCCGCCGGCGGCGCGGCGCTTTTGGCGACTCTCTGCGCGTCGGCGTCTTATATCGCCGTGCCCGCCGCGCTCCGCGTCGCGTTGCCGGAGGCGAACCCGTCGATCTATTTGACCTTGTCTCTCGGCGTCACCTTCCCGATGAATCTGGTGATCGGAATTCCGATCTACATCGCGGCGGCCCAGGCGCTCGCATGACGCGCCGAGGGTGATCGAGGACGAGCGGATGCAGACCTTCAAGAAGAAGCGCATGGAGATCATCGTCGAGGCGCCGATCGTGCCGCTGACGACCGCGCTGCTCGAACGCAAGGGCGTGCGCGCCTACACCGTGCTGCCCACCCTGCGCGGCCTCGGCCAGGAGGGACGCTGGTCCGGCGAAGGGCAAGTCGGCGCCGCGGGACAGATGATGCTGATCCTCGCGGTAACCACTGAGGAGCGGATGCAAACGCTGCTCGATGATCTGCACGCGCAGCTGCAGCGGCATTTCGGTTACGTCACCATCTCCGATTGCGAGGTGATGCGCTCCGACCGCTTCTAACGCGAGCCTCTTTCGCACTGCGGCATTCGGCCCGTGGAGTTTGCGCCGCGGATTTGCTGCTGTGCCGGTGAAGTCGCGCTGGCGCGGCGTTCGCGGAGCAAGGGGCGGTTGATGGACGGTTTTGGCGGGGAGCTTGACCGGAAGGCCGCGGACGCTGCCGGGGCGGCGCCGGAGCCGCTGCCGAGCTATATGGTCAAGCGTTACGAGGCCTGGCGCGGCAGTCGCTTCGCGGGCGATCGCGCGTGGTACGCTCAGCTCGCGGCGCATGGCCAACATCCGCGCGCCATGGTGATCGCCGGTGGCGACAGCCGCGTTGACGTGACCGGGCTTCTCGGCTCGGAGCCCGGAGAGCTCTTCACGGTGCGCAATGTCGCCAATATCTGCCCGCCTTTCGCGCCTGGGCATGAGCATCACAGCACCTGCGCGGCGATCGAGTACGCGGTCACAGCGCTGAAAGTCTCGCATATCGTCGTGCTTGGCCACGCCCATTGCGGCGGCGTGCAAGCCTATCGCCAACGGCGCGACGCTGAGGCTGCGCGCGCCGCCTCGGCCGACGACTGTTCGTCATCCTGCTGCGCGCCGCCGAGCAATTCCTTCATCGACCGCTGGATGGACCTGCTGAAACCCGCTTACGACCGGCTGTCGCTGATGGCTTGGCCCGAGGCGGAGACCGAAGCGCAGCGCGAGGCTGAGCGGCAAAAGACGCTGGAGCAAGAAGGCGTCCTCAGCTCGCTCCGCAATCTGCTCGGCTTTCCTTTCGTGCGGGAGGCTGTCGCCGCCGGCACCCTCACGGTCCATGGAGCTTGGTTCGACATCGGCGAAGGCCGCCTCCACGCCTATGACCCTAAAACCGAGCGCTTTGATCCCGTCTAAGGCGCCTGGCCTCGGCGGGGCGGATCTTTCAGATCATCCGCGCCACGCCGGAACGCTCCACGCCGCGCTGACCGATTTCGGCCACGCAGAGGCTGTGGCGGGACGGTGGCGCCCTGGCGCGACTCGTCTGGTTTCGGCGGACGCGACGGTCGATGTCAGCCCGGCTCGTCGAGTGCGCCCTCAACCCAAGCCCGGATCAGAGCCCAAGCGATCGCGTCGGTGCGGGGGGCGAGGAGGTCGGGGTGGCGGCCGGCCAGCGCTTCGGCCATCTCGGTTTTCGAGATCCAGCGGCAGGCTTCGAGTTCGTCGAGGTCGGGGGTGAGGCGTTCCGTCAGCGCCTCGGCGACGCAGCCGATCATCAGCGTGGAGGGATAAGGCCAGGGCTGGGAGGCGAGGTAACGCACGCGGCCGACCTCGACGCCCACCTCTTCTTTCGTTTCGCGGCGCACCGCGGCTTCGATGGTCTCGCCCGGCTCGACATAGCCGGCGAGGAGAGAATGCATGCCTGGCGGCCAATTGGATTGCCGGCCGAGCACGGTCCGCGGCTCGCCGGTCGCCGGATCGGGCCGTAGCACCAACATGATCACCACGGGATCGGTGCGTGGGAAATGCGTCGCTCCGCAGCTTGGGCAATCGCGCCGCCAGCCGCCTTGCGCCTGATGGCTCGGGGCGCCGCAATTGGCGCAGAAGCCATGGCTCCGTCGCCATTCGAGCAGCGAGCGGCCGGTCGCCGCGATCTCCGCCTCCAGCGCGGAGAGATCGGGCCCCACCGAGCGCAGATCGGCGAATTTCAGCGCCGCCGCGCCAGGGGCGGCGAGCGCGTCTTTCGCGGCGTCCTCCTCCAGCGCGGAGAGATCGATCGCGAAGCGCGCTTGGCGCGCGGCGCCCTCGCTTTCCGCCTGGCCCTCGAAGCCGAGGAAGATCGGATCGGGTTCATGCTGCGCGAGCGCTTCCGAGGGCGCGATCAGCGCGAGCCGCACGCCTGTCGCGTCCACGCGGATCGCCGGCTTGCCTTTCCAGAACGCCGCGAGGCGCGTCTCGGGCGCCGCGGCCAGCGCGCGCAGCCCCTGCTCGTCTTTGCGCAGCGCGTCGGCGCGGTCGAGCCCGCCGCCCGCAAGCGGCACGCGCGCTTCCAGAGACGTCGGATCAGGCGGCGTCACGGCGCGCCTCCGCCCAGATCCGGACGGCGATGAAATCGGCTGAAGCGGATGAGGCCGAAGCCGAGCAACGGTTCGGCCAAGGCCTGGAACGCCCGATCGAAGCGCTCGCGGCTAAGGCGCGTCTCACGCCGGAGCGCGGCGATGTCGCGCCGCCCGTCGATCAATGCGATCAGCGGCGCGAGGCTGCGGTCAAGCCTGCGCTCAACGGCGATGCTGTCTGAGCTGAAGCGCACTCGGCCTTTCGCGGCCACCGATTTCGCCAGCGCCGCCGGCGGCGCGCCGACCAGCACAGGCGTCAGCGCATCGGCGTTCTCGGCGCCAGCGCGCGCCACCGTGTCGCCGCGGGCGGCGGGCGCGGCGTAGAAGATATGCTTGCTCATCATACCGCTAAGCTGCTCCGCCAAGGCCGCGCGCTCGGTGAGGGACAAGCCCTCCGACCGAGCGCCGAGCGCGCCGCCGAGATAGGTCGAGGGCTCGTACTGCGCCGGCGTCGCGAACCCGGCGAAGCGCAGCCCCGCCGCCTCCACCGCCGCGATCGTTTCATCAGCGCGGTAAGCCCGATCGCGGCTGTGCAGGAGGAGGTCGTAAAACCCGGCGTCGCCGTCTTGATGGTCCGTCAGCAGCGGGTTGCGCTTGAAGGGATGCGCCGCCGGCAGGCGCCCGAGCGCCTCGCGGGCGTAATCCAGGCGCTCGCTTGGGCTCATGCCGGCGGTGAGCGCGGCGAAGGCCTCTTGCAGCGGATAAACGCCTGTGCGGCCGTAAGGCGCGTAGACCATCGCGCCGAGGCCGCCATCGGGCCCAAGCGCCGCGGCGAGCGCTTCAAGGCCGGCTTGCGGGTCGGACAGGTGATGCAGCACGCCGCAACAATCGATGTAGTCGAACGGGCCGAGATCCGGCGCCGTCAGAAGATCGCCTGTGACGAACCGCACGGTGAGCTCGCGCGCGGCGGCGCGCGCTTCGGCGATCTCTCTGCTGGCGCGGGAGAGGTCGAGATAAGTGATCTCCGCCGGCGCGCCGCGATCTTTCAGCAGCTGGCCGATCATCATCAGCGCGTCGCCCGTGCCGCCGCCGGCGACCAGTACGCGCATCGGCTGCGACCAGTCGCGCTGGCCTTGGAACAGGAAGTGGTCGATTTCAACCGGGTGGCTCGGCGAGCCCGTGCGAAGCTGCTCACGCTCCCGCGCCGGATCGCGCGCGGGATAGGGATAGGCTTCGTATTGCTCGTTGACCGCGTCCATCGCCGCGCCGCTCCCGCCGGCTTCTCTCGCTCGCATCGTCGCTCCGGCGGCGCAGGGCCGCGTCGCCGGTGTGCTAACAGCGCCGAGCGCCCGAGGCTAGCGCGCGCGGCCTGCCTCAGCCCTGCGCGGCCTTGAGAGAAAAGGCGTGGCCGGCGGCCAGGGCCGCGCGCGCCGCCTCATACTCTTTGGCGAGTTGATCGACGAACTGAGCGGTGGAGCCGCGCGAGGTCACCGCGCCGATGCCTTGGCCGCAGCCCCAAATATCTTTCCAGGCTTTCTTATCCGTGTTGCCGCCGGAGCCGAAATTCATCGCCGATGGATCGCTCTCCGGCAGATTGTCCGGGTCGAGGCCGGCGCTCACGATCGAAGGTTTCAGGTAATTGCCATGCACGCCAGTGAAGAGGTTGGTGTAGACGATATCCGACGCCACGCCGTCGACGATGCCGTCCTTATAGGCGTCGTTCGCATTGGCTTCGTCGCAGGCGATGAAGGCCGAGCCGATATAGGCGAGGTCCGCGCCCATCGCCTGGGCCGCGGCGACGGCGCCGCCATTGGCGATGGAGCCGGAGAGCGCGATCGGCCCATCGAAGAAGCGGCGGATCTCTTGAACCAGCGCGAAAGGCGAGATCGTGCCCGCATGCCCGCCCGCGCCGGCGCAGACGGGAATGAGGCCGTCGGCGCCTTTCTCCAGCGCTTTCTCCGCGAAGCGCACGTCGATCACATCATGCAGCACGACGCCGCCATAGGAGTGGATCGCCTCGAACACCTCCGGCCGCGCGCCGAGCGAGGTGATGACGACCGGCACTTTGTACTTCACGCACATCTCGACATCGTGCTGCAGACGATCGTTCGAGCGATGCACGATCTGGTTGACCGCGAAAGGCGCCGCCGGGCGATCCGGGTTGGCGGCGTTATGCGCGGCGAGCTCGGAGGTGATGCGCTCGAGCCATTCTTCGAGAACGGGCGCGGGCCGCGCGTTCAGCGCCGGGAAAGCGCCGACGACGCCGGCCTTGCATTGCGCGATGACGAGATCGGGGTTGGAGACGATGAAGAGAGGCGATCCGATCACGGGGATGCGAAGGCCCTGAAGCACTGGGGGGAGGGACATGGCGGCTCCGATGCGCGAGACAGAGGCGCGGTTCGCCGCGCCGTCGCGGTCAGACTGTCGGAGCGCTGCGGCGTTGTCACGCGCGTCGCCACGTCAACCTCTTCGCTTCTCTGGGCGCGGCGCCGACGCCGATCGATGCGCGCTTTCGCCGTTTGCTCCCCAGCTTTGACGCCGATGCTTTCTGCGAATCGATCGAGCCTGTGGACGAATTCGCCAGCGGCGGCGCAATGCAAGAAGAGTTTTGCAACTTAAGGGTGCGGAACCCTGATGACGACGCGCATTCGGCGCCTTATGGTTAACCCAGCCTGTCGCTCCTGCGGTTGGAGGACCGTGCGGCGCCGTGTTGTTCACTCAGCGCGGTTGGAGCGACAGGCCTCCCACCCGTTAGATCAGTATCTTAGAGATCGCCAACGCGGGCGCGGCGTTAAGATCCGCCACCGTTCGCTCTGGCGAGGGCGCGCGCGGCGCTTTTATAGCGCACGCGGTCTGCGTCTGCTAAAGTTCCGTATTCGTTGAATAACTCGGATGTCCACGGGGCGTGAACGGCCATGCGGACCGTCTGCGACGATTCGGATGCCGGGGAGTCGATCAGGGGGGAACGACTCAGCCTTGTGGGCCGCGCGCCACAATCAACCGTCTCTCGGTCATCCCCAAAACGATGCACCGCACGGCGTCGCGGGCGCGCATTAAGCTGAGACGGCGGCGCCGCGCCCCAGCGCTGACAAGCACATGCAGAGGAAGGCCGGTCTTGCGTTTGCGACAGATGTTGTTCTTCCCGCCGCTGCTCGCCGGGCTCGCAGTGTTTCTGCTGCTCCGCTTGGTCGGGGCGGAGGCGCAGGACGCGCCGACGCCGGCGCCGCTCGCCGTGCAGGTGATGGTCGCGGCGCCCGCGCCCTATGCGGCGTCCGCCACAGGCTTCGGGCGGGTCGAGGCGGAGCGGGACTGGCGCGCCATCGCGCAAGTCGAGGGCCGCGTCGCCGCCTTGGCGCCGGGCTTCGCTGTGGGCTCGCGCCTGACCGAGGGCGACATGGTCGTCACCTTCGACACCCGCGATTACGAGATCGCCAAAGCGAAAGCGGAGGCGAACATCGCCGCGGCCGAAGCCTCTCTGCGTGAGCTGGAAGTGGAGGAGGCGAATACGCGGCGGTTGCTTGAGATCGAACAGCGCATCGAAACGGTGCGCGAGACGGATCTTCAGCGGCAGGTCGAGTTGGAGCGCCGCGGAACGGCGGCGCAAGCGTCTCTCGACGCGGCGGAGCGGGATCTCCTCGCTCAGCAGAAGGCGGTGCGCACGCTTGAGAACACGCTCGCCGTCATTCCCTCGCAGCGCGCTTCGCTTGAAGCCACGTTGCAGACGCGGCGCGTCGAATTGGAGGACGCTGAGCGCGATCTTGCGAACACCGTGATCGCCGCTCCCTTCGATGCGCGCGCCGCGGAAGTCGATGTGGCGGAGGGCCAATATGTTCGCGTCGGCGAGGTGATGGCGCGGCTTGAAGCGCTGGCGACGGCGGAGGTGGTCGCGGAATTCCAGCCGGCGGCGCTGCGCGATGTGATCCTGACCCAAAGCGCCGAGCGGCTCCGCGCCGTGCTCACGCAGCCGGACAGCGCCGCCGCGGGCGCGCGGCTGGTGGCGCTCGGCTTCAGCGCGGAGGTGATCGGCCGCGTCGGCGAGGAGCGTTTCATCTGGCCGGCCGAAATCGTGCGAATGACCGGGCGGGTGGACGACGCCACCGGCGCGATCGGCCTCGTGGTTCGGATCCCTGAGCCGTCGCGGCCGGATCTGCGCACGCGCCGCCCGCCGCTCAGCGTCGGCGCCTTCGTCGAGGTGCGCTTGGTCGCGCCGGAAACGGAGCTGCTTCTGACCCCGCGCGCCGCGATCCGCACCGAGGCGGGCGCCGATCCCTTCGTCTACAGCGTCGATGAGGCGGGAACGCTGCGGCGTTCTGCGGTGCGGCTGGGGCCGATCTTCGAAGATCGCGTCGTGCTGTTGGACGGCGTCGAGCCCGGCGCGCGCATCATTCTCTCAGAGGTCTCGCCCGCGGTGATCGGCGCGCCGGTGACGGCGGTGGAGCGCTAACGCCGCGCGAACCAGCGCGCCGAGGCGTTTCCGCGAGAGGCTTGAACGGGGCGGAGCATGCTCGATTACTTCGCAAGACATCCCAACGCCGCCAATCTCCTGATGATCGCGGCGATCATGCTCGGCCTGTTGGCGTTGCCGGGCATGGAGCGCGAGACCTTCCCCGAATTCACGCCGTCGAAGGTCACCGTGTCCGTCGTTTATAGCGGCGCTTCCGCCGAAGAGGTGGATGAGACGATCTGCCTTGAACTTGACGATGCGCTGACCGGCGTCGACGCGCTGGAGGAAGCCGAGTGCGTTTCGGTCGACAATCTCGCTACCGCGACGCTGACCATGGCCGAAGGCGGCGATCTCAGCGCCTTCTACAACGACGCGCTCTCCGCAGCTTCAAGCCTCTCATTGCCCGAAGACGCCGAAGCGCCGACGGTCGCGATCCAGGGCCGAAGCGAGACCATCGCGCTCCTCGCCGTGTCGGGCCTCGACGGGCATCGCGCCCTGGTGGCCTACGCCGATCGTTTGGCGGCGCGGCTGCGGACGCTGCCCATGGTGTCGGAGGCGACGGTGGGCGGCGTCTCGGACGCCGAGTTCAAGATCGTGTTCGATCAGGCCGCTCTGCGCCGCTATGGCGTCGATGCGCGCCGGCTCGCCGATGAGATCGCCGGGCGGAGCCTTTCAAGCCCGCTGGGCCAGGTTGAGACCCGCGACCGCGATTTCGCGCTCCGCTACGATGACGCGCGGCGCGATCGGGCGCCGCTCGAAGACCTGATCGTGCTCCAGAACGCGACCGGCGGTTTCGTGCGTTTGCGCGATGTCGCGACGGTCTCGCTCGGCGAGGCCGAGACGGAGCGCCGCGCCGCGATCGACGGACGCCGCGCCGCCATCATCAGCATCTCCAAAACCAAAGACGACGATGCGATCGAGGCCTTCGCCGAAGTGCGCGCGCTGATCGATGCGGAGGAGGCGCGCTATCCCGACCCTTTCGCGATCACCGTCATCAACGACACCACCGAGGCGATTGATGAGCGCGTGTCGCTGATCCTGTCGAACACGCTTCAAGGGCTTGTCTTGGTGTTCATCGTGATGGCGCTGTTCTTCTCGATGCGCGAAGCGCTCTGGATCTCGGCGGCGCTGCCCGTCTCGTTTCTCGGCGGGCTCTTCGCGCTGTCGCTTGTCGGGGTGACCATCAACATGATTTCGCTCGTCGCGCTGCTGATGGCGGTGGGCTTGATCATGGATGACAGCATCGTCATCGCCGACAACATCGCCAAATGGCGCGAACGCCTCAGCCCAGCCGATGCGGCGGTGCGCGGCGTGCGCGAGGTCGCGCCGGGCGTCTTCTCCTCGTTCCTGACCACCGCCTGCGTGTTCGGCCCGCTGATGGTCCTTTCCGGCGAGATGGGCGCGATCCTGCAGGTGATCCCGGTCGTCCTGCTGATCACGCTGTCGGTGAGCCTGGTGGAGGCGTTCCTCGTGCTGCCGCGCCACCTTTCCCATGGCGGCGGCCACGGCGCGCCGGCCCTGGCGAGCGCCGCCGCCACGCGCCCTCCGCGCTGGGCGCCGGCGCAGCTTGAGCGCTTCGTCGAGCGGCGCTTGGCGCCCACGGTCGAGCGCTTGATCCGCTGGCGTTATCTCACCCTCGGCTCCGTCTTCGCGCTTCTGATCGTCACTGTCGGACTGATGGCCTCGGGCGTGGTCAAGCTCATCGGCTTTCCCACCATCGAAGGCGACACCATCGAGGCGCGGATCGCCCTGGCCTCCGGCGCGCCG
This sequence comes from Pseudomonadota bacterium, assembly GCA_038530925.1. Taxonomy (GTDB): domain Bacteria; phylum Pseudomonadota; class Alphaproteobacteria; order Rhodobacterales; family Rhodobacteraceae; genus JALEGB01. The sequence goes on from JBCBCG010000021.1 coordinate 23,437, forward strand.
CTGGAGCGAACCGAGGCGGCGGTGGCGCAGATCCTCGAAGGGCTCGAGCGCGTGAACGCCGGGCTGACGCCCTCGACCGACGGCGCCGCGCCGCTGGTGACGCGGGTGCTGATGCGCTACGCCACCAACGCCGATGTGAAGGACGCCGGCGCCCACACCGCCACCATCACGGTCGATCTCCTCAGCAGCGAGCGCCGGAACATCAGCGCGGATGATGTGGCGGCCCGCTGGCGCGCCGCGTCCGGTCCCTTGCCAGAGGTCGCGCAGAGCAGTTTTGCGCAAACGACGCGCGGGCCCGGCGGCCAGGATGTGGACATCGCCCTCTCCGCGCCGGATCTCGCGACGCTCGACGCCGCATCGGCTGAGATGCTGGCGCGGCTGCGCGCCGTCCCGCATCTCAGCGACATCTATCGTGACTTTCGCGGCGGCCGGCCCGAGATCCGCATCACGCTGAAAGATCTCGGCTACACCATCGGCCTGACGCCTGACGCCCTCTCCAGCCAGTTGCGCGCCGCCTTCGCCGGCTTTGAGACGGATGATTTCCGCATCGGGCCAAGCGCCGTGTCGGTGCGGTTGGAGTTGGCGGACAGCGTGCCGACGGTCAGCGAGCTTGAGCAGTTTCCCATCTCCGTCGGCGAGGGGCGCCAGGCGGCGCTCGGCGTGGTGGCGGCGGTGGAGATCGTCGACGCCTACGCCCAGATCACGCGGGAGCGCGGGCTCCCGACCGCGCGGATCCTCGGCGATGTCGATCAAGCGGCGATCACCTCGGCGGAGGTCGCGGCGATCGCGTTGGATCGCCTCGCGCCGGAGATCCAGCGGCTCTATCCAGGCGTCGAGATCGGTATCGGCGGCGCGACGGAGGATCAGCAGAAGACGCAGTCCTCAATCGTCTCGGCGCTGCTGGCCGGGCTGGTCGGCGTCTATCTCATCTTGGCGTTTCAGTTCCGGAGCTACGCCTTGCCGGCGGTGGTGATGCTCTCGATCCCGTTCGCGGCGATCGGTTCGGTGGGCGGGCATCTCGCGTTCGGCGCGCCGGTGTCGATGCCGAGCATCGTCGGCTTCGCCTCGCTCGCGGGCGTGGTGGTGAATAACGCGATCCTGTTCGTCGCCGCCTTCGAGCGCGCCGCGCGCGCCGCGTCCGTGGCCGAGGCGGCGGTGGCGGCGATGCGTCGACGCTTCCAGCCGGTGCTGCTCTCCTCGCTCACGACGTTTGTCGGCCTGTTGCCGATCCTGTTCGAGACGAGCCCGCAGGCGCAGGTCCTGGCGCCGCTGGTGATCTCAGTCGCGTTCGGCCTCGCCGCCTCGACCGCGCTGATCGTGCTGGCGCTGCCGCCGGCTCTGGTGATTTATTTCGATTTCTTCGATCCCAAACGCTGGCTCGATCAACATGGTCCGCAGCTCCCCGCAGAGCCCGCGACCGACCCCGCCGCGCAAACCTGAACCGCGCCGCCCTGGCTTGCCGCTCGGCGCTGGTGTAGGCACAAAAGCGATCCACGCCGACGTGGTGGAATTGGCATACACAGCTGACTTAAAATCAGCCCCCTTATAGGGTTACGGGTTCGAGTCCCGTCGTCGGCACCACTTCATGTGTCTCGCGGCGCGCGGCGCCTCCGACGGGGCGGCCTGACCGGCCGACGCGCGGTCGCGCTTGCTTGGCGCCTCGGTTCGAAGAAATTCCGCTCGCCCGCACCAGTTCTTTTGCTTCGCGACGCGCGCCGCCTGCGATAGGGCGCGCATTTGCGTCGCTTCTTTTCGGGAGCGCTCTGGCGTCTCCCGCGGTGCGCTATGTTGATAGGGTTCGCGTATCGTTTGTCGTGCGGCGCGTCCCGGCGATGCGGAAGGGATTTGGCGGCGGCGCCCGGTCCCGCGGAATGCCGGTTGATCGAGGTGTTGGAGCGCGGGCCGCTAAGGCGCAGCGTCGCTTATGGCGCGCTTTGGACGGGATTCGGTTTTCGCGCGGCGCCGCGGCGGCGCGGGGCGGGCGGTTTGGCGCTGCGATCGCGCGGGCGCAGGCGCGCATTTCGCCGCAGGTGGGACGTTGCCGACGCGACACAATGAGACCTGACGGCGGCGCTCGCGCGAGTTTCTTTAAGATCCTGAATGTTCGTCGGCGCCGACGCCTTCATTACTGGCTGGATACGTCAAATCGTCGCAGTATTCGCGCCATCGATTTGAGGTCGCGCCTGCTGAGTTTCGCGAGGCCGCGCAAGGTCGCGTGGTTTTTCGGGTTGAGGTCTTAGGGCGCTGATTATTCGTTAAAAAACATGAGGCCTCTCTGCGAGGAGACGCAGCCGGCGTCGGCGCTGAGCCGACGGCATGATGCGCTTGTCAGACGGTCGGCCTGCGCGGAAACGGCGTTTCAGCGTCGGGGCGCGCCGCGTTGGCGCAATGCTGCAGTTGCACAGTCGCGGGGGATCGGAGGGCGTCGCAAGGCGTTCGGCTTCGCCATGGCGGCGCGCGGTTAGGAAAAAGGCGGCCGCGAGCCATGCCTTAATCCGGTCAACTTTGAACAGATAGCGTCTCGCCGCGTTGAAAAGCGGTCATAGGGGCGCCGCATTCAACGCGTGAAGCGAATGAAGGAGGGTGATTACCGGGTGTGATCATCCTGTGGGGGAAGCAAGCATATACCGAAGTGATATGACAGCTTCCGCAGTGCGGAATGCGACTTTGCATCCAATTCGATATCATAAAGCCTTTCGCAGGTGACTTGCGAAGGATGGGTGAATTCGGATCGGCGCACGGTCGATTTCGCGCTTGATGAAAGGGACGCGCTCAACATTGTTTGAGTTTGCGGCAAATCTTATGAAAAGCAATGGCGGAAAGACGGCGTATATCGCGCCGAACGGGCTGGCGGCGACATCCGATCAGATCATTTTCCACTTTGACGGGAACAATAACGACAGCGACGATATTGCGGCGCTTCCTATCGCCGCGCTGTTGAGCAAAGCTGCAGGGATCGAAGACAAGATCACCCTGTATTTTGGGAACAATCTTTCCGAGAAGAATGAAACGCAGCTAACCGCGCTGCGCGAGAGCGCGGCCTTCGCGGAATCGATCGGCGTCTCAACCGTCGATTATCAGGCGAACATCGCCGGGGCGACGGCGTCTCTGGCGGCGCTGATCAACTCCGGCCAAACGATCCTCTTCATTGAGGGCGGCCCGATGGAGGCGCTCTACCGCGCGCTCGACGCGTCGAACTCCTCTTTGCATGGCAACGTCACTTTGGTCTCTCACGCGAGCTGGAACGAGACGCGCGATGTGATTTCGCGGCCTGGCGTGAAGGAGGCGCGGACGCTCGACGATATCGAGGATGATTTTCCGAGCGTGCGCGTGGTCGAGATCAGCGACCAGAATAAGGGCAAGAACAACAGCGAAGGCTTCTACAATAGCGGCTTCAGCTGGATGGACGGCTCGGGAGATTCGACGATCGCCGCGGCGCGCGAGGCGATGAAGGGCGCGGGAAAGACCAACAAGCTCAATGATGCGTCCGATACGGGGATGCTCTACTACGCGCTGACCGGCGATCAGAACGGCGATGCGCGAGATGTGCGCGCGTATCTCGAAAGCTCCTCCGCCTTCGGCGCGAGCGCGGCGCCCGAGCCCGATCCGGCGCCTGAGCCCGAGCCCGAGCCCGAGCCAGTGAAAGAGCCTGTCGCCGAGGCGCCCATCGAGGCCGCGCCAGAGCCGGTGAAGGAGCCTGTCGCCGAGGCGCCTATCGAGGCCGCCCCGGAGCCGGTGAAAGAGCCTGTCGCCGAGGCGCCCATCGAGGCCGCGCCGGAGCCGGTGAAGGAGCCTGTCGCCGACGCGCCGATTGAGGCGGCGCCGATTGATGAAAAGGCGGGGCTGAGCCTTCTGTCGTTCTTTCTCGCGGACGCCAAGACCAGCGAGACGCTCGCGGCATTGGCGGATGATGAGGAGATCCCGGCGGCTCTGCTGGCCGGGCGGGAGGTCACGGTGTTCGCCGAGGCGACGGGCGGCGTCGCACTGGGCAGCGTCAAGCTGACCGTCGACGGCCATACGCGGCTCGAGAACGCTGAGCCTTACGCCCTCTTTGGCGACAAGGATGGCGACTTCTTCGGCGGGCGCGGTTTTGAACCTGGCGTCTCCACCATCGAGGCGGTGGCCTATGCCGGCCGCGGCGGATCGGGCGGCGTGCTCGAACGCGCGAAATTGTCCTTCGAGGTGGTCGAGGCGGCCGACGCGGCGCCGGCGCCGATCGCCTCGCCGCCGGTCGCGGCGGATCCGATCGTCGAAGAACCGATCGTCGAAGAACCGATCATCGAGGCGCCCGTCGCCGAGCAACCGGTGGTTAAGACGCCGATCGAAGAGCCGATCGCTGCGACGCCGGATACGGAGGATGAAGCGGCGGCGCCTGAAGCGCCGGTCGTCGAGACGCCGCGCGCGCCTGAGGTCGTCGATCAAGACGACGAAGCGCGGACCGAAGCGCCCGAGCCCGCGGCGCCGGCCGAACCGGCGACCTCTCTGCTCGCGCTCTATCTCGTGGACGTCGACACTGGCGAGACGTTGGCCGAGATCGGACCGAACGATGTGGTGCCGGCTTCGCTGGTCGCCGGGCGCGACGTGACCTTCGCGGCCGAGCTCGTGGATGGCGCGTCGAAACCAGCCAGCGTGTCGCTGAGCTTCGAAGGCGAGACCAAAATCGAGAAGCAAGCGCCCTATACGCTCTTCGGGGATTATGACGGCGAGTATTTCGGAGGCGTGAAGCTGTCCAAGGGCGGCAACACCGTCGACCTCGCCGTCTATGGCGATCGTCACGGCCAAGGAACGGTGTGGGAGCGCGCGAGCGTGACCTTCGACATCGTCGATGATGACGCCTTCGCAGAGGCGTCATCGGCCGATAGCGGCGATGCGATGGCGCTGATGGCGGTGATGCAGTCCGAGAACGCGGGCGCGGCGCCGGTTTCTCGCCGCGACGCCGGCGCTGACGCTGAGCCCGCCGCGATCGCTGTCTTCGACGCCGAGGCCGAGGAGGCGTCGCTCGGCTTCTGAGCGGGCGGGCGATGGGGAGACGCGGCGCCCTAGCGTCTCCTTTCGAACACGCGGGCGTTCGCGCCCTTCGAGACGATACGCGCCGGCCGCGCCGCGGCCGGCGCCAACCACGCCGCGCGCCGCGACGCGCCGGCCAAGCGCACTCGCGCGCGCAGCGTTTGCGCGCTGGAGACGGAGGCGCCTTAATGCTGTTCCATGCTTTTCCTTCGGTGTTCGACACGCTGCGCGGTTCGGTTCGCCCGCTTTTGTGGCTGAGCTTCGTGATGAACGCCTTGCTGCTGACCGGGCCGCTTTACATGCTGCTGGTCTATGATCGCGTGCTCTCTAGCCAATCCGCGCCGACCTTGATCGCGCTGACGGCGCTGATGGCGGTGTGCTACGGCGTCTATGGCTATCTCGACAGCGCGCGCGCGCGCATTCTGACGCGGCTCTCGCTGCTGTTTGAGGAGCGCGCCGGCGGCGCGGCGTTCTCGGCGAGCCTGCAGCCGGAGCAGAGTTCGGGCGCGCTCGACGATATGACGACGCTTAAGAAGTTCATCGCCAGCCCGGTGATGGGCGCGCTTTTCGACGCGCCTTGGGCGCCCCTGTTCGTGGCGGCGCTGTTCCTGCTGCATTGGACCATGGGCCTGCTGGCGATCGCTGCGCTGGCGATTTTGACCCTGGCCAAGATCGTCCATGATCGGATGGCGATGGCGCGCCGCCGGGCGGATCAGGGCGCCGCCGCCGCCCTGTCTACGCCGATGGTCGCCGAGATGATGCGCCGCGACGCGGCGACGTTGCAGGAGACGGGCGCCGGAGATCGGATCTTGCGCAAATGGCGCGCGGATGGCGCTGAGGCGGCGATGCGTGAGGCGGCCGCGAGCGACGGCGCGGCGCAGTTCTCTTCGGCGACGAAAGCGCTCAGACTGTTCTTGCAATCGGCGATGCTGGGCCTCGGCGCCATGCTTGTGCTGATGGGCGAGCTCTCCGCCGGCGCCATGATCGCCGGCTCGATCTTGATGGGCCGCGGCCTGGCGCCGATTGAGCAATTGATCGCGCAGTACCGGCTGCTGCTTGACGCGCGCACCGCCGACCAGCGCTTCACCAGCGCCGCGGGCGCGGCGATGCAGCCGCTGACCTCGGCCGCGCCGGCTCTGGCGCCGCGCGCGCCGCGGCCTTCGATCAGTGGGCCTTCGCCCTTGCTTCGGCGCCTCACCCATCGCCTCGCGGGCGGCGCGTCGGATCAGCCGGCGAGCACCTCCACATCGCTCATCCCCTGGCGCCGCGCCGCCGCGCCGGCGGCGGACGCGGAGGCGTGGATCGATCGCGCGAGCTTCAGCTTTGAGGCGAAAGGCGTGTTTTTTGTTCCGCAAGGCGGCCGCAAACCGATCCTGAGCAAAGTGTCCTTCGAACTCGCGCCGGGTCAGTCGCTCGGCGTTTACGGCGAGGCCGCGTCAGGCAAATCGCTGCTGGGCCGCATGGCGATCGGCGGCCTGCGTCCGAGCCTTGGGGCCGTGTTCTTCGGCGGCAGGGAGATCGCTGAGATCGCGCCTGCGCTGATGGGCGACCGCATCGGGTATCTCAGCCAAAGCCCGAGTTTCCTGCCCGGCAACATCGCCGAGACGATCTCGCGCCATCATCACGATCAGCGCCAAGGCGATGTGATCGGCGCGGCGGAGTTGGTGGGGCTTCATGAGGTGATCGAGGCGCTGCCCGGCGGCTATCAATGCGACATTCGCGAGGCTGAAGCGACGCTCAGCGCGGGCCAACGCCATCGGCTGGCAATGGCGCGCGCGGTGTTCGAGTTTCCCGATTTGATCGTGTTCGACGAGCCAGGCGCGACGCTGAGCGACGACGGTGTGCGGCGTTTCAATACGGAGGTGCTGCCGCGGCTCCGCGACGCCGGCTCGATCGTGATTGTGCTCACCCATTCGCAGCGCATGCTGCAAGCGGTGGATAAGATCCTGCTGCTGGACAAGGGCGAGCAGCGCGCCTTCGGCGCGCGCGAGGCGATTTTGGCGCGGCTGCGCAAAGCGAGCGGCGAGACGGACGCGCTGGAGGCGGAGG
>JBCBCG010000022.1:0-30214 GCA_038530925.1 Pseudomonadota bacterium
CTGTTCCTCTCGGCTTACGCATATCCAGGCGCCGAGGATCATCGGGAGGCCGGCGTCGATGCGATCGCGTCCGTCGCCTCCGCCGCCATCGGCTCGACCCGCCGATGGGCGGGCTCCCTGCGGCGTGGGCCGCGCCCTGGCGGCTGATATGCGAGGATCTCGAGCGCTTCGGGCGCAGCCTCGGCCAAGGCTCGATAGGCCGCCGCTCCGCCGCCGCCATGGGGAAAGCAAATAAGCCGCAGGCGAGCGGCCGGCCGCGGCGCGAGGCGCACCAAGGCCGCCGCGCGGCCCGTCGCAGCGCCTTGGTCCGAAGAACCTGGGTCCGAAGAACCTGGGTCCGAAGAACCTGGGTCCGAAGCGCTTTTGTCCGAAGAACCTGGGTCCGAAGCGCGTTGGCCTACGGCGCGTCTTAAGTCGCGGCTTTGCGGGGTCGCGCCGTCCCGGCCCTCTCTCTCGCGCGCCGGCTCGGCGGGATGGGCCTCGGGCCGCCGCTGAGTCGGCCCTTGTTCGATGTCGGCGCCGCGCTCGGCCTTCGCCGCGCGCCGCCCTCGCCCTTCCGCCAAAGCGCTCCGCTCCTCGCCCCCGCAGCGCCCTCGCCGCGCGATATAGCGCCCGCGCCGGCGATGGGCTCAAGATAAGGGGCGTCGCCCCGAAAACTCGCCCTGGCCTTACCCTCGTCCTCGCGACAAAGCAACGCGCTGAGGCCATTGCGGATCCGGCCGCTTCGCCTCAGGCGCCCTCGACCGCCTCAAAGCCTTCAAAGGCGGGCGGCCCGAGATAAAGCGGCTTCGCGCCGCCTGCATCCTTATGCGCGCGCCGAAACGCCTCTGATTTCGTCCAAGCCTCGAAGGCGGCGCGGTTCTCCCAGATCGAATGCGAGGCGTAGAGCGTGTGATCCTCTGCGCTGTCGCCGCGGAGCAGTTTGAACTCTTGAAAGCCCGGCACAGTTTCGAGATGGCTGTCGCGGTTCTTCCAGACGGCTTCGAACTCCTCCTCCGAGCCGCGCGCGACGCGGAAGCGATTCATGGCCACGAACACGATGACGCTCCTTGTTTCGTTAAAGAACTGCGCGCGGTGGTACCGCGCCGACGCGGCCTTCGTCGAGAGGGGCGTCGCATGCTGAGCGCCGCGCCGATGCTTGAGGTCGCGGCGGTGGAGAAGAGCTATCCCACGCCGCAAGGGCCGCAGCCGGTGCTGAAGGGCGCCAGCCTCGCCGTGGCGCCGGGCGAGACGCTGGCGGTGATGGGCGAGTCCGGGAGCGGCAAGAGCACGCTCTTGCATCTCGTAGCGGGGCTCGACGCGCCGGATCGCGGCGAGATCCGGCTTGAGGGCGTTGCGGTGCAAGCGCTTGATGATCAAGCGCGGGCGAGCCTGCGACGTGCGCGCATGGGTCTGGTTTTCCAGCAGTTTCATCTCGTCGCAAGCTTCACTGTCGCGGAAAACCTCACCTTTCAGGCGCGTCTCGCCGGCCGCGAGGATCCCGCCTGGACCGCGGCCTTGGCGGAGCGGCTTGGCCTTGCGAGCCTGCTCAGCCGCTATCCCGAGCAGCTCTCGGGCGGCCAGCAGCAGCGGCTCGCCATCGGCCGCGCGCTCGCCGGCAAGCCGGCCTTGCTTCTCGCGGATGAGCCGACCGGCGCGCTCGATCAAGAGAACGGCGATCTCGTGCTTGATCTCGCGCTGGGTCTTGTGCGCGAGACCGGCGCCGCGCTGATGATGGCGACGCACAGCGCGCGGGTGGCGGCGCGGCTCGATCGGCGCTTGCGGCTCGATCACGGCGTTCTCAGCGAAGACGCAGCCGCGCCCGGCACGCAGAGCGCGGCTGCGAGCCTTAAAAAGGCGCGCGGCGCATGAGCGCCGCCGCCGCCGCTGCGCGCGACGTCGGCGCGCCGCGGCGTTTCGCGCTCACGATCCGCGCCTTCGCGGCGCATTGGCGGCGCCATCCGTTGCAGCTTGTAGCGCTCTTGATCGGCCTCGCCGCGGCGACGGCGCTCTGGAGCGGGGTCCAGGCCCTGAACGCGGAGGCCAAGCGCTCTTACGCCAAAGCCGTGGCGCTGGCGGGCGGGGAGGGCGCGGCGAGCCTCTCCGCGCCGGCGGGCGGCCGCTTCGATCTCACGCTGTTCGCGGAGTTAAGGCGCGCCGGCTGGCCGGTTTCGCCGGTGCTCGAAGGGATCGCCGCTTTCGAGGACGGCGCGGGCGCCATCGCGCGCATGCGGCTCCTCGGCGTCGATCCGTTGTCGCTGCCAAGCGGCTCGAGCCTCTCGGGCGGGCTCGTGTCGCTGGAGGGGGATGCCGGGCTCGATTTCATCCAGCCGCCTTGGCGGACCTTGGCGGCGCCGGAGACGCTGCGCGAGCTTGGCCTTAGCGAAGGCGACGCGCCGCGTTTGGCGACCGGCGGCGATCGGGCGGAGAGCGCCGATGCGCGCCTGCCGCCGCTCCTCAGCGCGCCGGCGGCGCCGCCTGGCGCGCTCATCGTCGATATGGGCGCGGCCGAAGCGTTGCTCGGCGCGGCTGGACAGGTCGACCGCTTGCTCCTTGATCAAGACGCGCCGGTTTTCGCCGCGGATCCTGAAGCCGCCGAGGCGCGGCTTTCCGCGCTGCTGGACGGTCGGCTGGTGCTGAGCGCGCCGCCCGAAGCGGATTTCGAGCGGTTGAGCGGCAGCTTCCATCTCAATTTGACGGCGTTTGGTCTTCTGTCCTTCGCGGTGGGCCTCTTCATCGCTCATGGCGCGATCGGGCTCGCTTTCGAGCAACGGCGCGCGACGCTCCGCACCATCCGGGCGCTCGGCGTCTCGGCGCGCATGGCGGCGGCGGCGATGATCGTGGAGCTCGCGGCTCTGGCGCTGATCGCGGGGCTCGCGGGCTTGGCGCTCGGGTTTCTCGCCGCCGGGTGGATGGCGCCCGACGTCGCGGCGAGCTTGCGCGGGCTCTACGGCGCGCCGGTGGCGGGCGGGCTGACATTCGATCCGTTCTGGGCGCTGTCAGGCCTCGCCATGTGCCTTGGCGGCGCGCTTCTCTCCGCCGCGCGCAGCTTCTGGCGCGCCTATTCCGGGCCGCTGCTGGCGACGCCGGGGGCGGAGGCGTGGCGCGCGGCGGAGGCGCGCGGGCTGCGGCGCCAGGCGCTGGCGGGCGGCGCGCTTTTGCTTGTCGCGCTCCTGATCGGCTCCGGTCTCGCCGACGGGGCGATGCGGGCGCTGGGCCTCGAAGGCCTCGCCGCAGGCTTCATCCTGCTCGGCGCGCTGATGATCGGCGCGGCGCTCTTGCTGCCGGCGCTTTTGGCCGGGGCGCTCTCGCTCGGGCGCGGCTGGGCGCGGGGGCCGCTCGCGCTGTGGTTTTGGGCCGATGCGCGGCGGGAGCTTCCGGGCCTCTCCTTAGCGCTCGCGGCGCTCTTGATCGCGGCGGCGACGACGATCGGCGTCGGTTCGATGGTGAGCGGCTTCCGAGCCGCCTTCACCGAGTGGCTCGACCGCCGCCTCGCCGCGGAGATCTACGCCCAACTGCCGAGCGCCGCGCTCGCTGAAGAGGCGCGCGCCTGGGCCGAAGCGCGGCCGAATGTGCGCGCCGCATTGCCGGAATACGGCGCCGAGATCCGCCTCGACGGGTGGCCGACGGAGCTGCGCGGGCGCCCGGACCACGCCACCTTCCGCGCGCGGTGGCGGTTTATCGAGGCGGTGGAGCGGCCCTGGGATCGCCTCGCCGCGGGAGAGGCGGCGCTGATCAGCGAGCAGACCGCGCGGCGCCTCGGCCTCGGCGCCGGAGACGCGCTGACGCTGCCGGGCGCGGACGGGCCTTGGCGGCTCGCGATCGCGGGCGTCTACGCCGATTACGGCAATCCGAAGAACCAAATCACGCTGGGGCTCGAGGCGCTGGGCGGCCAGTTTCCGGATGCGGACCGGACGCGCCTGGCGCTCCGCGTCGCGCCGGAGGCGATCGAGGCGGAGCTCGACGCGCTGCGCACGCGCTTCGCGCTGGGCGAGGGCGGCGCGCTTGATCAAAACCGGATCAAAGGGATCGCCCATCGGATCTTCGAGCGCACTTTCGCGGTGACCGGCGCGCTCAGCGCGCTCACCTTCGCGGTGGCCGGGCTCGCGCTTCTCACCAGCCTCGCCAGCCTCAGCGGCCGGCGCCTCTCGCAGCTCGCGCCGCTCTGGGCGCTCGGGATCGGACGGCGCCGACTGGCGTTTTTGGATCTGGCGAAGACGCTGATGTTGGCCATGATCACGGCGTTGGCCGCGATCCCGCTTGGGATGGCGCTCGCCTGGTGTCTGGTCGCGGTGGTGAATGTCGAGGCGTTCGGGTGGCGCTTGCCGTTGATGGCCTTTCCGCTCGATTGGGCCAAGCTCTTGGCTCTGGCGCTGATCGCCGCGGCGCTGGCCTCGGCGCCGGGGGCGCTGAGGCTCAGCCGCATGGCGCCGGAGCGGCTGTTGAGACTGTTGGCCGAGGAACGGTGAGAGCTGAAGTGAGCGCTTGGAGAATGGTCGCGATTTCGGAGGCGCTATGAGGCCGATCGGGTTGCAGACGAGCCGGGCCCTGATGGCGCGGCGCCGCGCGCTTCGTCTTCTGGGCGCCGGCGCGGCGGCGGGGGTCGCGCTGGCGCCGCCGCGCGCCGGCGCCGACAGCGCCGCGGCCTCGGTCTCGGAGGCGGATCGCGGCTTCGCCGGGCTCGGCGCCGCCGCCGACGGCTATGCGGCGGTGACGCCGGGCAGGCCGATCGTTTTTCCGCGCGACTATGGACAACATCCCGATTACCGCATCGAATGGTGGTATCTCACCGCCAATCTCGAAACCGCCGCCGGCGCGCCGATGGGCGTGCAATGGACGCTGTTTCGCCAAGCGCTGAGCCCGGGCGACGATCCGGCGGCGCCGCGGCCTGGATGGCGGAGCCCGCAGATCTGGATGGCGCACGCCGCAGCCACCAGCGGCGCGGCGCATGAATTCGCCGAGCGCGTCGCCCGCGGCGGCGCGGGCCACGCCGGTGCGGTTCCCGAGCCGTTCTCCGCCTGGCTTGATGACTGGGCGATGGAGGGAACGGGAGAAGGGATCCAGGATCTCCGCCTGCGCGCCGCCGCGCCGCGCTTCGATTATGATCTAACTCTGCGCGCCGACGGTCCGATCGCGCTGCAGGGACAAAACGGCTATAGCGTCAAGGCGCCCGCGCGCGACGGCGGAGCGCCCCAGGCGTCTTATTACTATAGTCAACCGCATTATCGGGCGTCCGGGCGCCTCCGGTTGCGCGACGATATCTTTGACGTGACAGGGCGCGCTTGGCTCGACCGGGAATGGAGCAGCCAGCCGCTCTCCCCTGATCAGCTCGGCTGGGACTGGGTTTCGCTGCATCTGAGCAGCGGCGAGAAGCTGATGGCGTTCCGGCTGCGCCGACGCGCCGGGCCGCCGGATCTCGCCGCCAATTGGATCGGACGCGGCGGCCTCTCCCGCCCGCTGGCGGCCGAGAGCCTGTCGATCGAGCCCGTGGAAGGCTCGCGCGACGCCCGCGGCGCGCCGCTCCGCTGGCGCATCGCGGCGCGGTCCGAAGGGCTGGAGATCGTCACAGACATCCTCAACCCTGACGTGTGGCAGGGCGAGCGCATTCAATATTTCGAAGGACCCATCACGGCGACCGGCACGCATGCGGGGGGTGGGTATCTCGAGATGACAGGGTACGGCGCGGACGCGTGACGCGCGCCGCCGCGGGACCTCGCATGCCGGACCTGGCGGACGCGCTCTCGGGGCGCTGGCGGCCTCGCCCCTGCATCGCGCCGAGCGGCGTCATGGAACTGTCATCAAACTGATACCGAAGTTTCGCTCAGCGTCGCTACCGAGCCGGCGGCGCGCTGATGCGCCGCGACTCTCTCGGCGCGGTTGACGCGCGCGCACCAACTCAAGGTGAGGCATTCATATGAAAAACGTAATCTCCGTGGCGGCCGCTATCGCCGTCGTCGGCGCCGCGGGCGCCGCCGCTGCGCGCGACTCCGTGTCGGTCGCCGGCTCCTCGACGGTTCGTCCGTACGCTGAGATCGTCGCTGAAAGCTTCAGCAACGCGTTCCCGAACTTCTCCGCGGTCGTCGAAGGCGGCGGCTCCTCGGGCGGCCTGAAGCGCTTCTGCGAAGGCGTCGGCCCGGACTTCATCGACGTCGCCAACGCGTCGCGCAAAATCCGCGACAAAGAGATCGCCGCTTGCGCCGAAAAAGGCGTGACCGACATCATCGAGATCAAATTCGGCTATGACGGCATCGTGTTCGCTTACGACGTGAACGCGCAGGCCATGGAGCTGACCCCGGCCGACGTCTACAAGGCGGTCGCCGAGAACGTGGTCGTGGACGGCGAGATCGTCGCGAACCCGAACAGCACCATGACCGAGATCAGCGCTGGCCTGGCCCCGCTGGACATCGCTTTCTTCGTGCCGGCCTCCAACCACGGTACGCGCGAAGTGTTCGAAGACAAGGTTGTGCTCGCGGGCTGCGAAGCGACCGGCGACTTCGAAGTTTTCAAGGAAGCCAATGGCGGCGACAAGAAAGCGGCAGAGAAGGCCTGCATCTCGCTCCGCAAAGACGGCGCTGTCGTTGAGATCGCCGGCGACTACACCGAGACCCTGGCCCGCATCGACGCCAACAAGAACGGCGTCGGCGTCTTCGGTCTGGCGTTCTATGAGAACAACACCGACAAGCTGCAGGTCGCTCCGGTGAACGGCGTCGTCCCGACCGCCGCCGCCGTCGCCACTGGCGAGTACCCGGTGTCCCGTCCGCTGTTCTTCTATGTGAAGAAGGCGCACCTGACCGTGATCCCCGGCCTGCCTGAGTACGTGCAGTACTTCATCTCCGACGAGCTGGTCGGACCGGGCTCGCCGACCGTGAACTACGGCCTGGTGCCGGCCCCGGCGGCCGAGCGCGACGCGACCCGCGCCGCCTTCGAAGCTGGCGAAACCCTCTAAGGGTTCGGTGGAAAGGGCGGCGCTTCAGCCGCCCTTTCTGTTCGTGCGTATCGCTGGCGCCGGCGCTTTCGAAGCGGCGGCGCTCCGGCGATCGAGCGCCTTCGCGCGGCGCGCCAAGGAACGACCGGCGACGAGCACTCTTCTGACCGAAGAACGCCGCTGACGGGTGGGGAAGCCGGACGCGAAGCGCTGGCGGGCGACGAGAGGCGAGCGATGGACGGCGACATTCTCTCGATTTTGTTTGATAATATTCAAAGCATCGGCGGCCTTATGCTGGCTGTCTTAATCTTGGGCTTGATCGGGTACTTTCTGGGCGTCACGCGCGCTCGGGCGGTCCGAGCGCGCGGCCCGCTGCACTCGCTTCCGAGCTATCACGGCGCCTTCGTGCTGGTCTGGACGATCCTACCGGCCTTCCTCGTGCTGGCGGTCTGGGCGGCAGTGCAACCGGGGTTGGTGCGAAGCGCCGCGCTGGCGGAGTTTCCTCAGGAGGTGCTCGCCGATCAGACGCGCACCGATCTCGAGTACAACGTCGTCGAGCAGGTGAGGCGCGGACTGCAATCTTTGTCGGAGCAGCAGGACGCGCAGGTCCGCTACGGCCTGCGCGAGATCCGCGGCGCGCTGGAGGAGCAGGGCTCGGTTCTCGCCAGCGAACTCACCGACTACATGGTGGACGCGGGATATGCGGCGCGCGCCGAGGACGACTCGCTGAGCTTTTGGCGCACCGTCGTCATCTTGGCCATCGCCACGATTGGGCTGCTCGGGGCTTATTTCGGCATTTCGCCGCGGCGCCGCGCGCGGAACGCCGTGGAAACGGTGATCAAAGGCTTGCTGATCGCCGCCTCCGCCGTCGCGATCTTAACGACCTTCGGGATCGTCTTCTCGATGATCTTCGAGTCGCTTCGGTTCTTCGAGGCGATCCCGCCGGCGAATTTCTTCTTCGGCACAGTGTGGGATCCAGGGTTCGAGAGCGCCGGCGCGCTGGGCGGCGACGCCACCGGCTTCGGTCTTCTGCCGCTTCTCTGGGGAACGCTCTACATCTCCTTCATCGCGCTGCTGATCGCGGTGCCGGTCGGCCTCTTCTCGGCGATCTACATGTCCGAGTTCGCGCCGCCCACCTTCCGCGCCATCGCCAAGCCGCTGCTCGAGATCCTCGCGGGCATCCCGACCATCGTCTACGGCTTCTTCGCGCTGATCACGGTCGGCCCGGCCATCGCCGATTTCTTTCAGAGCGTCTTCGGCATGACCGTGAGCGCGAGCTCAGTCGCCACGGCGGGCATCGTGATGGGGATCATGATCATCCCCTTCGTCTCTTCGCTCTCAGACGACATCATCAACGCGGTGCCGCAGAGCCTGCGCGACGGCTCTTACGGCCTTGGCGCGACGAAAGCTGAGACGGTGCAGAACGTCATCTTGCCGGCGGCTCTGCCTGGCATCGTCGGGGCCGTGCTGTTGGCGGCCAGTCGCGCGATCGGCGAGACGATGATCGTGGTGCTCGCCGCAGGCGCGACCGCGAAGATCAGCGCCAATCCGCTCGAAGACATGACCACCATCACCGTGAAGATCGTCAGTCAGCTCACCGGCGATGTCGACTTCACCTCGCCTCAGGCGCTGGTCGCCTTCGCGCTCGGCATCACGCTCTTCGCGATCACCCTGGTGATGAATGTTATGGCCCTGCGCATCGTGCGGAAGTATCGGGAGAAGTACGAATGAGCGACGCGACTCTCTCCACCGGCGACGCCGCGGGCTCGCATCCGACCAGCACGCCTGTCCGCGATTTCGGCATCCGCCGCCGCCGCGCCGCGGAGACCCGGTTCAAGGTCTATGGCCTGCTCGCGATCACCATCGCGGTGTGCTTCCTCGTGCTGCTGATGTATTCGATCATCTCTAAAGGCATCACCGGCTTCTACCAGACCGAGATCAAGCTTGAGATCACCTTGGATGAGGCGGTTCTCGATCCCGATGGGCTGCGTAACGCGCCTAATCCGGAATCCTTCAACGCGCACATGTTCGCGTTCAAGACGCAGATGGCGTTGCCGCGGATCGTCCAAAACGCCCTTCTCGAAGAGCTTGAGATCGATCCGCTCGACGATGAGCTTGCGCCTCTCGCCAAACGCATTTTGTCGGTCAACGCGCATTTCGCATTCCGCGATATGGTGTTGGAGAATCCCGATCTGATCGGCGGCACGCATGATCTCTGGTTCTACGCCCGCGGCGACATCGACGCGTTTTTGAAGGGGGCGATCTCACGCGACACGCCGAATGAAATTCGGCAGGTCAAGGACGCGCAGATCGAAATGCTTGATCAGCTTGTCGAGGCTGGGCGGCTTGAGAAGCGGTTCAATTGGGGGCTGATCACCCAGACGTCGTCGCCTTATGCGGAGAATGCGGGTCTCAGCGTCGCGATCTATGGCTCGCTCCTGATGATGCTGATCGTCCTCGTCTTGGCGCTGCCCATCGGCGTCGCGGCGTCGATCTACCTTGAGGAGTTCGCGCCGAAAAACCGGTTTACGGATCTCATCGAGGTGAACATCAACAACCTCGCCGCGGTGCCGTCGATCGTGTTTGGGATCTTGGGCCTGGCGGTGTTCATCAACTTCGCCGGCCTCCCGCGCTCCACGCCGATCGTCGGCGGGCTGGTGCTCACGCTGATGACGCTGCCGACGGTCATCATCGCCACCCGCGCCGCTCTGAAAGCGGTGCCGCCCTCGGTGCGCGAGGCGGCTCTCGGCGTCGGCGCCTCGAAAATGCAGTCGGTGTTCCACCATGTGCTGCCCTTAGCGATGCCAGGCATTCTGACTGGCACGATCATCGGCTTGGCGCAGGCGTTGGGCGAGACGGCGCCGCTGCTGATCATCGGCATGGACGCCAGTGTGAACCGGATGCCGGACGGCCCGCTCGACCCGGCGACGTCGATCCCGTCGCAAATCTACAACTGGTCCCGCGCGTCTGAGCGGGCCTTCGTTGAGCGGACGTCGGCGGCGATCATCGTTCTGCTGATGGTGTTGGCGATGATGAACATTCTCGCCGTGTTGCTGCGGCGACGCTTCGAGCGGCGCTGGTGAGCCGCGCCTCGGATGAGCGCGCGGCGGCGCAGCCGCCGCGCAGGGAAGACGACGACGCCGATCGAGCGAACGCGGCCGGATGCGGCGATCGCGGGCATGAGAGAGGGATAGCGCAATGAGCGACGTGGCCGAACCAACCACCGCAACCGAGAGCGTCAGCGCCCCAAGCGCCGCGGCGGTGAAGATGACCGCGCGCAATGTGGATGTGTTCTACGGCGACAAACGCGCGATCAAAGAGGTCTCGATCGACATTTTGGATCGCACGGTCACGGCCTTCATCGGTCCGTCCGGCTGCGGCAAGTCGACCTTCCTGCGCTGTCTCAACCGGATGAACGACACCATCGACGGTTGCCGCGTGACCGGCGATATCTTGCTCGGCGAGCAGGACATCCACGCGCGCGAGGTTGATCCGGTGCAACTGCGCGCGCGGGTTGGGATGGTGTTCCAAAAGCCGAACCCGTTCCCGAAATCGATCTATGACAACGTCGCTTACGGCCCGCGGATCCACGGGATGACGAAATCGCGGGCGCAGCTAGATGAAGTTGTCGAGACCGCGCTGCGCCGCGCGGCGCTGTGGGATGAGGTGAAGGATCGCGTCGGCGAGCCGGGGACGGGGCTCTCCGGCGGTCAGCAGCAGCGGCTTTGCATCGCGCGCGCCATCGCCACGGAGCCTGAGGTTCTGCTGATGGACGAGCCTGCTTCTGCGCTCGATCCGATCGCCACCGCGAAAGTGGAGGAGCTGATCGACGAGCTGCGTCAGAAATACTCGATCGTCATCGTGACGCACTCCATGCAGCAAGCGGCGCGCGTCAGCCAGAAAACCGCGTTCTTCCATCTCGGTAATCTCGTGGAGTTCGACGACACGTCGAAGATCTTCACCAATCCCACCGAGCAGCGCACGCAGGATTACATCAGCGGCCGGTTCGGTTAAGGCGTCAGCCTAGCAGCAGCGGCGCGCGAGACCGTCGACCATGCGCCGCGCGGCGCATGGCTTGCTTATCCTGCATGTCATGCGGCGCGGCGTTTAACGGAGCTAATGGGGAGAGCGCGCAAGGATGAGCGCTAATATTCTCATTGTCGAAGACGAGAGCGCTCTCTGCGCTCTTCTTGAGTACAACCTTCAAAAAGCGGGTTTTAATGTGCGTCTTTGCCATGATGGCGAAGAGGCGATGCCTGCGATTAAGGAAGAGCGGCCAGATCTTGTGATTTTGGATTGGATGCTGCCGCACGTCTCCGGCTTTGAGATCTGCCGGCAGATGCGCGCTAATCCCGATTTGTCCGATTTGCCAATCATCATGCTGACGGCACGCGGCGATGAAGATGATCGCGTGCGCGCGCTCAATTCCGGCGCGGATGATTACATCGTCAAACCGTTCTCGGTGTCGGAATTGATCGCGCGCATCGGCGTCGTGCTGCGTCGATTTCGGCCGACCTTGCATGGCGATGTGGCGACCTTCGCCGACATCACCCTGGATCGCCAGCGCCGGCGCGTCCTGCGCGAGGGGCGCGAAGTGCATCTCGGCCCGACGGAGTTCCGCCTACTCGATTGTTTGCTGCAGCGTCCCGGCCGCGTGTTCCGCCGCGAGCAGCTGCTGGACATGGTTTGGGGCCGAGACGTTTATGTCGAAGCGCGCACGGTCGACGTGCATGTGGGGCGGCTGCGCAAAGCCTTGAACCGCAACGGTGAGGATGATCCGATCCGCACTGTTCGCTCCGTCGGTTACGCGCTCGATGAGAATTACGGCCAGTTGCGGGACGGCAATCGCCGCTGAGGGCCGTTCCGCGCGCGTCGCGGCGGCGCTAAGACGCCCGCCTTTCGCCTTCCGATGACTCGCGCCGGAGGCGATCCGCTGCGGAACGCCCGCGCTCGCCATTGCTGCACGCGCTCGCAGCAATACACGGGGCTCATGATGCGACGCAGCATTTTGACTTGCGGAATACGTCTTAATTGGAAACGAATATTTTATGTCAAGGTAAATCTCTTGTAGACGTGCGGCGTTCCGTCGCCCTACGGTGCCGCGGTCGGCGGAGAAAACCGTCGCGACACGGAAGGGAGATCCTTATGACGCAATCGGATAACGGCCTCGGCCGCCGCCGCTTTTTGCAAAGCGCGGCGCTTGGAGGCGCGGCGACCCTGGCGGCGCCGGCGATCGCGACCGCGCAAGGCGCAACAACCTCTTGGAAAGTACAGACCTCGTGGCCAGGCGGTATTGGCCTTGATATTTTCCGGACCTGGTGCGCATCGATCAAAGAAAAAACCGGCGGCGAATTAGAGTTCGTACCGTTCGGCGCGAAAGACGTTGTTGGAGACTTCCAGCTGTTCGACGCTGTGAAGAACGGCGTGCTGCAGGCGATGAACCCGTTTACGCTCTACTGGGCGGGCCGGATGCCGGTGTCGGTGTTCCTAAGCTCCTACCCGATGAGCCTGCGCAACCCTCATGAGTGGGACGTGTTCTACTACTCGCTCGGCGGGCTTGAGCTGGCGCGGGAAGTGTTCGCGAAGCAAGGCCTCTACTATGTCGGCCCGATCCATCACGGCCCGAACATCATCCACTCGAAGGTGCCGATCAATTCGGTCGATGATTTCCGCGATCGGAAGATGCGCCTTCCGGGCGGCATGGTCGCTGAGGTGTTCCAAGAGCTTGGCGCGAAGACCACCACGCTGCCAGGCTCTGAGATCTTCCCGGCGCTCGAGAAGGGCACCATCGACGTCGCCGACTATGTCGGACCAGCGGTGAACCTCGCGCTCGGCTTCGACCAGGTGACCGATTACATCTCCATGGGCCCTCCGGGCTTCATGTCGGTGTATCAGCCCGTTGATTTGATGGATCTTACCGTCGGCATGGACGCGTGGAACGCGCTCTCGCCGGAGATGAAGAACTTCGTCGAGATGGAGGTCCATGTGTATTCGGATCTGCATCACGCGCAGATCCAAAAGGCCGACCAAGAAGCCTGGAGGAAGTTCGAGGCGGCTGGCACGCAAATCACGCGCCTCAGCCAAGACGACGTCGAAGTGATCACCGAAGTCGCCGTGCCGCGTTGGTACGCCTGGGCGAACAAGGACAAAGACGCCGCGCGCGCCTTTAAGATCCAGCTCGACTATATGATGTCCGGCTCTCTTGGCTATGTGACGCCGGAGATGATCGAAGGTCAGACGCTCAATCTCTGATCGAGCCTGATATGACGACATCCCAAGCGCCCGGTACTTCGGGCGCTTGGACCCCTCCTTGCCGGTCGTGGGGGCGCCCGGCGTAGGGTTTTGATCATCCGCGACAGTATCCTGACTGTCGTCCTCCCGGGGGCGTCATGCCGAGTATCGATTTCGTCTTGCCGCATTGGGCCTATTGGCTCTCAGTGCTCATCTTTCCCGCGATCGCGATGGTGCTGTCTCGGCGGCTTGGCGCGGCGGAGAAGCCTTCGCTTACGCTCGCGTATTTCTTGTGGCTGGTGGCGGGATATATCGGTCTGCACCGGCTTTACTTGAAGAACCTCTGGGGGCTCGGCTTCATCGTTCTCTTCGGCGCGCTGCTTTATGCGAGCGGCCAGAAGGAGAACACGCGCGATGAGCTGTCGGCGGCGACGGCGGCCGTCGTCTCGGCGGAGAACCGGATCGCGCGCGCGACCCGCGACATCGATAAATCCGAACGCGACATCGCCCGGTTCACCGAAGAATTGCGGACGCTTGAAGAGGGGTCGACGCGCAAGCGCATCACCGAAGGCCGCTTGGAGCGGGCGCAGGCCCGGCTGGAGAGCAGTCGCGAGACGATCACCGAGAATGAGGAGACGCTGATCGCCGCGCGTCCCGCCGAAATCGAGGCTCGGGAGCGGCGGGAATGGTATGTGACCTTCGGCGCTGTCCTCTTTTACGGCCTCCTGGCGCTGATGCTGATCGACGCGATCTTGCTGCCGTTTCTTCTTTATCCCGCGGGGCGCCGGCGCATCGAGGCGGCGGCGGAGCAGGCGGAGCCTTCAGATAGCGAAAGCACCGCGACGCCGGCCGATATGCGCTTCGCCTCGCCGCGCGGCTTCACCGGCTGGGTCGACCGAAACTCGCTCTGGTTCGGCGAATTCGTCGCCTATTGGACCGTGTTGGCGGTTATGGCGTTTCTGTATGAAGTGCTGGCGCGAAAAGTGATCAATTCGCCGACGATCTGGGTGCATGAAGGCGTCTATTACCTCTTTGGCATGCAATACATGATCGCCGGCTGTTATGCGATGCTGACTGAAAGTCACGTGCGCGTCGATATCTTCTATGCGCGCTTCTCGCCGCGTTTAAAGGCGGCGGTGGATCTCGCCACATCGGTGTTTTTCTTCATTTTTGTGTTCGCGTTGCTGCTCTGGGGCTGGGTCTTCGCGATGCAGTCGATTGGTAATGGCAACACTGTCTTGTCGGCTTGGGCGCGCGGCGATGTCGAGACGATGCAGCTTCTCGCCGAGATCTCCATCATGGACTTCCTGAGCGATGAGAAACGCAACGGCGAATACAGCTTCAACAATCCGTGGCAGATCCCGCTTTGGCCGGTGAAGTTGATGATTGTGATGGGCGCCGCCTTGCTTCTGCTCCAGGGTATCAGCCGCATCATCAAGGACTTACACACGCTCCGCTTCGGCGAGCCGCTCCATAAGGTCGAGGGCTGAGCGCATGGGACTGGAATTCTCCATCGAGCTGCTGACGCTGCTGATGTTCGGCAGCTTGCTCATTCTGCTGATGCTGGGCCTGCCTCTGGCGTGGGTGACCGGCGGCCTCGCCTGCCTGTTCTTGTTTTTGGTGCAAGACATCAACAATGTCAGCCTCGCGCCGACGCAAGTGTTCGCGACGATGAGCAATGAACAGCTTATCGCGATCCCATTATTCATATTCATGGCGGCGATGTTGGAACGCTCGGGCATCATCAAAGAGATGTTCGACGTGCTCTATAAGCTGCTCGGCGCGATCCCGGGTGGGCTTGCCTCGGCGACCATCATCGCCTCGACCATCCTCGCCGCCATGGTGGGCGTGATCGGCGCGGCGGTGGTGACGATGGGCATCATCGCGCTGCCGGAAATGCTGAAGCGGAGCTATGAGCCTAAGATCGCGATGGGCTCGATCATGGCGGGCGGCACGCTCGGCATCCTGATCCCGCCTTCGATCCTCGCCATCCTCTATGCGGTGGTCGCGGAGCAATCCGTGGGCGAGCTTTTCATCGGCGCCGTCATTCCCGGCTTGCTGCTCTCGGGTCTTTACATCTCCTATGTGACCGCGCGCGCCTTCGCCAATCCGAAGCTCGGCCCGCCAATCCCGGTCGAGGAACGCATCGATCTCGGAGAGAAGCTGCGGCTGCTCGGCGGCCTCACCGCGCCGATCGCTTTGATCTTCGTGGTGCTGGGCGTGATTTTCACCGGTTATGCGACGCCGGTGGAGGCGTCCGGCGTCGGCAGCTTCGGCGCGATGATGGTGGCGGCGCTCCATTTCAAGCTCGATTGGCGCACAATTCGCGAGGCCTGCACCACCACGCTCAAAGCCTCCGCCATGGTCATCTGGATCATGTTCGGCGCGACGCTGTTCGTGAGCCTCTACAATCAGCAAGGCGGCCAGCAATTCGTGCGAGAGGCGATGGAGGGCTTCGGACTCGGGCCGTGGGGCATCCTCATCGTGATGCAGATCTTCTTGATCGTGCTCGGCATGTTCCTCGATTGGGTCGGCATTCTGCTGCTCTGCGTGCCGATCTTCGTGCCGATCATCAAAGCGATCGGCGCGGCGGCCTTCGGCTTCGACAGCGAAGCGGATCTCGTGCTGTGGTTTGGCGTGCTCTATCTTGTGAACATGCAGATGAGTTTTCTCAGTCCGCCCTTCGGCTATGCGCTCTTCTACTTGCGCGGCGTCGCGCCGAAGGAGATCCCGATGTCGGACATCTTCAAAGCGGCGCTTCCGTTCCTGGCGCTGCAGGTGTTGGGATTAACTCTTTGCATGTTGTTCCCAGAACTGGTGATATGGTTGCCGAAGCAAGTCTATGGTTAGCGAGAGAGGCTAGTTTATTGGCCCGATCTTGCGCGAATTCTGAGGTCTGATTTCGCGGGCTTTCGTCCCTAGGCGCGCGCTTTGCAAAGAGCCGGTCGTCTCAAAGACGTCCGGGGGCGAGCCGTGCCGCGCAGTATGACGACAATCGCTATTCTTCTCGGCCTTTGGGTCGGGGGGTGCGCTCAGGTGAACCTCGCCGAGGTGGTCGATGCGCGCGCGCCGCAGAGAGCCGGGGTGGATCCGTTCTCGCGCCTGCGCGACGGCGAGGCCGTGACGGTGGACACAGCGCCCGCCATACGCGCCAGCGGCGACCAGGTGGTCACGATCCGCACCTTCAATGGGCCGCTCTTTCCGCTCGCCGATGACCGCGAAATCAAGGGGGCGTCCTGCACCCTGCGCGCTCCGAAATTCGAAGCCACGGTCACGACGCCCGGCGGCGTTCGCGTTCCCTTGTTCGGGCGCGCCTCGCCGACGCTGAGCGTTCATTGCGCGAAGGACGGATTTGACGAAACGATCACGTTGATGAAGCCGGTGCGGGTGGGCGCGCCGTTTGCGCTCAGCTTGCAGCTTCCGAGCGCGATGAGCCCGGGAGGGGTGGTGGCGGCGCTTGTCGGATCGGCGCTGGCGAGCCAAGCGACGACGGCTCCGGTCACATATCGCTATCGGGATATGCGCGTGGCCCTGGCGCCCAGTGTGGGCGTGACGACCCAAGATGATGCGAAACCGGCCGCGAAAGAGCGGGCGAGGCCGGCGCGGCGCAGCGGCCTTCCTTCTCTCATCGAGCGCGATCAGCGCGCCTTACGATAGCTCGTCAGCCGCCGCCGCTTCGTCGATCGCGGCCTGATAGGCCGCGACGGCGGCGGCTGGGCCTTCCGGCGCATCCCAAACGCTGCGGCAGGCGGCGATGAAGTCGGCTTTGCCTGTGAGCTCCGCGGCCAGCGCCGGCGTCATGCCGCCCTCGGCGACGACGGGCAGCTCGATCATGGTCTGCCACCAGGCGAACAGATCAGGCTCCGCCAAATCGCCGACGCGCAGGCTCTCCTCTTGCGCCACGGGCCCAAAGGCGACGTAGCTCGCGCCGCGCTCGCCTGCGGTGAGGCCGCGATCCCGCGAGGCGCCGCAGCCGACGCCGATGATCGCCTCCGGCCCAAGCGCCGCCCGCGCCTCGATCTGCGCATTTTTTCCTTCTTCGAAATGAACGCCGTCCAGCCCCATCTCCGCGGCGAGGCGGAAGGCGTCGGCGAGGATCAGAGCGACGTCGCGCTCATGGCAGACCGGTTTCAGCGCCTCGACCGCATAACGCAGCTCATCCTCCGACGCGCCGCGCAGGCGCAGCCGCACGCAGGCGACGTCTCCCGCCTCCAGCGCGCGCGCCAGAGCCTCGGCGAAGGGCGCAGGCTCGAACAGAAAGGGCGTGTTGAGATAGAGACGCGGCCGCGGCGTCTCGCTGAGCGACGCCTTCTCGCTCATGAGGGCGGACCGGCGGGGCTCGGGCGCCAATCGGGCGGCGCGAGCTCGAAGCCGGCGAACTCGAAGGCGGGCGAGACGGTGCAGCCCACAAGCGTCCACGCGCCGAGCGATGTCGCGCTTTGCCACCAGCCCGTGGGCACGATGATTTGCGGGCGTTGGCCGGCTGCGAACTCGGGCCCAAGATGGCGCGCTTCGGCGTCGCGCCCATTGCTTGAGACCGACAGCACCAGCGGCCCGCCAGCATACCAATGCCAGATCTCGGCCGCGTCGACCTTATGCCAATGGCTGAAATCGTCCGCGCTGAGGAGATAATAGATCGCAGATCCGGCGGCGCGCGCGCCGTCCGGCGCCTCGGCGCGCCAGGTCTCGCGATACCAGCCGCCCTCCGGATGCGGCGAAAGCTCCAGCATCGCGACGACCTGCGCTGCGGTGAGAGATCCGTGGAGAATGGCTGTGGCCTCCGCATCTACGCACGCCGCGCCTCCGCGGCTGTCGCGCTGCGTGATGCTATGTCAGGCGGGCGGGGCGCGGCGATGGGAAATTCGCCGCCGCGGCGCTTAGATCGGCTGCGGACGCGCCGGCGAGGTCGGGGTCAGAGCGGCGTCCGCGCCGCCGTAAAGCGCATCGGCGCGCCGCTCGAAGGCTTGGACGATCCGCTGCATCGCCTCATTGAACACAACGCCGATCAAACGCTGCAGCATTTTGCTCTTGAACTCGAAGTCGACATAGAAATCGATTGTCGTCGAACCGTCTTCGTTCTCGTGAAACTCCCAGTGATTATTGAGATACCGGAACGGTCCGTCGAGATATGCGACATCGATGACGCGGCTTTCCGGCCGCAACGTCACGCGGCTGCCGAAGCGCTCGCGGAACACTTTGAACGAGACGATCAAATCCGCCTCAAGCACCTCGCCCGGCCCATCCTCCGGCGGGAGCGGCTTGCGGCTGCGCATGCGGCAGCCGGCGACCCAAGGCAGGAACTCCGGATAGGATTCCACATCGGCGACCAGATTGAAGATCTGATCGGGCGCGTAAGGGATCCGTCTTTTTTCAGCATGCGTCGCCATGTGTCACACATACGCCAAAAAGCGAATCATGGCTAGCGACTCGCTCTGGGGCCGAGGGTCGCGTCGCCGCTGAAATCAGGCTTCGCGCGCGATCTGCGCGGCGCGGGCGGCGCGCAGCCGCTCGAAATCCTCGCCCGCATGATAGGAGCTGCGCGTCAGCGGCGTCGCCGAAACCATCAGGAAGCCTTTGGCGTAGGCGGCTTTTTCGTACGCCTCGAACGCGTCCGGCGTCACAAACTCCGCCACGGCGTGGTGTTTCTTCGTCGGCTGCAAATACTGTCCAATTGTCAGGAAATCGATGTCGGCGACGCGCATGTCGTCCATCACCTGATGCACCGCCTGGCGCTCTTCGCCGAGCCCGACCATGAGCCCGGATTTGGTGAACATCGTCGGGTCAAGCTCTTTCACCCGCTCAAGAAGGCGCAGCGAGTGATAGTAGCGCGCGCCGGGGCGGACTTGCGGATAAAGGCCCGGCACGGTTTCGAGATTGTGATTGAAGACGTCCGGCCGCGCCTCAACGACGATCTCGAGGGCGCCGTCCTTCTTCAGAAAATCGGGCGTCAAAACCTCGATCGTGGCCTCTGGCCGGCGATGGCGCACGGCGCGGATGGTCTGGGCGATATGGCCCGCGCCGCCATCATCGAGATCGTCGCGATCGACTGACGTGATCACCACATGGGCGAGGCCCAGCCGCTCCACCGCCGCGGCGACGCGGCCGGGCTCGAACGGATCGAGCGCGTCGGGCTTGCCCGTCGCCACATTGCAGAAGGTGCAGCCGCGGGTGCAGATCTCGCCCATGATCATCATGGTGGCGTGACCCTTCGCCCAGCACTCGCCGACATTGGGGCAGCCGGCCTCTTGGCAAACGGTGGAGAGCTTATGTTCTTCAATGGTCGCGCGGGTTGCGAAAAAGCCGGGATCCGATGGCGCTTTCACGCGGATCCAACTCGGCTTTTTCGGCGAGGCGTTATCGGCGCGATGCGCTTTCTCGGGATGCCTCAGCCGCGGCGGCTGCGCCTCTCCAGCGGCTGGCCCATCGCTGTCCCGCGCCTGCGCGCGCCTCGCTTCATCATCGGTCATCGCCGTCTCCTCAAACGCCGCTCCGCAGACGGTCTTGCGCCTGCATCCTTCCGCCCGCGCCATCCTGTCGGTACATAAGCGCTCTCGGAGGCGAATGCGACCGACGCCGAGAGCCGCGGGGCGGATGGCCTCAGGCGGCGCGGCGCAGGAGGAGGCGGCGGCGATGGCGGATGACGACACGGACGAGCTGGCGCGCCTGCTCGAGGACGCCGAGCGCAAGCTCGGCATGGGCGAGGTGGAGCCCGCGGCGCGCCTTCTGGAGGAGGCCGGCTTTCTCGCGCTCGACGATGACGCGCCGGCGCCGAAGCGGCGGCTCGCCGCGCTCCTCGCCGGGCTCGGGGATCAAAGGCTGAGCGCCGGCGCGACGCCCGCGGCGATCGAGAGCTATCGCGCGGCGCTCTCGCTTATGAGCGCGGTGGCGGATGGCGCGCCGGAGGAGGCCGCGGCGCAGCGGGAGCGGGCGTTCCTGCGGTATCGGCTTGGCGCCGCCGAGCTTGCGGCGGGGCGGCGCGAACAGGCGCTCGAACGCTTCGAGGTCGGAACGCGCGAGATCGAAACCCTTTCCGAGGCCGCCCCGGAGCACCCAGGCTATCGGCGCGATCTCTCCGCCAGCCGCAGCATGCTCGGCGACGCTTTGACCGAGCTTGGCCAGCGCGAACGGGCGCTCACGGCCTATCGCTCCGCCTTGGCGTTGGCGGAGGAGGTGGACGGCGCCGCGAGCGAAGCGGCGCCGGCGCAGCTTTACATGGCGACGCTGCATCGGCGCATCGGCGCGCTGCTTGAGGCCGCCGGCGAGACGGCGGCGGCGATCGAAAGCGTGCAGCGTCAGGCTGGCGTGCTTGAGAGCTTCCGGCGGCTCGGCGCGGCGGATGCGGCGCTGCAAAAGGAGCTGATCGAGGCCTATCGCCGCCTGGCGCGTCTTGCGCCAGGCGAGGCGAAAGGGCCGCTCGCCGCCGCCATCGACGTCGCGCAGAGCTTGCCGCCGCCGGGCGATCCGGCGCTCGCCGCGGCGCTGCGCCTTGAGATGAAGGCGCTGGAGTAGCGGCGACGAGGCCGCTCAGGCCCGAGGAGCGCGTCGGCGCCTCAGGACGACGCCTCGCGCAGCATCGCGCTGATCTCATCGAGGAGGCGCAGGCGTTGCTTGCGCAGATCCTCCATATGGAAATCATCCATCGGCTCGATATTAGTCTCGCCGCGATGAATGCTCTCATTCACGACGTCGTAATCATCGGCGAGCTTGGCGAAATGGGCGTGCTCGGCGCGGAGGCGCTTCACCAGATCCTGATGATCGGGAAAAGCCTCGGGCAGGGCGTGCGGCGTGGCGCTCATGGCGGCTCCTTTCGCGATGGTGATCCGCCGCAGCTTCGCATAGACGTCGCACTGCGCTTTGCTCTGGATCAACGGGCGCGCGCGGGAGGACGCGAAAAACGCGGCGCTCGCTAACGCACATCCTTCATCAGGCGGCGCCATTGAAAGGCTCGGCCGTCCGGATAAATGGCGACGACCCGTTCGGTCGCGAAATCGCCGGATCCAGAGATCTCGGCGGACACGGCGCGGGCGCGGCCGGCCTTCAGATCCTCGTCCAGCGCTTCAGCGTTCCAGCACTCGAACCAGCTTGGCGCGCCGAAAGGCTCCGGACGGCGCGCCGCCGGGCCCGCCGCCAGCGCGGCCTCAGGATCGCTGACGCGAAAACAGCCTCGCAGCCGCAAGGGCAGCGCGTCATGATCGAGCCCGCGATAGCCCTGAACGGCGAAGGCCTCGCCGCCGATGACGACGCTCTCAAGCCCATCGCGCCGCTCGTAATACTCGAAGGCTTGCAGATAATAGACCGCCGCGCCGCCAATCAGCGTCGCCGCCGCCACCGCCAAGCCGACCACCGTCCCGCTTTTCATCGCCGCGCGCTCGTCACGCCGAAACAGGGGCCGCCGCGCCGCCCGCTTCTGTCTCCAAAAACGCGTCGGCGCAGAGCTTCGCCAAAGCGCGCACGCGCGCGATATAGGCCTGACGCTCGGTCACGGAGATCACGCCGCGCGCATCAAGCACGTTAAAGAGATGGCTCGCCTTGATGCATTGATCATAGGCCGGATGCGCCATGACGATGTGCTTTCCTGTCTTTGGATCGACCGCCGGCTGTTCGAGAATGCGGCGGCATTCCCGCTCCGCCGCCTCGAAATGAGCCAGCAGCATCTCCGGATCGGCGACATCGAAATTCCAGCGCGAATACTCGCGCTCGGTCTGCTGGAACACATCGCCATAGCTGAGCGGCGTTGGGCTGTCCGGCCGGTTATAGGGCAGCGCGTAGACATTCTCGACGCCCAGCACATACATCGCCAGCCGCTCGAGCCCATAGGTCAGCTCGCCCGAGACCGGCTTGCAGTCATGCCCGCCAACCTGCTGAAAATAGGTGAATTGGCTCACCTCCATCCCGTCGCACCACACCTCCCAGCCAAGCCCCCAAGCGCCGAGGGTCGGGCTCTCCCAATCATCTTCGACGAAACGGATGTCGTGCAGATGCAAATCGACGCCGATCGCGGCGAGAGAGCCGAGATAGAGTTCCTGAAGATCCGGCGGGCTCGGTTTGATGATCACTTGGTACTGATAATAGTGCTGCAGCCGGTTCGGGTTCTCGCCATAGCGTCCATCGGTGGGGCGCCGGGACGGCTGAGGGTAAGCGGCCGCCCAGGCCAACGGGCCAAGCGCGCGCAGCGTCGTCGCCGGGTGAAAGGTCCCTGCGCCGACCTCCATGTCGTAAGGCTGAAGGCTCGCGCAGCCCGTCTGCGCCCAGAAGCGCGTGAGAGCGCCAAGGATCTCCTGGAAGCAGACCGGCGTCTCCGCCTGCGCCGCGCGTTTCGCCGCCATCTCACCTCCATTCGGCGCGCCAGCGCGCCGCGCGCCGTCTCTCGCCCGTGACCGGCGCTGGTCTAAAGCGCAAACGCGCCGAGCGAAACCGGTTTTGCGCCCCATGGCCGCCGCGGCGCTGTCGCCGAGGCGCCATCCCCAAGGCGCCATCGCCAAGTCGCCATCGCCAAGTCGCCATCGCCAAGTCGCCATCGCAGGCGCAGCGGGCGCAGTTAAGCTCGTTTTTGAACGAGATTTTAGTGCTGGCGGCGGACACTGCGGCCACAAGCGTCGCGCCTACGCGCTTAACGGGGGAAGCGCATGCCAATGATTAAGCGACTTTTCAAAGATGAGAGCGGCGGATCCGCGCTTGAATACGTCCTTTACGCGGCGTTGATCGGCGTGGTGATCTCCGCCGCCTTCAGCCTCTTCGTCAATGACGGCATTCAGCTGATCTTCAACGCGCTGGTCGGCGGTCTCGCCACGGTGTAGCGGCGCGCGGCGGCTCGCCGTTCAGCGCCCCTCAAAACGCGGCTTTCGTTTCTCCAGAAACGCGGCGACGCCTTCCATATAGTCGCGGCTGCGGCCCGCTTCCCCTTGCAGTTTCGTCTCAAGGGCGAGTTGCGCTTCGAGACCATTCGACAAGCTTGCGCGAAACGCCGCCTTCGTCGCGCGGAGCGCGACGGTCGGGCCCGAGGCGATCTTCGCCGCCGCTCTCTCCGCCGCGGCCTCAAGCTCGTCATCGGGCAACGCGCGCCAAATCAGGCCCCAACGCTCGGCCTGCTCCGCTGAGACCGGCTCGCCCAAAAACGCCATGCCGGCGGCGCGCTGCGGCCCCGCGAGCCGCGGCAACCAATAGCTGCCCGCGGCCGCCGGCATCAGCCCGATCCGAGAAAACGGCGCTGTGAAGCTCGCTGAGCGCGCGCCGAAGATCACATCGGCCGAGAGCGCCAGATGCAGCCCGGCGCCGGCGGCGGGGCCGATGATCGCGGCGACGCTCGGGATCGGCGCGTCGATCAGCGCCCGCAACATGGGCGCGTATTCCTCATCTAAGATCGTCTCGAGGTCTTCTTCGCGGATGGCGCCGAGATCTTGGCCGGCGCAAAAAGACGGCTTCACCGCCGGATCCGCGCTCCGCTCGGAGGTCAGCAGAATCGCGCGCGCCTCGCGCCCGGCGCGGCGGAAGGCTTCGGTCAATTCGAGGCGCATGGTCCGGTTCATGGCGTGAAGCCGGTCCGGCCGGTTGAGGGAGATGCGCGCCACCGCATCGACCATGCGGTAGCGAACTGTCTCATAAGCGGTCTCGGTCATCGCAAAAAAGCCCTCATGGCGCCCAAGCGTCCGGCCCCTTTCCAGGGCGCGAGGCGATGCTTAAACCAAGCCGCGCAAGGCGCCTATGGGCGCGTCGATTTGGAGGGGCGGGAGCGCAGGATGGGAAACGGCTCGGCGATGGGCGGGCGTCTCGGGGCGGCTCCGGCGGGGGCGCCGCGCGGCTCGGCGGGACATGTGGCGCTGGCCGCGCTGAAGGCGCAGCTTTCCGCGGCGGCTTTCGCCATCATGCTGTTGATCCTGATCGTTTTCTCTCACTTGATATGGGATCCGAGCTGGGCGCTCGCCCGCTACGACGCGCTGTTGATCGCGGCGATCGCGATCCAAGCGTTCCTGCTCGCCGCCGGCTGGGAGACTTGGGACGAAGCCAAAGCGATTATCCTCTTCCACATCGTCGGCACGGTGATGGAGATCTTCAAGACCTGGGCCGGCGCGTGGGTCTATCCGGAGCCGAGCGTGATGCGCATCGAGGGCGTGCCGCTCTTCACCGGGTTTATGTATTCGGCGGTGGGCAGCTACATCGCGCGGAGCTGGCGGCTCTTGGACGCTCGGTTCGAGCATTATCCGAATTTCGCCGCGACGGCGCTGTTGGCGACTCTGATTTATTTCAACTTCTACACTCATCATTACGTCTGGGATTGGCGTTATGCGTTGATGGCGGCGACCGTGATCCTGTTCTGGCGAACCGTTATGATCGTCTCGCTGGAAGGGCGCAGCCTGCGCCTGCCGCTCTGGCCGCTCTTCATCGCGGTCGGCGTGTTGATTTGGGTCGCCGAGAACATCGCCACTTGGGCGAATGTCTGGCTCTACCCGGTGCAGGAGGATGGCTGGCGCTTGGTGCCGCTGGCGAAAATCGGCAGCTGGTCGCTGCTGATGATCGTGAGTTTCGTGCTCGTGAGCGCGATCCATCGGCCAGATCGACGGTTGGGGCGGCGATGGCGAGGGGACCTGGCGCGCGACGCTGCGCCAGGTCCGGAGCGACGCCGTTAGGCGAGCAGCAGATCGACGCTCAGATCGCCATCGGCGTCGTTGAGCGCAGACTTGATGTAGTCGCTTGTATCTTCCCCCAGCAAAGTCGACACGGCGACGGCGCTATTTTGTTCGATCCCGCCGACATTCTCGATGAGGGCTTCGCCAGTCTGTCCGGCGGAGGGGCCGGACGCGGCTGGCGTCGTCAGAAAATCATAGGCGTCTTCAAGCTCTTGCAGTGTGAAGTGATCGTCTTCGAAATCGCCCTGAGCGGTCTTGTTCTTGAAGACGAAGCTCTCGAAGCCCTCCAGCTCAACGGTGGGGCCCGTCGCGTCTCCATTCGAGTCTCGGAGCGTGAATGTGAGCGTCCCATTGTCGACGGACCACTCGTAATCCTCGATCGTCCGCTCAAGCTCGGCGCGATCGCCATCGCCGGCGCCGCCATCAATGATGAAGGTCTCGCCGTCCTGGTCCTCCAGGCGCCCGTTGAAGCGGAAGACGTCGTCTCCATCGCCAAGCCGGACTGTTAGATCGTCGCTCGGATTGGTCTGAATCGACGCTGTTTGCGAGCCGCTCAGAACATTGTCGCGCGCGCTGAAATCCACCGTGATCTCGCCACCAGGCCCGGCGACCACCGCCTGGCTAGCGCCACGATCGCCTCCCAGCCCATCGAAGGAGGCTTGAAGCGCGCCTTGTTCGAAGGCGAACGCCTCGGCGTTGGTGAAGGTGATCTCCGTCCCGTCGATAGGCCCGCCATTCACGGAGGCGTCGCCGATGTACTTGATCCGCACCTCGCTGAAGGCGCCGAGATCGGACCCGTCGCCATTATAGGCGACATAGGCGCCTTGGCTGTTTTTGACGGTGATCTCATAACTGTCGCGCCCATGGTAGAGCAGCACCAAATCGTCACCAGCGCCTAAGTCGACCTTGAGGCCCGATTCAGTAACCTCGTCTCCGAATTCGTTGAAATGAAAGCGATCTCGTCCATTCCCAAGGTCAATATCTCCACCTTGCTCACGAAGCGTCCTAAGGTTTCCCCAATCATTTCCACTTCTGGCGCTTTGCGCGTCGCCGCTCGGTGTTTCCACCTCATGGCGTGTTGCGCCAATAATTCTCGTAGCGATAGACATTTAGCCGCTCCTGCCTCAGATCTTTCATCAGTGTTTTTATTGTTTTCGGCGCCATCTCTCCTCTTGGCGCGCGGGGAGCGATAGCTTTGTTCTGAGGCTTGCGCAAAGAAATTTGGGTATGCTTAAGCGTGATCTCTGCTGCGCAGTGTAGCTTTGGTCACAATCAGAGCGTGCTGAAATTGTTAAAAAATGCCCGCAAAAAGTGCGTCTAGGCTTGAAGATGCAAGAGTAATTTCGTCTCGGCGCAAGCATGCGTTTGCGCCGAGTCTTCGCACTGTGAAAGCGAAGGGCGGCGGATCAGTCTTTCAACAGATCTTGGAGCCGGCGGCGCTCCTCCTCAGAGAGCGGGGCGGCGGCGATCTTCGCGTCATCAATTTCGGGTTCGGGCGGGACGGCGCCATGGCCGACTGGCGCGAGGCGGCGGCTGCTGAGATAGAGGCCGAACAGCAGGGCGATCGGCGCGGACGCCCAAAGAAGAATATTCGACAGTGAAAACTTCGGCTGCAGCCGGACATACTCGCCGTAATACGCCTCGAACTCGGCCAGGATCTCATCAGCGCTGCGGCCTTCCTCGACGCGCTGGCGCACAAGCATGCGCATGTTTTTGGCGATCTGCGCGTTGCTGTCGTCGACAGATGCGTTGTCACAGACGACGCAGCGCAGATACTGGGTGATGTCGCGCGCTTTGGCCTCGAGCCGCGGATCATCCAGTTTTTCTTCGGGATCAAGCGCCGCGGCCGGGCCCGCGAGCGCGATCGCCAAAACGACGCCGAGCAGCGCCGCAACGCGCCGCGCCTGTGCGAAAAGCGTCTTAACGATCATCAGGCGAGGCTCCTTGCGCTTATTCACCCGGTTGCGCTCACTCAGCCGGCACCGCCGCCGGCGCTTTCGCGCCTTTCGCGCGCTCGCGCCGCGCCGCGGGCGCGCCGACGCGGTGGCGCGGATCGGAGAGGCTCACCGCGCCGCCGAAGGCCATCACCAGCGCGCCGAGCCAGATCCAGCTGACATAAGGCTTCACATAGGTCCGCAAAACCCAGGCGCCATTCTCGCGTTGATCGCCCAGCACCACATAGATGTCGCGCATGAAACCAGAGCTGAGCCCGACCTCCGCCGTCACCGTTTGCGCGGCGCGGAATTGGCGCGTCTCGGGCTGGAGGATCTCCACCAGCGCGCCGTCTTTCATCTGCTCGACCACCGCCACCTTCGCATCGAAATTCGGGCCGGCGCGGTCGAGCACGCCGCGGAACACGAACTCATAGCCGCCGATCGTGTAGGCTTCGCCCGGCTGCACCAGACGCACATCTTCGGTCTCGAGCGCGATGGAGGCGGCGATGCCGATGGTCATGACGCCGACGCCGAAATGGCCGAAGGTCTTGCCCCAATCGCTGCGCGGGAGCGTCCAGAGACGCCGCCCCGTCTCCGCGAGCGGCGCTCGGCCGAGCTTGGCGCGGTCGAGCACATCCATGATCGCGCCGAGCGCGACCCAGGCGCCGAGGCCGACGCCGATCGGGCCGGCGAGGCGATAATCGGTCTGGATCGCCCAAAAGCCGATCATGATGAGCAGCGTGACGCCAATCACAAACCCGAGCTTCGGTAGAGCTTTGGTCAGATCGCCGCGCTTCCAAGGCAGCATCGCGCCGATCGGCAGCGCCATGAGCAGCGGGATCATGAGCGCGCCGAAAATCAGGTCGAACCAAGGCGCGCCGACCGTAATGGTGCGGCCCGCCGCCTCGTAAGCCAGCGGCGCCAGCGTGCCGACGAAGACGGCGACGCAGGCGACGGACAGAAGGAGATTGTTGAAGAGGAGCGCGCCTTCGCGGCTGATCGGCGCGAAGACGCCGTCCGAGGCGAGCTCCTTGGCGCGCCAACTAAAGAGCGCGAGCGCGCCGCCGACCGAGATCGCCAGAATCGTCAGAACGAAGACGCCGCGCGTCGGGTCGCTGGCGAAGGCGTGGACCGAGGTCAGCAGCCCGGAGCGGACGATGAAGGTGCCGATCAGCGAGAGTGAAAAGCCGATGATCGCCAGAAGGATGGTCCAGCTTTTCAGCTCGCCGCGCTTCTCGACCACGATCGCGGAATGAAACAGAGCCGCCGCCGCCAGCCAGGGCATGAAAGAGGCGTTCTCGACCGGATCCCAAAACCACCAGCCGCCCCAGCCAAGCTCGTAATAGGCCCACCAGGAGCCGAGCGCGATCCCGAGGGTCAGGAACATCCAGGCCGCCAGAGTCCAGGGGCGCACCCAGCGCGCCCAGGCGGCGTCGACGCGCCCTTCGATCAGCGCCGCAACCGCGAATGAGAAGCTGGTCGAGAGGCCGACATAGCCGAGATAAAGAAACGGCGGATGGAAGGCGAGGCCGGGGTCCTGGAGCAGCGGATTAAGATCGGCGCCGGCCTCCGGCGCGGGGTCGAGGCGCCAAAACGGGTTCGAGGTGAACAGAATGAAGGCCAGGAAGGCGACGCCGATCAGCCCTTGGATCGCCAGCGTTCGCGCCTTCAGCGGCAACGGCAGGTTGCGCCCGAAAAGCCCGATCATCGCGCCGAACAGCGCCAGGATCAGCACCCAAAGCAACATCGAGCCTTCGTGATTGCCCCACACGCCGGAGATTTTATAGAGGAGCGGCTTATCCACATGGCTGTGGTCCGCGACCAGCTTCACCGAAAAATCCGACGCAAGGAACGCGGCGGTCAACGCGATGAAGCTGAGGCCCAGCAAGCCCGCCTGCACATACGCCGCGCTCGCGCCGAGGCGCATGTAATCGGCCCAGCCCTTATGCGCGCCGTAAAGAGGGGCCGTCCCCTGCACGATCGCGACGCAAAAGGCGAGGATCAGGGCGATATGTCCAAGTTCGGCGATCACGGCTTTCGGCTCCCTCAGGCGGCGCGCTTCCAAGCTCTCGAGGAGCCTAGAGTGGTTTCGGCGGAAAACGAACTTCCGCACCATAAGAAAGCGCGGCTGCGCGCGTGAGCGCGGTTGTTGCGCCGGATTGTCGCGGCGTCAGAGACAGGCCTTCCGCATCAACGCCTCAGGCGGCTCCCTCCGCGGCTTGAGATCGGCGAGGGTCGCCTGCTCGCCGGCGCGCGTGATGCATTGCTGCAGCTCGAGATTCGCAAGATCGCGCGAGAAGGCGATCATCCGCTCGCCGATATAGGTCCAGGCTTCGCGGTCGACGCCGCTCTTGCCGCGCGCCGTGCGCAGCACATGCTCGCCGATCGCCTGCAGCCGGTCGCTGGTTACGGGATGGACGTTCTCTTCATCCATGAATTTCAGCCATGCCGCCTCGCTGTCGAACTGGCCGCGATGGGGCAGGCTGTAAGCTTGCGCCTGGAGCATGAAATAGGCGCCCGCCGGCGGGCGTCCGCCGATCCGCGCCAACGCGTCGAGGGCGAATTGATCCGCCGCGCGCTCGTCGCGCCGCGCCTCCTCCGTGGTCAGCTCGGCGTAGTCCTTATGGTCGAGCGCGACATGGCCAAGCTCATGGAGCAGCGCGAAGGCCCAGGCGTCGTTGCGCATGCTGGTGTCGTTCCCGCCGAGCGATTTATATGCGTCCGCGGGCACGCCGAGGGCGGGCAGCAGCGCCGGATAAGCGCCGCCGGCAAAGTCGGATGGATCCTCGCGCCGCATCATCGTGAAATAGAGATCAATGGTGCCGAGGGTGTAGCGCTGCTGGTTCAACCATTGCACCGCGGTGGCCAGATCCTCGGTCGCCTTCAGGCTCATGATCGGCATCGACACGACGTCGCGATCGCCATCCTCGTAGGTGTAGAATTCGAGGACGTGGTCGCCCTCATAAGGCTCAGGAAACTCAAGCAGCACATTGCCGAGGCGCGCGGTCTCCGCCGGCGTCAGCACTTGTTCGAGGACGATTCTATAAAGCTCGCGGGCGCGCTTCTCGAGCCGCGGACCGTCCGCCGCCAGCTCTTGCGCGCTGTAGACCCGGCTATGATCCTGCGCGGCGGCCGGCGCCGCGAGCGCTGCGAGGATCACGCCGACGCAAGCCGCCGCGGCGCGCGTTCGTCTCTCTGCTAAGCGTCGTCCACCCTTTCGCATCACCCGCCTCGCCCCTTGTCGCCGAATGTCCGAACAGACCTGCAAATGGAGATCGCGCCTGGTCAGCCGAGCTCGCGCTCGAGCGAATCGACGTCCCAATCGCCGCCCTCGATCAGCTCGCGCAGCTCATCGAATTCCTGCTGATTGAACTCAGGCTCGATCCGGCGCGGCTTGGCGCTGGCGCCTGTGAGGCCGCGGCGGCGCTTCCAGCGCGGGCCGAAGCGCATCACGCCTCCGTAAAGGAGGTTCGAATAGACGCGCGAAAGCCCATCCGCGCGGCAGCCATACCAGAAGGCGC
>JBCBCG010000023.1:0-29376 GCA_038530925.1 Pseudomonadota bacterium
CAACAAACTCGTTCGCGCGCTGATCGGCGTGATGCTGTTCGCCGCGGCTGACCAGGCCGAGGTCGTCCGCGGCGGCTGAGCGCGCCGAAAGCGATCAAGCCGACGGCGACCGCGGCGAACTTCGCCAGCGTGAATTCATCCACTTCAAGCGCGGCGCCCGTGAGCAAGACGAAGGCGATCGCCGGGAACGCGGTCAGCATCAGCACGCCGACCCACCGCAGCGGCGCCAGCGCGATCGCTGCGAAAAGCGCGATGACCGGGACCTTCAGCATCAGCTGCTGGCCGATCGTCATGTCGTCCGGCACTTTGATGAAGCAGGCGGCGACGCCCAGCGCGATCGCCGCGCCGAGCGCTGCGAGTTTAAAGACGGAGAGCGCGCCGCTGCTGAAAAGATCGCTTTGGGGCGCAGCGCCACTGGCGATGTAAAGAAGCCCGACGCCCGCGAGGATTTGGACGCCGACACGCACGCCGAAGGGCTCGCCGAACAGCTCGACCACCAGAAAGCCATAGCCGATGGCCGCGGCCAGAAGGCCGACGCCCACCCAAAAGCGATGCGGCACGGATTCGGCGACCAGAACGGCGATGCCGAGCGCGCCGAGCAGGAACACAAGATTAACGCGCCAAATCTCGTCGGTCGGATAGGCGCCGTAGACGAGGAACTTCCATTTATCCGAGATGAAGGGATAGCAGGCGCCGAACCAATCAGCCGGCAAGGCGCCGCCCTGAAGCTCCGTTGCGCAGGCCAGACGCTTGACGCCTTCGCTGTCGAGCCACACCGCATCGAACAACGCGAAGTTGAGCAGGGCGTAGATCTGCGCGACGCCGAAATAACCGACAGCGATGGTCAGCACGATCATCGCGATCGATTGCGCCGACGCGCCCGGCGTCGAGAAATTCGACATGGAGGCGAAGACGTTTCGCTTCAGCCAACCGATAACTCCGACTTCGCTGGCGGGCGGCGGCAACAGCGGCGCCGGCTCCGTGCGCACATAAGCGATTGAGTTCGCCGAAGACGCGCCGCTGGCGGCGCCTGTCGGTTCGTCGCGCGTGGTCATTCTGGGCGGCTCCTATCGCTCAACCAGCGCGATGCGCTTATTGTACCAGTTCATGACAAGCGAAATTGTGATGGAGAACGTCAAGTACACAGCCATCACCATCAGAATAATCTCAACCTCCTGCCCCACCTTCTGGTTCACAGTCCCAAGAAGAGAATAGAGATCCGTGTAACCAATCGCCACAGCGAGCGAAGAGTTCTTCGTGAGATTGAGGTATTGTGAGGTCAGCGGCGGAATGATCACGCGCATCGCTTGCGGGATTATAATCAAGTTCAGCGTCGGCTGCGCGCGCAACCCGAGGGCGTGCGCCGCTTCGGTTTGGCCTTTGTTAATCGCGAGGATCCCGGCGCGCACAATCTCCGCGATGAAGGCGGCGGTGTAGAGCGTCAGGGCGAGCCAGACGGCGAACATCTCCGGCTTCATCACCATGCCGGCGCCGTCGCGGAAGCCGAAGCGGCCGCGCACCGGCTCTTCCCACTCAAGCGGCGCGCCGAGCGCGTAGAAGAGCGTGATCGGGATCAGCACGATCATGCCGGCGCCGACCCAGAAGCTCGGGAAAGGCTTGCCGGTGGCGTCCTGGCGCCATTTCGCCCAGCGCCCAAGCAAAATCGCGCCGATCACGGACAACGCGAAGGCGATCAGCACCAGCTCGAACCCATCTTGAGGATATGGGAACGGGCCACGCAATCCGGATTTATCGAGTGTGAAGACGCCGAGTATATCCCACGGCTCGCCGCGCCGATCCGGCAGGAACTCGCCGAGCACTTTGTACCAGACAAAGAACTGCAGCAGCAGCGGCGTGTTCCGCAGGAGTTCGACATAGACGGTCGCGAAACCGCGCAGCACAATGTTCGAGGAGAGACGGAAGACGCCCAGAACAAAGCCGATGATCGTCGCGGCAATGATGCCGAGCACCGCGACCGAGAGAGTGTTCACGATCCCGATCAGGAAAACATCCCAATAGGTCGACTCTCCTGATTGATATTCGAATAGCCAAGTGCCAGGCGTCGTCAGAATGGCGAAATTGGCTTTCTCTGACAGAAAGCCGAAGCCGGTTCGCTTATCTTGTTCCGCAAGGTTCGTTGCGGTGTTGTCGACAATCCACCAAAAGAAAAAAACCAACGAAAGCAGCAAAACGACTTGAAAGAAAATCCCGCGTATCTTCGGATCGAACAGAAACGAGAGCGCGCTTCCGCTCGAAGATGCGCCTCGGCCGGCCGCCGTCGCCTGATCAGCCATCCTTGTCCTCGCTAAGCGCCGCCATCTGCGGCTCGGATGCGCGCCCCTGCGTCGGCGCTCGTCGCTCGCGTCTTAAGACATGCAAGCGGTCACTTTCGATGAGAAGGCTGGCGCGCGCGCATCGCTCTCTCGCCCGTAGAACGGCGCCCGAACGGATGTCCAGGCGCCGATTTTCCTCGTCGCTTAGCGGATCGGCGGAGCGTATTGCAGGCCGCCATCGGTCCAGAGCGCGTTCACGCCCCGCTCGAGGCCAACCGCGGTGTCCGGGCCGATATGCTTGTCGAACACTTCACCGTAGTTTCCGACCTGCATGATGATCTTGGCCGCCCAATCATTCTCAACGCCAAGCGTCTCGCCGAAGGTGCTGGTCACGCCCAGAAGGCGGCCGATCTCTGGCTTCTCGCTGCCCTTCATCTCCTCGGCGTTGGCCGAAGTGACGCCGAGTTCTTCAGCATTGACCATGGCGAACAGCGTCCACTTGACGATGTTGAACCACTGATCGTCGCCCTGGCGCACGACCGGGCCGAGCGGCTCCTTCGAGATGATCTCCGGCAGGAGCATATGCGCCGCCGGATCGGTCAGCTTCAGGCGCTGCGCGGCCAGCGCCGAGCGGTCGGTTGTGTAGACGTCGCAGCGGCCGGCGTCGTAGGCCGCGACAACCTCATCAGCCTTCTCAAACGCCACGAGCTCGAAGCTCATACCGTTGGCCTTGAAGAAGTCGGTGATGTTCAGCTCGGTCGTCGTGCCGGTGTTGGTGCAGATCGACGCGCCGTCGAGATCCATCGCCGACTTCACGTCGAGAGCGGTCGGCACCAGCATGCCTTGGCCGTCATAGTAGTTCACGCCCGCGAAGTTCACGCCGAGCGTGGTGTCGCGGCCCATGGTCCACGTGGTGTTGCGCGACAGGATGTCGATCTCGCCGGAGGTGAGCGCCGTGAAACGCTCCTTCGCGGACAGCGGCGTGAACTTCACCGCATTCGCATCGCCCAGCACCGCCGCAGCAACGCCGCGGCAAATGTCGATGTCGAAGCCCGTCCAATCGTTTTCGTCCGCCGGCGGATTGGAGAACCCTGGCACGCCTTGGCTGACGCCGCACTGCACGAAGCCCTTCGACTTCACATCGTCCAGCGTCGCGGCCGTCGCCTGCGTGGCGATCATCGCCGGCGCAGCGACGAGGCCGATGACGGCGAACGTGGAATTCAATTTCATCGTCTTCCCCATCTTGGCGCGCCTCGCGGCCGCGGCGTGTCGACGCCGGACGCGATGACGCAGGAGCATTCTCAATCGTTGATGCCTCACATCAACGTTTCTGACGCTTTCAAAATTTCTTGGCCGCCGCAAGAGGTCCTGCGCGCAATCGCGCCATGGAAGACGCCGCTGCGCGAAAGCGTATGGTAAGCTGCTGTCTTTTTGCACGCTCCTGCCCAGGAAGGAGGCGCCGCGTCGCATGACGCAACGTCGCGCTCGGCGTCCCGGCGGCGGCGCGCTTCGCTTTAAATCGCCGCAGCGGCGCGAGACCGCGGCGTCGGCGCCGTGTAAGCGCCCACAGAACAGCGGCGCCGAACCGGCGCGCGCGAAAGCGACGCTCAATCAGACGGAGAGCCATGATGAAGGATGCGACCAAAACGGTGAGCGCCGGGCGCGATCGCGAGCGGTTCGAGGGCGCGGTCAACCCTCCCGTGTATCGCGCGTCGACGATCCTCAGCGGGTCGCTCGAGGAGCTGCGCGCCAAGAACCGCACCCGCCGCGGCGACGGCGTCACATACGGCGCCCATGGCACGCCCACCACTTTCGCGCTGGAGGAGGCGCTCGCCGCGCTTGAGGGCGGCTATCGCACCCGGCTCTGCGGCACCGGCGTCACCGCGGTGGCCGGCCCGCTGCTCTGTTACTTGAGCGCCGGCGACCACCTTCTGATGACCGACGGGCTCTATGGGCCGACGCGCGATTTCTGCGACGGGATGCTGCGGCGCCTCGGTGTCGAGACGTCCTATTACGATCCGCTGATCGGCGGCGCCATCGCGCAGCTGATCCGGCCCAACACGCGGGTGATCTTTATGGAGAGCCCAAGCTCGGACGCGTTCGAGATGCAGGACGTTCCGGCCATCGCCGCCGCAGCCCGGGCGGCGGGTTGTCTTACTATGATCGACAACACCTGGGGCTCGCCATTGTTCTTCAAGCCGCTCGCCCATGGCGTCGACGTCTCGGTGCAGGCGGTGACGAAATATGTGGGCGGCCATGCGGATCTTCTGATGGGCGCGGCGACCACGACCGAGGCGGCCTACCCGGCGCTTCAACGCGGATGGCAGGAGTTGGGCCTCAACACCTCGCCCGACGACGCCTATCTCGCGCTTCGCGGCCTGCGCAGCGTCGCGCCGCGCATGCGCCAGCACCAAGAGGGCGCGCTCGCGCTCGCCGCCTGGCTCGGCGCGCAGGCCGAAGTGCTCGAAGTTCTTCATCCAGCGCTGCCGAGCGATCCGGGCCACGCGCTTTGGCGTCGCGACTTCACCGGCGCGGCGAGCCTGTTCGGCTTCGTGCTCGATCCGGAATTCGCGTCTCAGAGTCGCATCGCCGCTATGCTGGACGGGCTGAAGCTCTTCGGCGTCGGCTACTCGTGGGGCGGCTACCAGAGCCTGCTGATCCCGACCGACCCTCATCGCGGGCGCGTCGCCAGCGTCTGGCCGCGCCCGGGCCGCGCCGCCGGGCGGGCGATGCGGATCCATGTGGGCCTTGAGGATCCAGAGGATCTAATCGCGGAACTCGACGACGGGTTCCAGCGAATGCGCCGGCTGGAGGCGTGAGCCTGCGAGCCCTGGGGCGGGGTTCGAATGCGTCTCCCAACGAGCGCGCAGCGGGATCGATGAGACCATAGACCGGCTCATCGGCTTATCAGCTGTCGATTGCAGGGCCTTGGGCCGCCTCGACCGCCTCGCCGGCGTCAAAAAAAGCGCTCCGTGCGCCAGCCGCCAGGGCGCGCGGAAGTGTTCGCTCGTTCTCTTCCAGCCGAGCATGCGCAGAGCACGATCGGCGTGATCGAAGCATTTATCACCAGAAACGAATGAGTTGAGCGCAAGCTGGCGTTTGGTGGACGCGCCGAGAGTTTTGATTTTCGACCGAGCGCCTCAGCAGATGACGATCGCGATCTGGAGCCGGGCGCGTTATTCGAACACGCCGCTCACGCGCGCCGGGTCTGCGCCGTCCTTGATCGCCGTCAGCTGAAGATATGCGACGAACGCCAGGACAATGAAAAAGGCGTTGAGCGCCGCCAGTATGAAAAAGGCGAAGGCCTGCACCAAGAAGAAACCGGGCGTGGCCGCCGTCGCCGCGACGCCCGCTGGACCTGACGCCCCCGACATCGCGGCGAAGGACGCCCCGCCGATCAGAAGGCCGAACCCAAGCGAGACGAAGATCATCAGCACGACCACGCCGAGCAGCGGGAAGCGGCTGCCCTCGGTCAGCGTCGCCGAGCGGCTGAGGCTCTTCATCGGGCTCAGCTCTTCGACAACAGCCGCCGGCGCCGCCACAAAGAGCCATAAAAGCGCGATGATCCCGGGGATCACGAACAACAACACCCCGATCGCAACCACGAAGGTTTGAAGGATGAGCGTCATCACCGCGCGCCCCATCCGGCTGAGGCTCTGGGCGAACGCTTCGGCGAAGCCGACCTCGCGCCCGAAGGATGAGGACATGACGCCATAGCCGATCATCGTGAACATCGCGCCATACGCGATCATGTCGATTAAGAACTGGCCGATCCCGATCAGCGCCAAACTGGCCGCGAACGCTTGCGGACCGGCTGGGTTGATCGCGGAAGGATCGACGCCGAAGAGCGCGCCGGCGATGGAGGCCCACAAGAACTGCGCCGCGAGGCTCGCAAGGCCGACGACGATCACAATGCCGAAATAGAACCCGAACCGCGCCTTCAATTCGCGCCAGGTCTCGCCAAGCAAGCTTGCGACATCAAGGCTCCGCCCCGCGCCCGGCCCGCCTGGAAACGCGCCGCTCCCGTTCATATCGCTCACAGCCATCCCCAGTTTCACCGTCCTTCAATAAGCCCGTTGGAGGAGCGACGCCATTGGCACAAGCGTTTTCGCCCCGAAGCATGATAAAGCTTCGCCGAGAGGCCGATCCGCAGGGGCGCGCCGGGGATCGCTGATCAAGCGAAGCGCGCGCCTGCGAACGACGGACTCTCTAAGCCGAAGGGGCTTTCGCGGGGCGACGCGGAAGGATGCGGCGCGGCGAATCTGGGTGGGAAAAGAGTCATGGCGCGACAGAGTAAAACTTTGGGCGGCTCAGGCCGAAGCAGCGGACGCGAGCCGAGCCGGACGACGCGGAGCGCGGCGAAGGACGCCGCTCCGAAAGACGCGGTTCAGAGAGAGACGGCCACCGCGGCGGCGAGCGAGCCGGGCCGAAAGCCGGGCTTTTACGCGAAATATGTGAGCCGCGAAATCGATCCGGAAGCGCGCCGAGGCGCGGCGCCGAGAGCCGCCGGCCGCGGAGGTCCGAAAGAGGAGGTCAAGAGCGGCCAGGACGCTGATTTCGCGCCACAAGCGGGCCAGGACGCGCAGCTGGCGCTCGCGACGCAGGAGATGGTGGAGGCCAAGCGGTCGAAGCTGGCGCAGCGCGCGCAGCCGGGCCTTTCGCAAACCAATCGCGGGCTTCGGATGATCCTGGTCTCCACCGTGATTGTGGTCGGCATCTCCTGGGCGGCGACCGTGTCGACGCAGTATATCGAGTATCTGAAGGTGCAGGAGCTCGCCGAGGGCGACCCGAATGCGCTGCGCGTGATGTGCGCGCTGAAGCCGCCTTCGAATGTCAGCCTGATCCACTTATGCGAAACCGTCGCGAAAATGCCGCTCGACGGAAGCGCGCCGGCGGT
This sequence comes from Pseudomonadota bacterium, assembly GCA_038530925.1. Taxonomy (GTDB): domain Bacteria; phylum Pseudomonadota; class Alphaproteobacteria; order Rhodobacterales; family Rhodobacteraceae; genus JALEGB01. Next base: position 7,171 of record JBCBCG010000023.1, read on the forward strand.
GGACGCCGCGCTGGACGCGGCGACGAAAACGGCCAACGCCGAGTAGATCCCCTCCCCGCCGCGGCCCAACGCCCTCCGCATTGCGGCGGCGGCGCCGCAATGCGCCAAGCGCGCGGCTGCGCCGAAGCGCCGCGCTCATCACCCGGTAGACGCCCGCCGCCGCTTGGGGGAAGGTGCGACGAAAACACGCCCCACAACACAAGCCGGGCCGCAGCACCCCAACTCGTTGAACCTTTGAGATTCATTGAGCCCTTGCGATGCGGCGCGCCCCGCCGGAGGAGGATCACCCCATGAAGGATCAGATCGGCGAGGTCGGCCCGGAGCCGAGCGCGGATCCCGCGGAATTGCGCGAATGGGTCGACGCGATCGCGTCGGTGATCGCCTTCGAAGGCGCCGATTACGCCGACGAGCTGCTGAGCGCCGCCGTGGCGCAAGCGCGCCGCCATGGCGCGCAAGTGCCCTTCGCGGCGAACACCGCCTATATGAACACGCTCTCGCCGGACGAGCAGGCGCCGCATCCAGGCGACCGCGAGATCGAGCATCGGCTCCGCTCGGCGATCCGCTGGAACGCGGCGATGATCGTGCTGCGCGCCAATAAAGAAAGCTCCGAGCTCGGCGGGCATATCGCGAGCTTTCAATCGGCGGCGACGCTCTACGACACCGGCTTCATGCATTTCTGGCGCGGCGCGGACGATCCCTCCGGCGGCGATCTCGTCTATATTCAGGGCCACAGCTCGCCCGGCATCTACGCCCGCGCCTTCCTGGAGGGACGCCTTTCCGAGGCGCAGATGGACAAGTTCCGCCAAGAGGTGGATGGCGACGGGCTCTCCTCCTATCCGCATCCCTGGCTGATGCCGGATTTCTGGCAGTTCCCGACCGTCTCGATGGGCCTCGGCCCGCTGATGGCCATCTACCAAGCGCGCTTCAAAAAGTACCTCGAAGGTCGCGGCCTTCTGCCAGAGGGCGACCGCAAGGTGTGGGCCTTCATGGGCGATGGCGAAATGGACGAGCCGGAATCGCTCGGCGCGATCTCGCTCGCAGGGCGCGAGCGGCTCGACAATCTGGTGTTCGTGATCAACTGCAACCTCCAGCGGCTCGACGGTCCCGTGCGCGGCAACGGCAAGATCGTGCAAGAACTTGAAGGCGATTTCCGCGGCTCGGGCTGGAACGTGATCAAATGCCTCTGGGGCACGGGCTGGGACGATCTCTTCGCCCGCGACGTCACCGGGCGCCTCCGCCAGTTGATGGAGGAATGCGTCGACGGAGAGTATCAGGATTTCAAATCCAAAGACGGCGCGTATATCCGCGAGAAGTTCTTCGGCCGTTATCCTGAAACCGCCGCCATGATCGACGGTTGGACGGATGAGGATATCTGGAAGCTCACGCGCGGCGGTCATGATCCGCGCAAGGTCTACGCCGCGTACCACGCCGCCACGACGCATCGCGGTCAGCCGACAGTGATCCTGGCCAAGACCGTGAAGGGCTATGGCATGGGCGCCGCCGGCGAGGCGCAGAACATCACCCATCAGCAAAAGAAGATGGGCATCGATGATCTAAAGGCCTTCCGCGACCGCTTCCGTCTCGGCCTGACGGATGAGCAGGTCGAAAACCTCGAATACATCAAATTCGCCGATGACAGCCCCGAGATGCGCTACTATCGCAAGCGGCGCGAGGAGCTCGGCGGCTATCTTCCCGCGCGCCGGCCGAAATCGGAGAGCCTGACCGTTCCGGATCTCTCCGCCTTCGGCGGCCAGCTCGCCAGCTCCGGCGAGCGCGAGATCTCCACCACGATGGCCTTTGTGCGCGTTCTCAACACGCTTTTGCGCGACAAGGTGATCGGCAAACGCATTGTGCCGATCGTGCCGGATGAAAGCCGCACTTTCGGCATGGAGGGCATGTTCCGCCAATACGGCATCTTCAGTCAGGTCGGGCAGCTCTACACGCCGCAAGACGCCGATCAGCTGATGTATTACAAGGAGAGCAAAACCGGCCAGATGCTTCAAGAAGGCATCAACGAAGCCGGCGCGATGTCGTCTTGGATCGCGGCGGCGACGTCTTACGCGAATTCGAACGTGCCGATGATCCCGTTCTACATCTATTACTCGATGTTCGGGTTCCAGCGCGTCGGCGATCTCGCCTGGGCGGCGGGCGATCTGCGCGCGCGCGGCTTCCTCATCGGCGGCACCTCCGGGCGCACCACGCTGAACGGCGAAGGGCTGCAGCATGAGGACGGCCACAGCCACCTCATCTCAGCCACCATTCCGAACTGCGTCTCCTATGATCCGAGCTTCGCCTACGAGGTCGCGGTGATCATCCAAGACGGCCTGCGCCGCATGGTGCAGGAGCAAGAGGACGTCTTCTATTACATCACCACGTTGAATGAGAATTATCAGCATCCAGCGATGCCCGACGGCGCCGAAGACGGCATCGTCAAGGGAATGTATTTGCTGCGCAAATCCAAGAAGCGGAAAGGACAGCACATCCAGCTGATGGGCTGCGGCGCCATGCTGAACGAGGCGCTGGCGGCGGCCGAGATGCTGGAGGCCGATTTCGAGCTGCGCGCCGATGTCTGGAGCGTCACCAGCTTCACCGAACTCAGGCGCGAGGCGATGGATGCGGAGCGCTGGAACATGCTGCATCCGCTGGAAGAGCCGCGCACGCCCTATGTGACCGAGCAGATCAAAGCGCGCGGCGATGGTCCGGTGATCGCGTCCACCGATTACATGAAGCTCTACGCCGATCAGATCCGGCCCTTCGTGCCGTCGCCCTACAAGGTGCTCGGCACAGACGGCTTCGGCCGCTCGGATTACCGCAAGAAACTGCGCGAGCATTTCGAGGTCGATCGCCGCTTCATCGCCGTCGCCGCCCTCAAAGCGCTCGCTGACGACAACAAAACGCCGTCCGCCACCGTGCAAAAAGCGATCGAGAGCTACGGGATCAACCCGGACAAGCCCAACCCGGCGCGCGCCTGATCCGGCGCGCGGCGTCTCGGAGCGAATGACGGGAAGATCCGCATGCTCAGCGCTCTTCTAAGCCGGCGAACGCCCGATGGCGGGCTGATCCGCGAGATCGACGGATTGCGGTTCTTCGCAATCCTCTTCGTGCTGCTCGCCCATGCGGGCGGCATCGTGAGCAAGCGCTGGTATGAGCAATTCGGCGCCGTAGAGCCGCGTTTGGATGTCGAGGCGCTGCACGCCGTGATGTTTCAAGGCAAATTCGGCGTCTTCATCTTCTTCGCCATCAGCGGCTTCATTCTGGCGCTGCCCTGGCTCTCCGCCGCGCGAGACGGCCGGCCTGCGCCGGCTGTCAGACCCTTCTATCGCCGGCGCCTCACAAGGCTCGAGCCGCTTTATGTCTTCTGCCTCGTGACGTATTTCGTCCTGTTGACGAGCCTCGGCCGGCTGTCGCTGATCGACGACTTCGACAATCTGTTTTTCTCACTGCTCTATATGCATAACGCCGTCTACGGCGTCGGCTCGACGATCTATCTCGCCGCCTGGAGCCTGGAGGTCGAGTTCCAGTTCTATCTGCTGGCGCCGTTTCTCTTCGCGGCGCTCACGCAGATGGCGATCCCGCGCCGGCGGTTGGCGCTGGCGGCGGCGATCATTTTCAGCTGCGCGGTGAGCGACGTCACCAACAGCTGGTTCGACAGCGTGCTCTCTTATCTCCATTTCTTCCTAATCGGCGCTCTGTTCGCCGACATCTTCATCGAAAATCCAGACTGGCTGCGCCGCCATCAGCGCGCCTTCGAGATCGCGGCGATCGCCCTGTTGCTCCTCGCGCTCACGCAGCTGAGTTGGGATCATGGCCGCCCTTGGAGCATGTTCGGCTATGTCGCCTGCATCGGCGCCATGATCGGCGCGGCGCTGAGCGGCGGCGTGGCGACGGCGCTGCTGCGCGTGCCGGCGCTGATCATCATCGGCGGCATGTGCTACTCGCTCTACCTCACCCATGCGCGCGTCTTCACCGGCTTGGAGCAGTTCGCCATCGACTGGACGCTGCTCTCGGGCGTCTACGTCGCGGATATGATCATCGTCTCCAGCCTGATGATCGCGCCGGCGTTGATCGTCGGCGCCCTCATCTTCATCGCCATCGAAAAACCCACCATGGATCCGCGCTGGCCAAGCCGCCTGCGGGCCTGGGCCAGCCGCCTCACGCGCCGACCCGTTCGGTGACTTGCAATCGACCAAGCGGGGCGCGAGGAGCCGTCGCTCGGAATAGAGGACTGAAAAATGATTGAAGTAAAAGTTCCAGATATCGGTGATTTCAGCGATGTTCCGGTGATCGAGTTGCTGGTCGCGATCGGCGACAAAGTCTCGCAGGACGATCCGCTCGTCACCTTGGAGAGCGACAAGGCCACCATGGAGGTGCCTTCGCCGAGCGACGGCGTCGTCAAAGAGATCCGCGTCGCGCTGGGCGACAAGGTGAGCGAAGGCTCGGCGATCCTCATGCTCGAGGCGGCCGACGGCGCGGCGGCGGCGCCCGAGACAAGCGCGGCGAACGGCGCCGCCGCGCCAAGTTCGGAGGCCGCGAGCATCGCCGTGACCGTGCCCGATATCGGCGATTTCACCGATGTGCCGGTCATTGAGATCCTCGTCGCCGTCGGCGACGAGGTCGCCGCGGAAGATCCGCTGGTGACGCTCGAAAGCGACAAAGCCACGATGGAGGTGCCCTCGCCCGCCGCCGGCAAAGTCGCCTCCATCGCCGTCGCGCTGGGCGACAAGGTGAGCGAAGGCGCGCCGATCATGACGTTAAGCGGCGCCGGCGCCGCGCCGAGCGCCGAAGCGAGCCCCGCCGCCACGCCGCAGGCCGCAGCGCCAGCGCCAGCGCCAGCCGCCTCAACCGCCGCCGCCGCGCCCTCGACGCCGGGCCTCAGCGGCGGGCTCCCCTCGCCCTTGCTCGCCGATTTCGGCGGCGTGCACGCCAGCCCCTCCGTCCGCCGCCTCGCGCGCGAGTTGGAGGTCGATCTGCGCAACGTCACCGGCACCGGCGAGAAGGGCCGCGTCACCAAGGACGATCTCAAACGCGCGCTGACCGGCGGGCCGAGCGCCGGCGCGCCCGCCGCGGGCGGCATGGGCATCCCGCCGATCCCGGCGGTCGATTTCACCAAGTTCGGCGAGATCGAAACCGTGCCGATGAGCCGGATCAAAAAGATCTCCGGCCCAGCCTTGCATCGCTCCTGGCTCAACATCCCGCATGTGACGCATCAGGAGGAGGCGGACATCACCGATGTCGATCTCTTCCGCAAAGAACTCGACGCTAAAGCGAAAGACGAAGGCTATCGCGTCACGCTGCTCTCCTTCCTGATCAAAGCCTGCTGCACCGCGCTGGAGCAGCATTGGGAAGTGAACAGCTCGCTGGCGCCGGACGGCGCGTCGCTGATCCGCAAGCATTATTATCATATCGGCTTCGCCGCCGACACGCCGCACGGCCTGGTGGTGCCCGTGATCCATGACGCCAACACCAAAGGCGTGGTGCAGCTCTCGAAAGAGCTTGGCGAGCTCTCAAAGAAAGCGCGCGACGGCAAGCTCGGCCCGAAAGAGATGACCGGGGCGAGCTTCACCATCAGCTCGCTCGGCGGCATCGGCGGCACCGCCTTCACGCCGATCGTCAACGCGCCGGAGGTGGCGATCCTCGGCGTCACGCGCTCGAAGATGGCGCCGGTCTGGGACGGCAAGCAATTCGCGCCGCGCAACATGCTGCCGCTGTCGCTCTCCTATGATCACCGCGCCATCGACGGCGCGCTCGCCGCCCGCTTCTGCGCGACGCTGAAGACCCTGCTCGGCGATGTGCGCCGGTTGTTGCTCTGATGAGCGTGGATCAAAGCGGCGCGAACGGCGCGGTGGATCTGGAGGCGAAACTCGCGCTGTTCGAGGAGGCGTGGTCGCCGAAAATCGTGGCCAGCTACAATGACAGCGACGTGATGGTGGCGAAGTTTCGCGGCGAGTTTCCACACCACGTCCATGAGGACACGGATGATTTCTTTCTCGTTCTCAAAGGCCGCGTGCGCCTCGATCTCGAAGGGCGCGATCCGGTGCATCTTGAGCCCGGCCAGCTCTTCGTCGTGCCGAAAGGCGTGCGGCACCGGCCGGTCGCGCTGGATGACGAAGCGCATGTGCTGCTGATCGAGCCGAAAGGCACGCCGAATTCAGGCGATCCCGCCACCGCGGCGGTCAAAACGCATATCTGATCCGCGCCGCGCCGCGCGATCGCACAGAAACATCGCGCAGGGCGCGCGAAGAGACATCAGCGCGCCGCGCGCGCAAGGGAGGCAAGCCATGGCGGCGATCGAGATTAAGGTTCCAGATATCGGCGATTTCACGGATGTGCCGGTGATCGAGATCCATGTGAAGCCGGGCGACAGCGTCGCGCCGGAGGATCCGTTGATCACGCTCGAAAGCGACAAGGCGACGATGGACGTGCCGTCGCCCGCAGCGGGCACGGTGAGGGCGCTCTCGGTGGCGATGGGCGACAAGGTGAGCGAAGGCGCGGTGGTGCTGACGCTCGACGCCGAGGGCGCGGAGGCGGGCGCGCCGGCGCAGGGCGCGAATGTCCCGGCCGAAAGCTCGGTCGCCGGCGGCGCGAAGGCGAAGGGCGATCTCCATGCGGATCTCGTGGTGCTCGGCGCCGGGCCGGGCGGCTATTCGGCGGCGTTTCGCGCGGCCGATCTTGGGCTGAAGGTGGCGCTGATCGAGCGCTGGCCGACGCTGGGCGGCGTCTGCCTCAATGTCGGCTGCATTCCTTCCAAAGCGCTGCTCCATGCGGCGAAAGTCATCGCCGAGGCGGAAGAGATGGGCGCGCATGGGATCGCTTTCCCCAAGCCCGAGATCGATCTGGACAAGCTGCGCGGCTGGAAGGACGGCGTGGTCGGCAAACTCACGGGCGGGCTGAACGGCCTCGCCAAAGGGCGCAAAGTGACGGTGGTCAAGGGCGTCGGACGCTTCGAAGGCCCGCATATGATCGCGGTGGAGGATCCCGATGGCGGGCCGTCCAAGACCGTCACCTTCGACAAATGCGTGATCGCCGCCGGGTCCGAGCCGGTGCATCTGCCCTTCATGCCGTGGGAGGATGAGCGGGTGATGGACAGCACCGGCGCGCTTGAGCTGAAGGACGCGCCGAAGCGGCTGCTGGTCGTGGGCGGCGGCATCATCGGGCTGGAGATGGCGACGGTCTATCAAGCGCTCGGCTCGAAGATCACGGTGGTCGAACTCCTCGACGGGCTGATGGCCGGCGCGGATAAGGATCTGGTGAAGCCGTGGTCGAAGCGGAACGAGCCGAAATTCGAAGCCGTCTATCTCAAGACGAAGGTCACGGCGGCGCGCGCGGTCGAGGCCGGCATCGAGGCGGCGTTCGAAGGGCCGGACGGCGAGACCTGGACGGATGTCTACGATCGCGTGCTGGTCTCGGTCGGGCGCACGCCGAACGGCAAGCTGATCAACGCCGAAGCGGCTGGCGTGAAGGTGGATGAGCGCGGCTTCATTCCCGCGGACCGCCAGCTCCGCACCAATGTCTCTCACATCTTCGCGATAGGCGACATCATCGGCCAGCCGATGCTGGCGCATAAAGCCGTGCATGAGGGCAAGACCGCGGCGGAGGTCGCGGCCGGACATAAAGCGGCCTTCGACGCCAAGGTGATCCCGAATGTCGCCTACACCGATCCCGAGGTCGCCTGGGTCGGACTGACGGAGGCGGACGCCAAAGCGCAGGACATCAAGATCGGCAAAGGCGTCTTTCCATGGGCGGCGTCCGGCCGCTCGCTCGCGAATGACCGCGATGAAGGGATCACCAAGGTGATTTTCGATCCTGAGACCAAGCGGATCTTGGGCTGCGGCATCGTCGGGCCGAACGCCGGCGATTTGATCGCGGAGGCGGCGCTCGCCATAGAGATGGGCGCGGACGCGCATGACATCGAACTGACCGTGCATCCGCATCCGACGCTGTCGGAGACGGTGGCGATGGCGACCGAGATGTTCACGGGCACGATCACCGATCTCATGCCGCCGAAGCGCTGAACGCCGGCGCGCCGCCCGCGTCAGAAGAACTCGATATCCTCCGCGCCGGCCGCTTTCGGCGCGGGTGTCTGGGCGGCGCGACGCTCTTCTTCGTCGTCTTCTTCGATCTCGTAGCCTTCAAAGGCGTCGACACGGGCGAGCAATGTTTGGCCCTGCGCCGCGAGCCCTTCGGCCGCGGAGGCGGTGTCGCCGGCGAGGCGCGCGTTCGAGGTCGAGACCTCCGCGATCGACATCACCGCTTCATGCAAAGCTTGCAGCTTATCGCGCTGATCGATCGAGCTTTCATGCAACTCGTTGATCCGTTGCGACACGCGATCGGCGGTCTGATGGATCGTCGAAACCCGAGCGCTGGTGTTGTCCACCACGGTCACGCCGCGGCTGACCGCTTCGAGCGAGGCTTTGACCATGCGGCCGATATCATCGGCGAAGTTATGCGCGTCGCCCGCGAGCTGACGCACCTCTTGCGCCACGACGGCGAAGCCTTTGCCCGCATCGCCGGCGCGCGCCGCTTCGATCGAGGCGTTCACGGCCAGAAGATTGGTCTGGAACGCGATGGTCTCGATCATCTGCACGATCGGCGCGATCTCGCCGGCGGAACGCTCGATGTCGCGAATTGCGCTTTCGATGGAGCGCACGCCGTCGGCCACATCGCTCGAGACCTGCTGGGTCTCTTGCGCGATCTCGAGCGCATCCTCGGCCCGGCGCGCGTTCACATCCGCCGCGTCTCCCATGGAGCCGAGTTTGAAGGTTACGGTTTGCACGCTGTCGATCTGCGCGGCTGAGCGCGTCGAGAGCTCATCCGAAGCGCTGGTCAGCTGATCGCAGGAGTGGTTGATGTCCGTCGCGGAGCGTGCGATCGCCCCGATCGATCCGCTCAGGCTGTCGACAAGCTGATTGACGCCGCTCGTGATGTCTTGGAGCGCGCCGGTTTTCGCGTCGAAGGTGATGCGCGCGCTGAGGCGGCCCGCCGCCGCCTGTCCGATAAAGGCGGAGATCTCTTCGGTCAGGCGCCGCTCCTCGTCGAACGCCTCGCGCTCGCGCTCATTCCGCGCGCGCTCAGCCTCTTGCTGGCGCTGGTCCTTTTTGCGGCGCTCCCCATCTTCGGCGCGCTGGGCGAGCGCGCGTTCTTCGAGCTTGTCCAGGAGCTTGTTGAAGAGCGTCGCCAGGCGTTCATGCTCGTCGCCAGGTTCGATCTTTAAGCGCTTGTGAAATTCAGAGCCGCCATCGGCGAGCTCGGCCATCGCGTCGACGATTTGGTTCGAGCCGAGCGTCACACCGTGCTCCGCCGCGTTCAGCCCCTCGCGCTCAGCTTCCGCCGAGACGCGCAGCGGCATGACCGTATCGAGACAACGGAACCAGAGCCACGCCGCGCCAAACGACCAAGCGGCGATCACGGCGCAGCCGAGCGCCTGAACGCCAAGCTGCGACCAGAACGAGCCGAGCGGCAGCGACGCTGTAGGCGCGATAAAGCAGAGCGCCAAAACGCCCCAGATCGCCGCCGCGCCATGGGTCGCGAACGCGCTGACGACATCGTCGACCCGCGCAGACGCGAGCGCGCGGCCGACGACGATGCTGATCAGCGCCGCGCCCGCGCCCAGCAGCGCCGCCCCGGCCAGTCCGACGATATCCGCGCCGGCGGTGACGCCGACAAGGCCCGCGATCATGCCCCAAATCACACGGTCGGGGTTGAGTTGGCGCACCGTCGCATAGCCATGCACGCCATTGACCACCGCGCCGACAGCGCCGGCGATCAGCGTGTTGGCCAAAAGTCCGGTTGTCTCCGCGTTGAACGCCAAAGCGGCGCCGCCGACATAGCCGAACCACCCGAGCAACAGCAGCAAGGCGCCCGCCGCGGCGAGCACTTTGGAATGGCTGTGCATCATCACCGCTTTGCGGCCGGGCGAGGCGAAGCGGCCGAGGCGCGGCCCAACGGCGATGGCGCCGGCGAGCGCGATGAAGCCGCCGACCATGTGCACGACGCTCGCGCCGGCGAAATCATGAAAGCCGAGCGCGGCCAGAAAGGGCTCGTTCGTCGGGATCAGCGCATCGCCCCAAACCCAATGGCCGGCGACGGGATAAATGATCGCGGCGATGACGATGATGGTGACGAGATAGGGCGCGATCGAAAAGCGTTCAGCGACAGCGCCGGAGAGGATCGTGGCGGCGGTGGCGCATAGTAGCGCGTTGAGCAGAAAGAATGCGTCTCGCCACGCCGCCGTCTGAAGCGTCGGCGCCGGCGGCGCGCCGAGGCCGAACAGGCCCGCTTGGCTGGCGCCGAACATGATCGAGAACCCGATCACGGCGAAGGCGATGATGCTCACCGCGAGATCGGAGAGGTTTTTCACCGCGACGTTGATCGAATTCTTGGAGCGCGTCGTGCCTGCTTCGAGCAGCATGAAGCCGGCCTTCATGGCGAGCACCAGGCAAAGACAAAGGCTCAGCCACAAAAGATCGATCCGCTCCGCCAGGGCGCGCGCCTCCTCCAAGCCGGACGCCGCCGCCGCGAAGGACGGAGCGACGACGACCGCCGCAACGAAAACGATTGCAAAAACAATGTGGGTGATCACCACAAACCTCGTGACGGCTGTCGAGCGGCGGCTTGAACCATGGGTCTCAGCCAACGCCGATTATACGCAGCTCCATGAAATCCAGCTTAAATCAAAGCGTTTTAGAAAATTGCTAGAAGCTCATTCGAATAAAAATTGATCAAAAATGTGATCAATACAGTTTTAGTAAAAGCAGATAACCAAAAATTCTTCCTTTAGCGCACCGTTGAGATCTTAACCTTAGCGTTCGGGCATCTTCGCTCTCACCGACCAGGATGCCAAAGCATGAGCCTTGTAAAGAACGCGTCCGCGGCCAAGCCCGCGAAATCCGCCGCTGTCAAAAGCGCCGCCGCGCCAAAAGGCGATGCGGATGATAAACGCCAGCGCGCCCGAACCCTTGCGCGCCAGCAGCAGGCGGCCGAGCGGATCTCGCAAGCGGCGACCGCGTTGGCCAACGGCGTGACCGAAGCCAGCGCCGCGTCCGAAGAGCTGAGCCAGTCGATGGACATGATCGCCAAGGGCGCCGAGCAGGCGGCGGCGGCGTCCGAAGAGAGCATGGCGGCGATGACGCAGATCGATCGCCGCGTGAAGCGCCAGGCCGAAGCGGCGCTGCTCTCGCGCGAAAAAACCGCGGCTCTGCAGGAGCTGCTGAGCACGACGGGCGAGCGTGTGAAGTTGCTCGTGCGCAATGTGGGCGGCGCCGCTGATCGTCAGAAGCAGTCGGTGGCGATGATGGCCGAGCTCGAGCAGCAAGCCAACAACATCATCGAGTCGGTCGCGCAAGTGATCCGCATCGCGGATCAAACGAACCTCCTGGCGCTCAACGCGGCGATCGAAGCCGCGCGCGCCGGCAAGCACGGCAAGGGCTTCGCGGTGGTCGCCAAGACCGTCCGCACGCTCGCCGAGGCCTCCGAGAAGAACGCCACGGACATTGAGCGTTTGATCCGGCAAATCCAGGAAGGCGTGCGCGACATCGCCGAAGGCGTGCGCGCCTCGGCCGAGCGCGCCTCGGGCGAAGTCGAGAAAGGCGAAGTGGTCAGCTGCCAGCTCGACGAGATCAAGTCGGATATGGTCGTGATCATGAGCGGCGCCGAAGAGATCGAGAAAGCCGCGACCGAGATGGGCACCGCGACGAACCAGGCGATGAAAGGCTCTGAGCAGGTCTCCGCCGCCGCCGAAGAGCAAAGCGGCGCGGTGGAAGAGGCCACGGCCGCGGTCAGCCAGCAGAGCGAAGCGCTTTCGGGCTGCGACACCGCCGCGCGCTCGCTCGACATCCTGTCCGAAGAGCTGAAGAACAGCACGGACATCTCGAAAAGCTCCGAAGAGCTCGCCTCTTCTTCTGAAGAGCTGTCTGCCTCGCTCGAGGAAGTCAGCAGCGCCGCGAACCAAATCCTGACCGCCATCGAACAGATCAGCGACGGCGCACAGAGCCAGGCCGCCGCCGCCGAAGAAGCCGTCGCCGGCGTCACGCAAATCGAGAACGGCGTCGGGCTGGCCGAGCAGAACGCTTCGGTCGCGGTGGAGAAAGGCACGTCGATCTCCGAGCTTCTCGGCCGCAACAAAGAAGCGATCGACGAGATCATCGAAGGCGTCTCCGGCGCGAATGAAGCCAGCGAGACCAGCGTCGCGCAGATCAAAGATCTCGACGCGATGAGCGGCAAGATCAGCAAAATCGTCGACGCGATCTCGAACGTCGCGATCCAAACCTCGATGCTCGCGGTGAACGGCGCGGTGGAAGCGGCGCGCGCCGGCGTCTACGGCAAAGGCTTCGCGGTCGTCTCCACCGACATTCAGAACCTGGCCGACGACGCGGCTGAGAACGCTGAGACGATCAAAGACATGGTCAAAGCGATCCAAGAGCAGATCGGCGCTGTGCGCTCGGATCTATTGGCGATCGCCGCCGCAGCCGCGGCCGAGGTGGAGCAGGCGAAGAAATCCACCGAGATCCTGGTCGCCATCGGCTCGGATATGAGCGAAGTGCTCGAGAGCAACGTGACGATCCGCGATGCGAGCCAAGAAATCGCCGCCGCAGTCGCTCAGGCCAAAAAGGGAATGGAGCAGATCTCCGCCGCCGCCGACCAGGCGAGCACCTCCGCGCAACAGGCGGCGACCGCCTCCAAGCAGCAGAAGCAGGCCGCCGAAGAGCTGCTTTCCTCGGTCGAAGACATCGCCTCCACCGCCGACGAGCTGCAGACCTCGAATTGATCGCCGCCGGTCCGGGCTCGGCGCGCCGCCAAGGCGGCCGACGCCCGGCCGGCGCCAGTCGATCGCAGGTCCTGCGGATGAGCGGAGATGGAGATTATGTCGGAGGACGAGACCATGACGGCCAACGCCGACGCGGCGCACGCCGCGACCGAAGCGCCCGAAGGGCGCGACTCGGATGGGGCCGAGGAGCCCGCATTCGAGCAATTTGTGACGTTTTTTCTGGAGGATGAGTGCTTCGCGTTCCCGATGCGATCGGTGCGCGAAATCATCCGGGCGCCGAGCACGGTGGATGTGCCGCTGACGCCGCCGGCGCTGGTGGGGCTGGCCAATCTGCGCGGCGCGGTGCTGCCTGTGGTGGATCTGCGCATCGCGCTCGGCATGCCGCAGCGTCCTTTCGACGACAGCAGCCGCGCGGTGGTGGTTGATTGCGGCCGTCCAATCGCGCTGATGGTCGACCGGGTCTGGAGCGTGCTCGACATCGATCCGAGCCGGGTCGAAAGCGCCGAAGCCGCCGCCCAAGTGGCGCCGAACGGCCTTTTGACCGGCGTGGTCAAAGACGTCGACGGACAGGAGCTGATCCAACTCCTCGACGCCGACGGCACGGTGGCGCGCGAATTCTCGGCCGCGGCGCTTGGCGGCGGCGGCGAGGGCGGCGGCTCGACCTCAGGGCTCGGCGCCGGCTTCGGCGAAGCGGAGCCCGAAGATGATGAGACCAGCGACAGCGCCGACCAGCTGGTGAGCTTGCAGATCTCCGATCAGGAATACGCTTTCGAGATCAGCGAAGTGGATGAGATCGTGCGCATGCCTGAGCGCATCACCAGCACGCCGCACGCCAGCTCCTACGCGCTTGGCCTGATCAATTTGCGCGGCCGTCTCCTGCCGCTGGTCAGCCTGCGCCGGATTTTCGGGCTGCAGGACGCGGAGCCGTCCGATCAACACCGCATCGTCGTGGCCCGGCTCTTCGCCGGAGAGGGCGCGGGCAAACGCGAAGCCGAGCGCGTCGGCGTGGTGGTCGACCATGTGCGCGAAGTGTTGCGCGTGCCGCGCGATGAGCGCAGCGCGACGCCGCGCCTGGCGCATGAAGCGGATGGGCCGGTCGCCTCGGTCTGCCAGCTCGAGAATGGCGAGCGGCTGGTCGGCGTGCTCTCGGCGGCGACGCTGATCGACCATCCCGGCCTGCAAGAAGCGATCGCGCTGCGCGATGCGGCTCAGGAAGCGGCGGGCGACGACACTTCCCGCGATGATGAGGACGCGATGAGCGATTACGACGGCGATCAACTCGATGGCGACCAGCTCGACGACGACGCGCCAGAGGATGATGACGAGCAGCTCGTGGTCTACTTGATCGGCGGCCAGGAATACGGCGTGCAGATCAAGTCGGTCCAAGAGATCATCCGCGTGCCGGAGACGCTGACCGAGGTGCCGCAGGCGCCTTGCTATATCGAGGGCATGATCAATCTGCGCGGCGCGGTGCTGCCGGTCGCCTCGATGCGGGCGCGGTTCGGGCTCGACAGCGTGGAGCGCAACGACCGCCAGCGCATCATCGTGCTGACGCTGAACGAGACCAGGATGGGCTTTATCGTCGACAGCGTGACGGAGGTTCTGCGCGTGCCGGACGGCGCTGTGGAGCGGGCGCCGGCGCTGTCGGAAGAACAAGACCGGCTGGTCGGGCGCATCGCCAATCTCGATGCCGGCGCGCGCATGATCATGATGCTCGACGCTGAAGCGCTGCTCGGCGGCGCGGAGGGCGCGGCCGCGGATCTCGACGCGCTCGATCTCGAAGAGCTTGAGGCTGAGGCGGCGGCGTAAGCCGCCCCGTCCGCCTGCTCCTGTCATCCCGCCGAGCCTGGAGGCTCGGCGGCTTGCTCCCGCGCGGCCGGCCGCATCGCGACGTCGCCGCGCATGATCTTAGCGAACCGAGACGTCGATAACACGAGAGTTAGCCTATGCGACTGATGATCGTCGATGATTCCGCGCTGATGCGTCGCTGGTTGAAGCAGTGCTTTGAAGACCAAGATTGCGTGATCGAGACCGCGCGCTCCGGCGCGGACGCGCTCGCCAAGCTCGAGAGCTTCAATCCCGATGTGATCACGCTCGACATCAACATGCCGGAGATGGACGGCCTGACCTGTCTGGCGCACATCATGACCGACATGCCGCGCCCTGTAGTGATGATCTCGTCGCTGACCGGCGAAGGCGCGCTCGCCACTTTGGAGGCGCTCGAACTCGGCGCCGTCGATTACATTGAGAAACCGAGCGGCACGGTTTCTCACGACATCAAGACGCGCTTTCCGGAAATCACCGCCAAAGTGCGCGCCGCCGCCGGCGCCAAAACGCGGCAGGGAAAAACGCGGTCCGGCGGAAGAGCCGGCGCGCCGTCGGCCAAGCGCGCCGGCGCGCGGCCGGGGGCTGGGTCCGCAGGCGCGGCGGCGCGGCGCCCGCGCCTTGCGACGCCCGGCGCGAAGCAGCCGATCGATCTGGTGCTGATCGGCGTCTCCACCGGCGGGCCCGGCACCATCGAGGAAGTGCTGAGCGCGGTCTCCGCGGATCTCGCCGCGCCGATCTTGATCGCGCAGCACATGCCCTCGCGCTTCGCTCAAGTCTTGGCCGACCGCCTGAACAGCCGCTTGGACCTTGAGGTGAGCGCGGCGAACGGCGCGACGCTGCTGAAGCCCGGCGCCGCGGTGGTGGCCGGCGCGGATGCGGACATCCTCGTCTCCAAGCGCGGCGCCAAGCTGATGGCGGTGCCGACGCCGCTGGATCCGAGCCGCACCTGGCATCCCAGCGTCGACCGCATGGTCGAGAGCGCGATGGAGTGCATGCGGCCCGATCGTCTGCTCGCGGTGCAGCTCACCGGCATGGGCGACGACGGCGCGGCGGCGATGACGGCGCTGCGCCAGAAGGGCGGGCGCACCATCGCCGAGTCAGAAGAGAGCGCCGTGATCTTCGGCATGCCGAAGGAGCTCATTCGCCGCGGCGGCGCGGAGATCGTGCTGCCTTCCTCAGAGATCGGCGAGACGCTGAACCTTTGGACGGGGCTGCGCGGCGCGCGGCGCGCAGCCGTCCCTTCTTCCTAAAAGGAGCCGAGAGATGCCGCTGAAGACGAAATCCGCGCAAAGCAGCGACGAGGCGGCCGCGGCCGCTCCGGCGGCGCTTGAGGAGACCGCGACGCGGCAAGAGCTCGAGACGGCTCTCGGCGATGACGACGCGGGCGTGCGCCGCCGCGCCGCGCGCGCTTTGGCGCAAGACCCTGAAGCGGCGCCGGCGCTCGCCGCGCGGCTTCTGGAGGAGAGCGCGCCCTCGGTCCGCGTCTATCTTTTCGAAGCGCTCCGCGCGATCGGCGGCGCGCCGGCGGTCGAGGCGCTGACGCCGCTCTTGCGCTTGGACGACGCCGATCTGCGCGGCGGCGCGGTGCAAGCGCTGCAGCGCATGCCCGAGGCGGTCGGCCCGGCGATGACCGCGCTCTTGACCGATGAGGACGCCGATGTCCGCCTGATGGCGATCGATGTGCTGCAGGATCTCGCGCATCCCGAGGCCGGCCAATGGCTCGCCGAAACGCTCGAGCGCGAGAGCGAAGTCAACGTCGTCGGCGCGGCGCTCGACCGCTTGGCTGAAATCGGCGGGCCCGAACACGCGCCGTTGATCATCGCCGCGCGCGATCGCTTCGCCGATCAGCCCTTCATCGCCTTCGCCGCCGGACAGGCGCTCGCATCGATCGAAGGATCAACATGATGGAGATCGACGGCGCAGCGCAGGCCCAGATCGAAGCGTCGATCACAGACGCCGATTATCTGAAGTTCAGCGATTTTTTCTATCGCAAGACTGGCATTCGCTTCGATGAGAAGCGGAAGTATTTCGTGTTGAAGCGCCTCGCGCGCCGCATTTTGGAGACAGGCTGCGACGGCTTTCGCGCCTATTTCACGAAGATGCGTTTCGAGGCCGCGCAGACGGAGTTTCAGCAGCTCACCAACGCGATGACGGTCAACGAGACCTATTTCTTCCGCGAAGAGTATCAGCTGAAAGCGCTGGTCGGGCCGATCCTCGACGAGATCGTCTCGCGCTCGAACGGCGCGGGCCCTCTGCGGATCTGGTCGATGCCCTGCGCGACGGGCGAAGAGCCTTACTCGATCGCGCTGATGCTGCTGGAGAGCTGGCCGCCGATCGACCGCGTCGACGTGCAGCTGCTCGCCTCAGACATCGACACCCGCGCGCTCGCCGCCGCGGAAGCCGGCCGCTACTCAGCGCGCTCGGTTCAATATGTGCCGAAGGATCAGCTGCGCCGCCATTTCAAGAAGGTGTCGGAGCATGAATACGAGATTTCAGAAGATGTCCGTGATTGCGTCGAGCGTAGCCACTTAAATCTTCAAGATCCGGAAATCGTGAGAAAAGTCGCGCCGATCGACGTCATCTTTTGCCGGAACCTTCTCATTTACTTCGATGATACGTCCCGCCGCCAAGCTGCTGAAAGCTTCTTCGAAATACTAAAGCCAGGAGGCTTTATCTTGCTCGGTCATTCCGAATCCATGAGCCGCATGTCGTCGCTCTTCAAGGTGCGCAAGTTTCAGGACTGCATCGTCTATCAAAAGCCGCTGTCGTGAGGATCGCGCCATGAACTCCTCTTCCACCGAAGACATCGTCGAGACGTCGAAGAGCGGCGCGCCGCGCGTTCTGATCGTCGACGACGCCGCCACCATCCGGCTCTATCATCGCGGGCTGATCGAGGCCGCAGGCTTTGAGGCGCATGAAGCCGCCAATGGGCTCGAAGCGCTGGAGACCGCGCTGCGGCTCAGCTTCGATTTGTTCCTTGTGGATGTGAACATGCCGGAGATGAACGGCTATCGCTTCCTCGAAGAAGCGCGCCGCACGCCGCAGCTGAGCGCCGTGCCCGCGGTGATGATCAGCACCGAGGCGAAGGATTGCGACCGCGAACAGGCCTTCGCCGCCGGCGCCAATCTTTACTGCGTCAAGCCGATCCAGCCGGACGCTTTCGCCGATCTGATGACGCTGCTGCTGGAGGGCCGGGCGAATGACTGAGCTGCTTCAAGAATTCGTCTCGGAATCCCGCGATCTGGTCGAACAGGCGAGCCAAAGCCTGCTGGCGCTGGAAGCCTCGCCGGCGGATCCGACGGCGCTCAATGATCTCTTCCGCTCCATGCACACCATCAAGGGCGGCGCGGGCCTCTTCGACGCGCCGGCGCTGATCCGCGTGGTGCATGCCGGCGAGGATCTCTTGGACGCGCTGCGCGAGGGCGAGATCGCGCTGACGCCGGCGATGGTCGATCTCTTGTTCCGCGCGCTCGATCAGGTCTCGCTCTGGCTCGATGAGATGGAGCAATCCGGCGGGCTCGGCGATGCGGCCAGCGCCGATGGCGCGGCGCTGGCCGATGCGTTGCGCGCGCAAATGCCGGAGGATGGCGATGCGGACGCCGCCGGCTCAAGCGAGGAGGGCGACGCGGAGGATGCGGCGCTCGACTGGATCGGCGAGATCCCAGAGGCGGTCCGGGCGGGCGACGCCGACGCCGCGACCGGTGATGAGGCGCCGCTTTGGGCGATCGAATACACGCCCGAGGAGCAGTGCTTCTTCGGCGGCGAAGATCCGCTGCTGACCGCGCTCGAAGCGCCGGGCCGGCGCTGGCTCGATTTGCGGCCGAGGGGCCCGTGGGAGGGCGCCGAAGCGTTCGATCCCTTCGCCTGCAATCTCGACTTCCGCCTCGTCGCGCGCGCGACGCGAGAGGCGCTGGACGACCATTTTCTCTATGTCGAGAGCTTCGTGCGCATGACGCGGCTCGATTGCGAGGCCGCCTCCGGCGCAGCGCAACCGGGCGACGCCGCGGCTGCGCCGGACGGTTTGAACCGGGAAGCGCCGCTTGAGGCGGCGAAGACGCTGCTCGCCCTGCAGCGCGAGGCGATCGGCGCGCCGAGCGCCGCGGATCTATGGGAGGGGCGGGTCGCCTCTTGCGTAACGGTGCTGGAGCGGGTGTTCCGCCGCTGCGGGCTCGGCGCCCAGGCCGCGCGGATCGACGCCGCGCAAGAGGCGGCGCTTGAGACGGGCCTCGCCGTGAGTTTCGAAGCTTTGATCGACGCGGCGCTTGAGGCGCTGGCGCAGCCAGCCGCGCCGCCCGGCCCGCAGCCGAGCGCCGGCGGCGAAGACCGCGCCGCACCGGCGCCCGCCGAAACGCCCGCCGGCGCGGCCGCGCCCAGCGGCGGAGCGGAGCCGGCGCGCAAGCAGATTTCGATCAAGGTCGATCAAGAGCAAGTCGATCTCTTGATGAAGCGCGTCGGCGAACTGGTCGTCGCAAAAAACGCGCTGCCCTTCCTGGTGAAGCGCGCCGAGGAGATGGACGGCGCGCGCAAGCTCGCGCGCGATCTCAAATCCCAATACGACGCTGTGAACCGGATCGTCGACGAGATCCAGAACGCGGTGATGCAGATCCGCATGGTGCCGGTTTCGCAAGTCTTCCAGCGCTATCATCGCCTGGTGCGCGACGTTTCGCGCAAGCTCGACAAGAAAATCCATCTGCAGCTGGAAGGCGAAGACACGAAGGCCGATAAGACCATCGTCGAAGAGCTCGCCGAGCCGCTGGTCCACCTCGTGCGCAACGCCTGCGACCATGGCCTCGAAGCGCCGGCGGAGCGGATCGAGGCGGGCAAGCCCGAACAAGGGGTGATCACCCTCGCCGCCCGGCAAGTCGAGGATCAGGTGGTGGTCGAGGTGCGCGACGATGGGCGCGGCGTCGATGTCGCCAAAGTGCGCCGCAAGGCCGCCGATATGGGCCTGATCACCGCCGCGCAAGCCGAAAGCATGAGCGACGAAGACGCCGCGCATCTCATTCTGCATCCAGGCTTCTCCACCGCGGACAAGATCTCCGATCTCTCCGGCCGCGGCGTGGGCATGGATGTGGTCCACACCATGGTCAAACGCACCGGCGGCACGGTTCGGGTGCGCACGGCGCCCGGCGAGGGCTCCTGCGTGACCATCTCGCTGCCGCTCTCCATGGCGGTGAGCCAAGTGATGCTCTGCGATGTGGGCGAGGCCATCTACGGCGTGCCGATCGAGCACATCATCGAGACGGTGCGCCTGCCGGTTAGCGCCGTGCGCCGGTTGGAGCGCCATGAGCAAGTGGTGCTGCGCGGCCGGCTCGTGCCGCTGATGCGCCTGCGCGATCGCTTCGGCTTGCAGCAGCTTGAGCGCGGCCCGAATGACGAGCTTTCGGTGCTGGTCGTCCGTTCCGACGGCGGCGAAGTCGGTCTCGTGGTCGACCGCGTCCGCTCGGAAACCGATGTGATCGTCGAGCCTTTGGACGAGGCGCTCAACGGCGCGAAGCTGTTCTCAGGCTCCGCTCTGCTGGGCGATGGCGCGATCGTTTTGACGCTGAATTTGCGAGAGATCCTCTGATGCCGATCGAATTTGACGACACCGCCGCCCGCCTTCTCGGCGTCTGCGCCGTGCAAGACGCCGAACCGCTGCTCGCCTGGCTCGAGGAGGATGAGGCGCGCCGGATCGACGCTGCAGGTCTGACCCATCCACACACGGCGGTGATGCAGGTCTTGCTCGCCAAAGCGCGGCCGATCGCGGCCCTGCCGGAGGATCCGGCGGTCCGCGCATGGTTCGAGCCGCTCCTCACGGCGCAGGGCGCGACGATCGCCGCGGCCGCCGAGGAGGACGCGCGCGCCGGAGCGCCGGCGGGAGAGGATGCGCCTGCGGAGGAGCTGGACGCCGAGGAGGCGGCCGCGCCAGAGGAGGAGGCGGCGGCGCAAGAGGAGGCGACGGCGGCGCCAGGCAGAATGGCGTGCGTCATCGCTTGAGTCCCTAAAAGGCGCGCGATCTTCCGCTCCGCAGGGCGTTCCCTATTCGCCAACATGCACCGAATAGAAAGCTCAAGAGGCTAGTCTCGCTTCGAGATCCGCTCAAACCTCCAATAGGAGCTCCGCCATGGCGACCGTTCTTCTTGTTGACGACAGCTCGACTATTCTGACGAGCATGGGCCAAATCGTGCGCGGCGCCGGCTATAAGGTCGAAGAAGCGTCCTCCGGCGAAGCGGCGCTGAGCAAGCTGCAAGGCGGCGGCGCGGTCGATCTGATCATCACGGATTACAACATGCCTGGCATGAACGGCGCCGAGCTGATCGCGGCGGCGCGCAAGCTGCCGAGCTTCCGCTTCACGCCGATCCTGGTTCTGACGACGGAATCGAAGCAATCAAAGCGCGACGCTGCGAAATCCGCCGGCGCGACCGGCTGGCTGACGAAGCCGGTGAAGCCTGAGAACTTGATCGGCGCGCTGAAGAAGCTGATCCCGGGAAGCTGAGGCGCGCGCTCCAAGACAGACCGGATCAGACGGCGGGCTTCGCGATGATCGACCTGAGCACGATATCGAGATGGATGCAGGCGCGGCGGCGCGATGCGGCGATCGCCGGCGCGGCCGGCGCTGGCGCGGCGCTGATCGCGGCGGTGGTCTCGGGCGGCGCGATCCTCATCGCCGCGCTCAGCGGCGCGGCGGCGGCGGCGGCGGCCTGCGGCGCCGCGGCGGCGCTGGAAGGCGCTCCGGACGCGGCGGCGCGGCGTTCTGACGACAGCGCGCCGCAGAGCGTCGCCGGCGCGGCCGCCGCTCCGGCGCCGCAGACTCCGGCCGACAGCCAAGCCGCCTACTGCGCCATCCTAAGCGCCCAGCTGGCGGCCGTGGAGACGACGACGCAAACCGCAGCGCTGGAAATCGCCCAAGAGGTCGCCGCGCTGCAGGAGCGGCTGACCTTCCTCAGATCTTTCGGACTGCCGGATGAGGATTACGAAGAGCTCGCGCAGCTCGGCCACAGCTTGGTCAGCCGCATCCAGCATCAAGACAAAGTCCGCCAACAGCTTGAATGCCTCCGCTTCGGCGTCGACGCGCTGGGCGAGGAAGAGGGCGGCGGCGTGGCCTTCAGCACCATGATCACGGCGCTGACGGAGCGCTATGTGAGCGCGGATCAACACCGCGCGCACGCTGAGGCGCAAGCGCGCTTCGGCCGCATCACGGCGCCGCTTGCGCCGGCGTCGGCCTCCGGCGACGCGCGCGGCGCGGATGCTGATGAGCGCGACGTCGAATTCGTTTAGCCGCGGCGCGCTCGCAAGCGCGTCGCGGCGCGGCGCGGCGGCCGCCTCAGCGCCGCCATCTTCCTTAACGCGCCGCAACCCATTGGGCGCGATCCGCGACGCCAGCGCCTCGTTTTCGCGCCAATGCTCGCGTCCTTCGCTATCGCCCTCGGCGCGATCGGCGCCCAGGGGATGATGAACAGGAAGGCGGAGCGGCGCTGATGGAGGCGAAGCGAGCCCTGGCGGTGGATCTCGACGGCACGCTCGCGCGGGTCGACACGCTTCATGAGAGCCTGGTCGGCGCGCTGAAGGCCACGCCGCCGCCCTCTTCCTCGCCCAGCGCGTCGACGCCGAAGCGGAGGCATTCAAGCTGTTGG
>JBCBCG010000024.1:0-29372 GCA_038530925.1 Pseudomonadota bacterium
CGTGGCGATCATCAGATCGATTTTGCCGCCTTCCAGGAACTGCATCCGGTTCGAGGATTGAACCGCTTCAAGCTTCAGATCAACGCCGAGCGTGTCGGCGACGTCTTGCGCGAGATCGATCTCCATCCCGACAAGCGCGCCGGATTCGTCGCGGAAGCCCCACGGCTTATAGTCGGCCTTAACGCCTACCACGATTTCGCCGCGCTCCATCACGCGGTTCCAGGCCTCGTTCGCGCATTCGGCGAAGGCCGGGACCGCGGTGAACGCGACCGCTGCGGCGGCTGTGCTGGCGAGGAGTTTTTTCATTGAGGTCTCCCATGTCGAGTTGTGGCGATCCGACCGCGCGCCCGAAGGTGCGCTGTCGAAACCATTGAAAATCTTATGTCTTTCGAGCTTCGATCGCGCCTGATCGAAAATCAAGGCGTTCTAGACAGGCATATCCTTCACGGCGGGCTCGCGCCTGGTTTCATAGCCGAACGGCGTGGCCGCCGCGCAAATCGCCTCCCACAAACTGCGCGCCCAGGTCACCGGCGTCAGGATCTCGAACCGCGCCTCCTGGGGGCGGTGGATCAGGACGCTGATATGGTGAGCGCCGGTTTGCGCGAAGCCCTCGATCGGGAAGGCGCCGGGGCTGAAGTCGATGGGCGCCAACCGCGCTAGAAGCGCTTCGGCGTCATCGCCCTCAACAGCGATCCGCGTGCGTGAATGTGACAGATTTAAGACGGCGAGCGCGGGCCCGGCGGCGCCGGCGCACGCCTCCTCGATCGCGGCGTCCGCTTGCGGGCCATCGGCGGTTAGCCACAGCCGATCGGGCGCGAGACGAAACAATCCAATGGCGCCGCTCTGGCGCGCGCGGCGATAATCGCCCGAATCCGTGAAGCCCAGGGCGGCGAGCGGAGGATGCGCCGCCGCCTCGAAATCCTCCCACCCGGCGAGCTGCCACAGCGCGCTCGGTCGCGCCTCGGATATTCGCAGCGCCGCCGCGCCCGCGGCGCTTGGCGCGTCGGACGGCGCGGTCGTCAGCGCTAAAGGCGAGGCGATCTGCAAGACGCCGTTCCGCGCGGTGTCGATGGGCTCCGTCATCCGTTCTGCCGCGTCCCGTCCGGATCATAGAAGTGAGGGCTGACGATCTCCGCGCTCAGCTCCTGCTCGCCGACGAAGTTCACGACGCGCACCTCCTCTCCCATCCGATCCGGCCCGCGGGCGACCAGCGCCAGGGCGATATGCCCGCCCAGAGTCTTCGAATAGGCGACCGAGGACACCCAGCCGTCGCCATGCCCTTCCAGCGCGCCTTTCTTCGGAAAGACCAACGAGCCCGATTGCGCGCCGGCCTCCCCGCGGATGCGCAGGCCCACAAGGCGTGGGCGCTCCGGATCGAACAGGGCGTCGCGGTTCTTCAAAACGCCGCCGACGAAAGGCTTCCTGCGCGAGGCCATCCGCTCGAGCCCGAGATCGCGCAAGGTGGTGCGCCCGTCGATCTCCGCGCCGGCGATATGGCCTTTCTCGATGCGGAGCGCGCCCATCGCCTCCGTCCCATAGGCTTTGAGTTGAAACGGCGCGCCGGCCGCGCGCAAAGCGCTCCATACGGCCTGCGCATAGCCGCTTCGCACATAGATTTCATAGGCGAGCTCGCCCGAGTAACTCATGCGGTGAAGGCGGATCGGCGCGCCGCTCAGCGTCGCCTCGGTCCAATGATTGTTCGGCAGCGCGTCCCGGCTGAGATCCGCGCCCCGGCAGACTGAGGAAAGCAGAGCGCGCGCGTTCGGTCCGGCGACCGCGATCGCCGCCCATTCATCCGTGACGCTGGTGACATGCGTTTTGAGATCCGCCCAAGCGGTTTGCAGCAGATGTTCGGCCATGCTGAGCACCTTCGCCGCCTGCGCGGTGGTGGTGCTCATGAAATACTCATGCTCGGCGAGGCGCGCGGTGGCGCCGTCATCCATCACGAAGCCGTCCTCGCGCAGCATCACGCCATAGCGCAGCCGCCCGACCGCGAGGCTCTTCCAGCCATTGACGTAGACGCGGTTGAGGAACTCCGCGGCGTCTGGGCCTTGGACGGCGATTTTGCCCAATGTGGAGACGTCGACCATGCCGACATAGTCGCGGACATGCGCCGCTTCCGCGACATACGCCTCGACGAGATCAGCGCCGCTGGCGCGGTACCACCAGGGCCGCATCCAGGCGCCGACTTCCGTCATCTCGGCGCCTTCGCGTTCATGCAGATCATGGAGCGGCGTGCGGCGCACCGGGCGCAGGCGGCGGCCGACCTCGCGGCCCGCCAAAGCGCCGATGGCGACGCCGGTGTAAGGCGGGCGGAAGGTGGTGGTTCCCGCCTCTGGGATCGTCGCGCCGCGCAACCAGGCCATCCGGGCGAGCGCGAGCATGTTCGCCGTCTTGCCCTGATCGGCGGCCATGCCCGTCGTCGTGTAGCGCTTCAAATGCTCGACCGAGACATAGCCTTCGCGGTAAGCCTGATCGACGTCGCTCAGCGTCACGTCATGCTGCAGATCGACGAAGCTCTTGCCGAACGGCGCGCCGTCCGTTCGCACCACCCAGCGCAGCCGCCCTGGCGCGCCGGTTTCGCAAAAGCGCGGCGTCGGCGAGCTGTCGACCACATCCTCGATGTCCGCCGGCTGAAGGCCGAGCGCGGTCACCGCCGCCGCGCTGGCCCCCGCGCCGCTCTTCAGCCGCGCCGCCAGCGTCTCCGCGCCCGCCATGCGGCCGGCGGCGCGTATCCCCTGGTCCCGCCCGACCGGTCTTGGCAGGAAGGCGTCGCGCGCCTGATCATAGATCGGCTTGCCGAAGCGCTGGCTCCAAAGATGCACCGCCGGCGTCCATCCGCCCGAGACGCCGATCGCATCGCAGCGCACCGTCTCCATCGGCCCGAGCGCGCGCCCTTCGGCGTCGACCGCGACGAGGGTCGCGCCCTCGATTTCGCGCGCGCCTTGGCTCTTCGCAACCGCCCAGCCGAGCCGATGCGAGACCCCGGCCTCGCGCATCGCGTCGATCAGAGTCTGCGGCGCCTCCGCCCGCGCATCGCAGAGCGTCACCTCGGCGCCGGATGCGGCGAGATCCGCAGCGACCTCGTAAAGATCGTCCGACGCGCCGCTGAGCACGATCTTCGCGCCCACCTGCACGGCGAAGCGATGGAGGTAAGCGCGCATGGCGCCGGCGAGCATGACGCCGGGGCGATCATTGCCGGCGAAGCCGATCGGGCGCTCGATCGCGCCGGCGGCGAGCACCGCTTGGCGCGCGCGCATCACCCAATAGCGTTGGCGCGGTTGGCCGGGCGGCGGCGCGGTGTGGTGATCGGAGAGCCGTTCGATCAAGCCGAACACGCCGCTTTCATACGCGCCAAAAGCAGTGGTGCGGGTCAAGATGCGCACATTCGGCGCCGCTTCGAGCTCCGCGCGCATCGGGATGAGAAGGGCGTCATGCGCGCCGCCGATCGGCTCGGATAGAAGCGATCCGCCAAGCGCGAAATCCTGCTCGACCAGCGTCACCTCCGCGCCCGCGCGCGCCGCCGCCAGCGCCGCGGCGAGGCCCGATGGCCCGCCGCCGACCACCAAGAGGTCCGTGAAGCCGTTCACCTTTTCATACGCGTCAGGATCGGGATCGCGCGGCGGGCGGCCCATGCCGGCGGCGCGGCGGATGGCGGCCTCGCACAGCATCCAGAAGCGCGTGCTCCGCAGCGGGCCCATGAAGGTCTTGTAATAGAAGCCTGCGCCAAGCGCGGGCGAGGCCAGCCCGGCGACGGCGCCGAAATCCGCGCGAAGGCTCGGCCAGGCGTTTTGGCTGCTTGCGAGCAGCCCTTCATAGGCCTCGATCTGCGTCATCCGCGCATTCGGCTCATGGCGCCCGCCGGCGCGCAGATGAACGAGCGCATTGGGTTCCTCTGCGCCGGCGCTGAAGACGCCGCGCGGGCGGTGAAGTTTGAAGCTGCGCGCCACCAAACGTTCGTCCTGCGCCAGCAGCGCGGAGGCGAGCGTGTCCCCTCGAAACGCCGAGATCGGGCGCCCGTCAAAGCGCAGCGTGACCGGCTTGGCGCGATCAATGCGGCCGCCGCTCTCGAGGCGCCGCCCACTCATGAAGAGGTCTCCGGCGCCGGCGTGGTCTTCCGTCGTTTGCGCGCGCCGGTCGCGGCGCGTTTGCGCGGCTTCCTCGGCGGCGCCTCCGTCGAGGCCTCCACCGCGGGAGCCGGCTCCGGATCGATCGTCTCAGTGGTTTTGGACGCGGGCGCGCCAGCTTTCGCGGCCGCCGCCTCTCGCGCAACGTCGCGGGCGAGGCGAACCGAGGTGATCTCGTGCGTCAGCGTGTTCCGCTCGACCACCAGCCACTGCCGACACCCATGCTGATGCTGCCAGTATTCGAGATGCCGACCACGCGGGTTGTCGCGGCAGAAAACATAGTCGAGCCAGGGCCGCATCGCGCGCTCGCCATCAGCGGGGCGCGTCACCGACGCATCGCCGCCATAGCTGAATTCGCTCTCATCGCGCAGGCCGCAAATCGGACATTCCAGTCGCAGCATTCGCCATCCTCATCACCGGCGCCGCATCGCCGCGGTCCGATCTTTCAATCGTCAATGCAGATACGGCGCGGGCCCCATGCCCTTTTCATCGAGATGCGCGCCGCGATCGAAGCGATCGAGCGTGAAGCGGGCGTTGTCTCGATGCGGTTCGTCCTTGGCCAGCGTCCAGGCGAAACACCAGCCTGAGGCCGGCGTGGCTTTGAAGCCGCCATAACACCAGCCGCCATTCAGATAGAGCCCGTCGATCGGCGTTTTCGAGATGATCGGCGAGCCGTCCATGGTCATGTCCATCACGCCAGACCAGTGGCGGAGCAGCTTCACGCGGCTGATCGAGGGCATCAGAGCCTTGGCGGCGCTCATCACATCTTCGATCCGCGGCAACCCGCCCGCTTGGGCGTAGGAGTTGAAGCCGTCGAGATCGCCGCCGAAGACCATGCCGCCTTTGTCGGACTGGCTGATGTAGAAATGCGGCGCGCCCATGCCGATGACGACGTCGAGCATCGGTTTGAGCGGCTCGCTGACGAAGGCCTGCAGACAATGGCTTTCGATCGGGAGACGCAGGCCCGCCTTCGCCGCGAGATGACCGCTATGCCCGGCGACGGCCAGGCCGACCTTGCCCGCCTTGATCGGCCCGCGCGTCGTCGCGACGCCTGTGATCGTCGCGCCGGCACCGCCCGCGCCCTCGCGCAGGAAGCCGGTCACCTCGCATTGCTGAATGATGTCGACGCCCAGCGCGTCGGCGGCGCGCGCATAGCCCCAAGCGACCGCGTCATGCCGTGCGGTGCCGGCGCGCCGCTGATAGAGCGCGCCATGGATCGGGAAGCGCGCATTCGCCGAGTAATCGAGCATCGGCAGGCGTCGGCGCAGCGTCTCGCGATCGACCAGAGCGGCGTCGATCCCATTGGCGCGCATCACATTTCCGCGCCGCCGCTGCGCGTCGAGCTGTCCTGGCGAGTGCGCGAGATTATACTGCCCGCGCTGCGAGACCATGGCGTTGAAATTCAGCTCTTGCGAGAGGCTCTCCCAAAGCTTCATCGACCGCTCATAAAAAAGCGTGTTGCCCGGGATCATGTAATTTGAGCGGAAGATCGTGGTGTTGCGGCCCGTGTTGCCGCCGCCGAGCCAGCCTTTCTCAACGACGGCGACGTTCCGCACGCCGTGCTCCTTGGCGAGGTAGTACGCCGTCGCGAGGCCATGGCCGCCGCCGCCGACGATCACCACGTCGTAGCGCGGCTTCGGCGCCGGATCGCGCCAGGCCCGAGGCCAGTGCTTATTTCCGGAAAGCGCGTGCCGCATCACGGCGAGCGCCGAATATCGCGTCATCTCTCGGGATCCCCACCTGATCCCAAGAACAGGGCATGCGTTCACGCTTGCGTCAATCATCGCGTCGCCGGCATCGCGTCGCCGGCGCGGACGGGTCCTCGCCTTGGCGGCGAAGCGATGATCCTGCGCTCTCTTACGCGGCGTAGCTCGGGCGCGTCTTCATGGTTTCATGCCAGCGTTTGAGGCCTGGCGAGGTTTCAAGGATGTCCGCTGGGATGACCGTCTCAGTCGCTAAGAGGAAATCGAACCCCGCGGTCAGCGTCGCGTCGGCGATGCTGTAGCGCTCGCCTGCGATGAACGGCGCGTCTTCAAGCCGTTGGTCCAGAAGTTTCAGACCTTTCAAACCGGCTTTGCCGATCTCTTTTCCATAAACCGGGTCGCAATACTCGCGATCCTTGAAGGTGCCGGAGATGTTTCGAAAGCCGATCGCGCTCGGCATCATGAAGCCGAGCTCGACGCGCCGGTTCCACATCTCGATCTCAGCCCGCTCCCGCGCGCCGACGCCGAACAGCGGCGGTTCGGGCTGGATCTCCTCGAAATACCGCGAGATCGCGACCGATTCGGAGAGGGTCGAGCCGTCCTCGAACTCTAGAACGGGAATGCGGCCGAACGGATTTTTCGCGCGGAACTCTTCGCTGAGATTGTCGCCCTTCAGGATGTTGACGGTGATGTACTCAACATCCGAGACGCCTTTCTCCGCTAAGAAAATGCGCAGGCGCCGCGCGTTCGGCGCGATGCGGGTTTGGTAGATCTTGTACATGTCCATCCTCCCTGCTCGGCGCGGCGGCGCGCCGAAGTTCTTTGTTTCTATGTGCTTTAGACGTGTCGGTCGCTGGGCTCCAGCGCGTCGACCAGCAGCTCGAGCGCGCGTTGGCCGGCGGCCGAATTGCCCTTGGCGTCGAGCGCCGGAGACCAGACGCAGACGCTGTAGCGGCCTGGGCTGACCGCGATCAGCCCGCCGCCGACGCCGCTTTTGGCCGGCAGTCCGACGCGATAGGCGAAATCGCCCGCCGCGTCGTAGAGCCCGCAGGTGCGCATCACGGCGCGAATGCGACGGCTATGCTCGGCCCCGCACACAGGATCCGCCGCCGCGCCGGTCTCTGCGCTGAGAGGCGCTCCGATCAAAAAGCGCGCGGCGCGAGCGAGCTGGCGGCAGCTCATCGCTGTGGCGCAGGCGCGGAAATAGGCGCGCAACGCCGCATCCGGCGGGCGAAGGAGATTGCCTTTGGCTTTGAGGAACCAAGCGATCGCGCGGTTCAAATCTCCATGCGTCTCCTCGGAGGCGTAGACCTCCTCGTCGACGACGATGCTCTCCGCGCCGCCAAGCCGGCGCATGCGGCCCAGCGCCTGATCGGCCCAGTCGCCTTCAAGCGCGAGAAGCGCGTCGGTCGTGACGATCGCGCCGGCGTTGATCAGCGGGTTGCGCGGCACGCCGCCTTCACGCTCCAGCAAGATCAGCGAGTTGAAGCTCATGCCGGATGGTTCGCGCCCGACCCGCCGCCAAAGCGGCGCGCCGATGCGCTCCAGCGCGAAGGCGAGCGTGAAGATCTTCGAGCAGCTTTGGATCGAGAACGGCTCATCCGCGTCGCCCAGCGCGATCTCGAGCCCGTCGGCGAAGCTGATCGCGACGCCGAAACGCTCCGCCGGCACCCGCGCCAAAGCGGGAATATAGCTGGCGACGGCGCCGTCGGCCGCCGCGGGCTTCGCCTCCGCCATGATGCGCTCGAGCAATGCGCGCAGCGCCGCCTCGCTCTCGCGGGGCGCAGAGCCCGTCGCCGCGTCGGCCATGGATCGGCTCCTTCTCGCTTTTTCGGCGCCGCGCGCGGCGCTGCGTTCGCGTTTGGCGCGTATCTTGTTTCAGCATCGCCTTCAGGGCGCGCGGCGCGACCACGGCGCCGCCGTTGAGACCTTAACGCTTGGTTAAGAGCAATGGCGCAACCGTTGCCGGGCGTCGTTTGTGGAAGCGACGCGAGGCTCGGGGCGCCTGCGCGTGAGGAAAGGGAATGCGATGCAAAGCATGAAAGCGGTTCTGTTCGGCGTTCTGCTCCTTAGCGGGTGCGGCGCGATCTATGAAGGCCGTCCAGTCGCAGAGAGCGCTCTTTATCGCGATGCGGAGCTGTCCGCGGCGCTGGCGGAGGCGAACGGCGTCGTCGCCCTCTCGATCGCGAGCGATCCGATCGACACGATGTCGTTTTTCCAGCGCGTCAAAGCCGATCCGCATGTCGCCATCACGCTGCAAGTTGAGAACATCGAGACGCAAGAACGGTATCAGTTCCGCGAGCCGCAAGAGATCCTGGCGGAGGTGCCGATCCCGCTGCTCGCCTCCGACGATCTCGGCGAGGGCGACGTCTACGCCCATTCGCTGCCGGCGGGCGCGTATCGGATCACGAATGTGCATGTGTTCTGGTTCGGCGGCGGCGCGGATGGGCCTGAGCATCGCGAATGGGTCTCGGGCTCGGAGTTTTCGATCCCGTTCCGGGTCGGGCCTGGGCAAACACATTATCTCGGCGAGTGGCGCTGCCTGCCGCAAACCGATCCCGATGTCGTGGGTCCGGCGCTGATGGATGGCTGCCTCTTCGCCGTCTCCGACCGGTTCGAGCGCGATGTCTTGCGTCTGAAAGAGCGGTTCACCGGCGTGAATTGGACGGCGATGCGCAACGATACGCTGCGCGAGGGCGACGCGCCGCAAGGGCTGATCGCGTTTCGCTGAGCGGTGCGCCGCGCTTGTCCTCGCGGCGTCTCTCCTGCGTGAAGCGGCGGTCTTGCTCACCGCCGCTCTTGGCGTCGCCGCGCGGAACGCGCATACCCTAACCGAAGTGTAGTCGGCGACGGGGCGGCGCGGATGATCCGGGCGATAAGCGTGGCGCGGGCGGGCGCTTGGTCGGGCGAGCCGGCCGATTGCGTGACGTTGGATTACGAAGGCCGCTTCCGTCGGCGCCTCGCGCTGACCGGCGATGGCGGCCTTTCGTTTTTACTCGATTTGCCGAGCGCGACGGCGCTCTGCGACGGCGATGGGTTAACGCTGGAGGATGGCCGCATCTTGCTCGTGCGCGCGGCGGCGGAGCCGGTGGCGGATCTTGAAGCGCGCGATCCGGCGCATCTCGTGAGGCTGGCCTGGCATTTGGGCAACCGTCATTTGCCGACCCAGATCCTAGAAGGCGCGCCGCTGCGGCTGCGCATTCGCAGCGATCATGTGATCGAGGCCATGGCCGAAGGTCTCGGCGCGGCGGTCACACGCCATGAGGCGCCCTTCGCGCCCGAAGGCGGCGCCTACGGCGCGGCGGGCGGCGCGCCTCACCAACACCACGATCGCCCCGATCATCATGGCGTCGATCATCATGGCCTCGATGAGCGGCGCTGAGGGCGTAGGCGCGCCGCCGTCGCTTGAGACGGTGCTGCGGCTTCAGGCGTGGCTGTCGCCGTCTTATCCGCTCGGCGCGTACAGCTTCAGCGCCGGGCTCGAAACCGCGGCGGCGGAGCGTTTGGTGCGCGGCGGGTCCGGGTTGCGGGACTGGATCGAAACCACGCTCGCCCATGGCGCGGGATGGAGCGACGCGGTGTTTCTCGCCGGCGCCTGGCGCGCGGCGCGCGGCGCGGACGCCGCGGCCTTGGCGGAGGTCGCGGCGCTGGCCGCCGCCTTTGCGCCGAACCAAGAGCGCGCTTCGGAAACCCAAGCGCTTGGCGCCGCGTTTCTCAAAGTGAGCGCGGCGGCGCATCCGTGGCCGGCGCCGATCGCCGGCGCGCCTTTCGCCGCGGCGGCCCAAGCGGCGCTCGGGCCTGCGCCGGCGTATCCTGTCGCCCTCGGCGTCTGGGCGGCGGCCTTCGGCGCGCCGGCGGCGCTGACGGTAGGCCTGTTTCTGCAGAGCGTCGCAGCCAATCTCATTTCCGCCGCCGCGCGTCTCTCATTGACCGGACAGACCGAGGGGCAGACGATATTGTCGGCGCTCGGCCCGCGCATCGCCGCGCTGGCGGACGCCGCCGCCGCAGCGCCGCTTGAGGCGGCGGGCGGCGCGACGCTGATCGGCGACATCGCCGGGATGCGCCACGAGACCCAAGAGGTGAGGTTGTTTCAGTCATGAACGCGCGCCCAGCTTCCGAAACCGCCGCCGCGCCTGGGCCCGGCGCGCGGCGAAACGGCCCGCTTCGGGTCGGCGTCGGCGGGCCCGTGGGCGCTGGCAAGACCTCGCTGACCGCCGCGCTCTGCCGAGCGCTTCGCGCGCGCTGCTCGATGGCCGTGGTGACGAACGACATCTACACGCGCGAGGATGCCGAGTTCCTGCTGCGCGCCCAGGCGTTGCCGGCGGATCGCGTCGTCGGCGTCGAGACCGGCGGCTGCCCCCATACGGCGATCCGCGAAGACGCCAGCATGAACCTCGCGGCTATCGACGATCTCTCCGCGCGGCATGCTGATTTGGATCTGGTGCTGATCGAATCGGGCGGCGACAATCTGGCGGCGACTTTCAGCCCTGAACTCGCGGATCTAACGATCTATGTGATCGACGTCGCCGCCGGCGAGGAGATCCCGCGCAAGGGCGGGCCCGGGATCACGCGGTCCGATCTGTTGGTGATCAACAAGACCGATCTCGCGCCGCATGTCGGCGCCTCGCTCAAGGTGATGGAGCGAGACGCCAAAGCGCAGCGCAAGGCGCGGCCCTTTTTGTTCACCAATCTTCGCGCTGGCGAAGGCGTCGACGCCATCGCGGCGTTCATCGCGCGCGCCGGAGGGCTGGCGCTCGGCGACGCGGCTTGAGGCGAAGGTAATGCGATCGAGGAGACGGTTCGTTCCGGCGGCGTGAGGCCAGAGCGTGGAGCGGCGGATCGAAGGAGCGAAACCATGCTGCGGATCGGCGTCGTCGGTTGGGGCGCGATCGGTCAAGGGGTGGGCGAGGCGCTGGCCGCCGGCGCAGCGCCCGAAGCGCGGCTCTGCGCCGTGCTGCGCCGTCCAGCCAGCGCCTCGCGCGCGCCGGCGCCGGAGGGCGTCGGCCTGCACACCGATCTCGAGAGCTTTCTCGGCGCGGACCTCGATTGCGTGCTCGAAGCGGGCGGCGGCGAGTGCTTGCGGCTCATCGGCGAGCGGGTGTTGGAGCGCGGCGCCACTTTGGTGGTGATGTCGACCGCCGCGCTTGCGGAGGAAGGCTTCCGCAATCGTTTGATCGCGGCGGCGCGCCGCGGCGGGGCGAAGATCCTGGCGCCGTCGGGCGCGCTCGCTGGGCTCGACGCGGTCAGCGCCGCGGCGGTGGGCGGGCTCAGCCGCGTCGCCCTGACGCAATCGAAGCCGCCGGCCGCGCTGCTGCCCGAAGCGGAGGCGGCGACGTTGTCCGAACCCAAACAGCTCGCGGCGCTCAGCATCCGTGAAGCTGGGGCGCAATTCCCGAAAAACGCCAACATCGCCGTGGGCTTGGGATTGGCGGCGGGCGATCTCGACGCGGCGCAGGCGCGAATCGTCGCCGACCCGCGCCTGGCCCGCAATTGCGTGGAGTATGAGGTTGAAGGCGCGTTTGGGCGGCTCACCGTGCGCCTTGAAAGCGAGCCGAGCGCGAACCAGCGCACCTCGCAAATGGCGATCTATTCGGCGCTCGCGGCCCTGCGCCGGGCTTCAGAACCGCTCGTCATCGGCGCGTAGGGCGATGCGGAGCGCGACGAGCCCGCATCGCGGCCCGCACGCCGCGCGCACGCATCGGGGCCGCCCATCCTCTATCGGCGCGCGCTTCGGAGCGCCGCGCGCCGCCGCGCCAATGCCCTATGCGTCTTGAATGCTCCGCGCCTTGGCTCGTCCCACCGCCTCAAGCAAATCCTGGGGCGAGATCGGTTTTGTTAAGTAAGCGCCCATGCCGGCGCGCGCGCCTTCGCGCCGGAGTTTTGGATCGTCGTCGGCGGTCAGCGCGAAGACCAGCGCCGAGGGCGCTTGAGCGCGGAGCCGGCGCGTCGCCTCGAACCCATTGAAATCCGGCAGGCCGAGATCCATCAGCACAAGATCGAACGGTGCGCGAGCGGCGGCGTCGACCGCCGCCCGGCCGCAATCCGCCGTCGTCACCAAATGCCCCGCCTGGCTCAAGACAGTCTCAAACAGCAGCCGGTTGGCCGGCTCGTCATCCACCACCAGGATCGACAACCCCTCGCGCATCGCCTCTCCCCTCGCCCTCTAAGATCATCACGCTAGGCCTGAAGCGCTAAGAGGCGGCAAAGGAACAGGGTTAAGGCGCGCGGATGACCCTGCGCTCGCGTCAGCGCGTCAGCGCGTCAGCGCCGGCCGGCGGTAGGAGGCCGCTTCGGCCACATGCTCGCGCTCGACGCGCGCTATGTCGGCCAAATCGGCGATGGTGCGCGCCACGCGCAAGGTGCGGCGATAGCCGCGCGCGGTGAGCCGCAGCGCCTCGGCGATCGTTCCAAGCAGCGCCGCCGCGTCTGGCGTCATCTCCGCCGCCGCGTCCAACACAGGACCATCGGCCTCCGCATTGACGCGCACGCCGCTTGACGGCGCCGCCGATGCGTAGCGCGCCGCTTGGCGCTCGCGGGCTGCGGCCACCCGCGCGGCGATCTCCGCCGAGCCCTCCGCCGCAGGCGGCGCCGATAAATCAGCGATGCTCACCGCCGGCGTCTCGACTTGAAGATCGATGCGGTCCAGCAGCGGCCCCGAAAGCCGGTTCTGATAATCGACGCCGCAGCCCGGCGCGCGTGAGCAAGCTTGCGCCGGATCGCCGAGATACCCGCAGCGGCATGGGTTCATCGCCGCGATCAACTGCACGGCGGCGGGATAGCGCGCATGGGCGTTCACCCGCGCGACGATCGCCTCCCCCGTCTCCAGCGGTTGCCGCAGCGATTCGAGCACAGGCCGCGAGAACTCGGGCAATTCGTCGAGAAACAAGACGCCGCGATGCGCAAGGCTGACTTCGCCAGGCTTGGCGGAACGACCGCCGCCCACCATCGCCGCCTGCGACGCTGAGTGATGCGGGCTGCGAAATGGGCGCCGGCGCGAGATCCTGCCCTCTTCGATGAGGCCGGCGACCGAATGGATCATGCTGACGTCGAGCGCCTCCTCCGGCGAGAGCGGCGGCAGCACGCCGGGCAGCCGCGCCGCCAGCATGGATTTGCCGGAGCCCGGCGGGCCGATCATCAGCAGATTATGGCCGCCGGCCGCCGCCACTTCGAGCGCGCGTTTCGCAGTCTCTTGCCCGCGCACATCTTTGAAATCCGGCGCCGCCGGGTCGTCTTCCGGTGGGGCGGGATGCGGCGCCGAGAGGCTCTGGCGCCCGTTCAAATGGTTGATCAAAGCCAGCAGCGATGGCGCCGCTAAGATCTCCGCCGCCCCGACAAGCGCCGCCTCCGCCCCGTTCGCGGCGGCGCAGGCGAAGCCGCGCGCCTGGCTCGCGGCGGCCACCGCGCCCGGAAGAGCGCCCGCGACGCCGACCAGCGCGCCGTCGAGCGAGAGCTCCCCCATCGCGACGCGCGCGGCCGCCTCCTCCGCCGGGATCGCCTCCATCGCCGCGAGGAGCGCCAGCGCGATCGGCAGATCATAATGTCCGCCTTCTTTGGGAAGATCGGCGGGCGAGAGATTGATGGCGATGCGTTTGGCCGGCAAAGCGAGCCCGATCGCATTGAGCGCGGCGCGCACCCGCTCTTTCGACTCGGCGACGGCTTTGTCCGGCAGCCCGACGATCGCAAACGCCGGCAAGCCTGGCGAGAGCTGGCACTGCACATCCACCAGCTTCGCATCGAGCCCGATGAAGGCGACCGTGTAGGCGCGCGCCGTCATGCCTCAGACCGGCGCCGCGGCCCGCGCCGTCGCCGCCTCCACCGCGTCGCGCAGGAACCGAGCGGCCGAGCGCAGGGCCTGCGTCGCTTCAGCGACGAACGGCGTAAAGAGCTGAAATCCGTGCGGCGCGCCTTGGAACAGCTCAAGCCGGACATCGCCGCCGGCGCGCCGCAGCCGCTCCGCCATGCGCAGCCCATCATCCTTCAGCGCGTCGTCCGAGCCGATTTGCAGAAGCGTCGGCGGCGGCGGAGCCTCAAACGCAGCGTAAAGCGGCGAGGCCCTTGGATCGGTCGGATCGGCCCCGG
This sequence comes from Pseudomonadota bacterium, assembly GCA_038530925.1. Taxonomy (GTDB): domain Bacteria; phylum Pseudomonadota; class Alphaproteobacteria; order Rhodobacterales; family Rhodobacteraceae; genus JALEGB01. The sequence continues at coordinate 13,910 of JBCBCG010000024.1, forward strand.
CGAGATACGCCTTGGCGCTCATGCGCCGTCTCTCAAGCGAAAAGAGCGCGTCTCGGCGGGCGTTCTTGCGCAGGCTCCGGCTGGTCAATGCGAGATCGGTCCAGGGCGAGAACGCGGCGATCGCCGCAGGCGGGCGGCCTTCTCGCTGCAGCGCCGCGCCGAGCGAGAGCGCCAGGCCGCCGCCGGCCCCATCGCCCGCAAGAGCGATCCGCGACGGCGCCACGCCGGCGCTCTGCAGCGCGCTGAAGGCGGCGCATGCGTCGTCAAAGGCCGCAGGAAACGGATGTTCGGGCGCCAGCCGATGGTCGAGCGCGGCGAGCGGCAAACCTGAATGCCGCGCCAGCGCCGCGATCATTGAGCGATGCGTCTCCGGCGCGCCGCTGACATAGCCGCCGCCATGGGCGAACAGAATCACGCCGACCGCTCCCGCCGCGCGCTCGGCCGGGCGCGCTTCGCCGAAATCGAGCTTCTGCTCGTCGAACCATGCGAGGCTCGCGGATCCGCCGTCACTCAGGCCCTGCTCGCAGCCTTGCGGGTCGACCGCGCTCGGCCCGAGACGCTGCCGGTGAAAGCCGCCATCACGCGGCGAGGCGACGAAGCGCCCGATGCGCCGCGCGGCGCGCCGCAAATCCGCCAATTCGCGCGCGCCGCCGAGACGGCTCCGCGCGAACGCTGAGGTCGCCGCGCTCAAAAGGCGTAGTCGAAATCCCATGAGGCTCTTCTCCTCATCGCTGCGCTCGCCGCGCGCCGCCGCCGGTCATCGTCCGAGCGACTTGGACGCGTGCGCCGCACCGCCCCACCGACCGGGCGGCGCCTGCGACGGTCGCGCGTCTCTCCATTCTCGCTGACCCCGCCGCCGCCGCCGCGATCCGGCCGAGCCGGCGCCGAGATCGCGCATGATCACCAAAGAGGCGCCCTCATCTGAGCTGGCCGGTCGCTGCGTCGCCCTGAGCGCATGGCTCGGTCACGCCCTAGTCTCAGCCCGGCGGCGTTCGATCGCGTCCCAAATCAGCCCCGCCGCATTGACGCCGTCAAACCGCTCCAGCTCTTGCAGGCCCGTGGGCGAGGTGACGTTGATTTCGGTCAGCACATCTCCGATGACATCGATGCCGACGAAGAGGAGGCCCTTTTCCTTTAAGGTCGGACCGATGGCCTCGCAGATCTCTCGGTCGCGCGCGGTCAGCCCCACAGGCTCCGCGCGCCCGCCGACATGAAGATTGGATCGCGCTTCGCCAGCCGCCGGCACGCGGTTGATCGCGCCTACCGGCTCGCCGTCGACGAGGATAATCCGTTTGTCGCCCGCGCTGACCGCTGGGATGAAGCGCTGCGCGATGAAGGGCTCGCGCCCCATCGCCGTGAATAGCTCAAACAACGCGTTGAGATTGCGATCCTCTGGCGCAATGTGAAACACGCCGGCGCCGCCATTGCCGTAAAGCGGTTTGACGATGACGGCGCCATGCTCGGCCCGAAACGCGCGCAGCGCGTCGAGATCGCGGGTGATCAGAGTCGGAGCGATAAGCTCCGGAAACTTGTTCACAAGTAGTTTCTCGGGCGCATTGCGAACCCAGAACGGATCGTTGACCACTAACGTCGCCGGATGAACCGTCTCCAAGAGATGGGTCGTCGTCACATAGGCCATGTCAAAGGGCGGGTCCTGCCGGAGCAAGATCACATCGAAGGCTGAGAGCGACAGCGTCTGCGGCGCGCCGAGAGCGACGGGCTTTCCCGGATCCTGCGAAACCTGGACGGACCGGCCCGTGGCGGTGAGCGCGCCATCGCGCCAACTCAGCGCCTCCGGCCCGTAATACACTAGATCATGTCCCCGCGTTTGCGCCTCCCAAGCGAGCCGGAAGGTGCTGTCGGCGGCGGGATCGACATGTTCAATCGGGTCCATCTGCAGCGCGACGCGCAATGCCATCGTGATGCGTTCCCTCCTCTTTACGCCCCATCATGCCGCGCCCGATCATGACGCCCGCCCGCCGCTTATACGCGGCTGAGACGAGATTAGAGCAAAGCGACCGACGCGTTCTCCACAACTTCGACATTGCCTGCGCGGTCCATTGCGCAAAAATCGAGGCGGAGATCGCCATCGAGCCCGGCTTCAGCTGCGTAGGCCTCAGCGCAGGCCGCGCGACGCTCCCAATCCGCCGCGGCGCCGACAGCGAGCGCTTCATGGAGGCTGCGGCGCGCCTTCACTTCAGTGAAGACGATCACATCGCCCCATCTCAGCACCAAATCGATCTCACCTGCGGCCGTGCGCGCCCGTTCCGCCAAAACGCGCGCGCCCTTGCGTTCATACCATTCGGCGGCCGCGCGTTCGGCCGCGCGACCCCATGCGTCGCTGCGTCGTCCCTGGCGCCGCCGCGCCGCGGCGCGGCCAAGGCTCTGAGTGCTGTCTTGCGTTCGCGCTGCTGCGCCCATCAGCCAATCCTCTTTGGTCGGTCGTCCCATCAGCCTCGATCGCGCCATTGGCGCCGCTCGCCGCCGCGGCGCGTCTTTCCCGCGTCACGAGTGATCGGGGCTTGGATGTTTATCCCGAGTCATCTTCAGCGCCACCGCGTACACCATTTTCCGCGGCGCGCCTAGACGTTCTACAACCGTTCTCACGGCGTCTTTCACGCTTTCCGTTGCGAGCAGCGGTGCGAGGCGCGCCTCGATTTCGCGCTCGTCGATCTCCTTCGGCGCAGGAGGCGCGATGACGATCGCGAGTTCGCCTTTTGGCGGTCCCTCGTCGGCGAACCGGGCGGCCAGAGCGCTCAGAGCGCCCCGCGCGATCTCTTCATGGCGTTTGGTGAGTTCCCGCGCCAGCGCCGCCGGTCGATCCGCCCCGAATTCTTCAGCCATATCCGCGAGGCTCTCGGGCAGCCGATGCGGCGCTTCAAAGAGGACGAGGCTCGCGGGCGCGTCGCGCCAGCGCGCGAGGACGCGCCGGCGCGCGGCGGGTTTCGCTGGCAAGAAGCCGATGAACGCGAAGGCGTCGGTCGGCATGCCCGAGAGGATCAGCGCGGTGATCGCGGCGGAGGGCCCGGGCAAAGCGCTTACGGCCGCGCCGGCGCCGCGCGCGGCCGCAGCGAGCTTAAAGCCGGGATCGGCGATCAGCGGCGTTCCGGCCTCGGCGGCGTAAACGACGCTCTCGCCAGCGGCGAGGCGCGCCAAGATCTTCGGGCGCGCGCTTTCGGCGTTATGATCGTGATAGGCGATCAGAGGGCGGCCCGCGAGCGAGACGCCATGCAGATCGAGCAAGCGCCGAAAGCTCCGCGTGTCTTCGCAGGCGAGCGCGTCCGCTTGGCGCAGCGCCGCAAGCGACCGGAGCGTGATGTCGTCCGCGGCGCCGATCGGCGTGGCGATGAAGTGCAGACCCGGCGCCAGAGCGCGCGGGCGCGCCGGGGCGCTCGGCTCCGCCGCGTCGTCTTCGCGCGCCGCCGCGCCGCCGCCTTTTTGAGTCGGATCGGCCATACTTTCTCCATCGCCCGCCGCAGGGCGTTAAACTTTTGCCTGCCTCCAGGGCCAGGAGCGACTAAACTTAACCCGATGTCGAGCCGGTGCGCGCCTGTCGAGGGACGCCGCCGCCGCTCGCAGCCCGCGGGAGAGGGAGGAGAGAGCGATGAAGGATTGCGCTTACGGCGCCGGCGGCGCGAACGGCGTCGGCTTTGGAGACGCGCCGCGGCGGCGGAGCGACGCCGGCGCGGGCGATCGAAGGGGAAGCCGCGTCGGCGCCGGAGAGGGCGTGGGAGACGTTGGCGCGAGCGCCCTGGCGCGATTGGCGCGCGCGGGGCGGCCGGGGATGCGTCTGCTCGCCGCGATCGCTTTCGCCTCGCTCGTCGCCGCTTGCGGATCGACGGCGAAGCAGTCGGCGCGGATCGGCGACGCGCCGCCGACGCGGATCCAGTCGCTCGAGGTGGAGACACAGAGCTTCGGCGACCGCGTCGCGGTGGCGCCGGGCGAGCGGGCCGTCGTGGCGCTGCTCGCGCCGATGGGCCAAAGCCGCAACGCGCTCGACACGATCGGCCGCTCCATCGCCAATGGCGCGCAGCTTGCGCTGAACGACATCGCGCTCGACGATATCGAGCTGCGCCTCTACGACACAGGCGCGACGCCGCAAGGGGCGAGCCTCGCGGCCGAGGCCGCGGCCGCGGACGGCGCGGCGCTGATCCTCGGCCCGCTTCTGTCGCGCTCGGCGTCCGCCGTGGGGCCGGCGGCTCTGAGCGCCGGCTTGCCGGTGATCTCTTTCTCGACGGATGCGGCGATCGCCGGCGAGAACGTGTTCTTGATCGGCTTCCTGCCCTCCGAGGATATGCGCCGGGTCACCGATTTCGCCGTGTCCCGCGGCGTCAGCTCCTTCGGCGCCTTGGCGCCGGCCACGCTGGAAGGCGACGTTCTGTTGAGCGCGTTTCAAGAGGCGGCGGCGCAGGCGGGCGGCGAGATCCTGCTCGCAGAACGCTATCAGCAGACCTTCGTCGAGATCGAAGAGGGCGTGCGCCGATACGCCGATGCGCATAAAGCGATCAGCGAAACCCGGCCGATCACCGGCGTGCTCCTGGCCGATGGCGGGCAATCGCTGAACTCCGTCGCCGCCTATCTGCCGTTCTTCGACGTCGCGCCGGATCAGAGCAGCCAGGCCGCTTTCGAGCCGGCGCTTGACAAGGCGCGGTTCCTCGGCGTCGGCAAATGGAACGATCCGCTGGTGCTGCGGGAGCCGAGCTTGCGAGGCGGCTGGTTCGCCGGGCCTGATCCTGCGCTGCGCGAGCAGTTCGCCGCGCGCTACCGCGCCGCCTTCGCGCAGGAGCCGCATGCGCTGGCCTCGCTCGGTTACGACGCCATGGCCGCCGCCGGCGCCATGGTCGCTGAAGCGCGGCGCGCCGGCTCGCGGTTTCCGTTCTCGCGGGAGGCGATCACTTCGCCGATCGGATTCGTCGGCGTGAACGGCGTCTTCAAATTCAATGACACTGGGCTGAACGAGCGCGGGCTCGCCGTGCTCGAGGTCGGGCGCGACGGGTTTGTCGTGATCGATCCGGCGCCGACGGGCTTTCCGCGCGGCTAAGGCTCGGGGCCTCCCGAGCGCGCGGCGCCGTCGGTTCAGGCGCCGTGATCAAGAAGAAAGGCCGAGGCTGTGAACGACGTGCCGGACATCGCCGCGGCGCCATCGGACCGCGCTGCGGAGCCGCGATGGTTGGTTGCGCCGGCGGCGGCGGTCTATGACGCCGGCGCGGTCGCCGCCGACCTGCGGGCCGCCGCGTCCATCGAGGCGGGCGATGCGGCCAAGCGGCTGGAAGCGTGCCGGATCTTGCGCCAGGCGCTGGAGGCGGGACGCGCGCGCATTCGCGCCGCCTTCGATCAAAATCACCGCATCGGTTATGATGTCGCGCGCTCTCTGGCGTGGCTCACCGACCGCGTCGTGATCGACGCCTTCCATTTCGTCGCCAATGATCTCATGCATCGAGCGAGCCCGACCACTGGCGAGCGCGTCGCGGTGGTCGCTGTGGGCGGCTATGGGCGCGGGGAGCTGGCGCCCTTCTCGGACGTCGATCTGCTGTTTTTGACGCCCTACAAGAAAACCGCGTGGGGCGAGAGCGTTATTGAGGCGACGCTCTATCTTCTCTGGGATCTCAAGCTCAAGGTTGGGCACGCCACTCGGTCGGTGGAGGAGTGTCTACGCCGCGCGCGGAGCGATTACACCATCCGCACCGCGCTGTTGGAGCAGCGCTTTCTATGCGGCGCGCCAGAGCTGCAGGAGGAGCTTGAGCGCCGGCTGTTCGACGAGCTGATCTCACGCACAGGGCCGGAATTCGTCGAGGCCAAACTCGATGAACGCGATGCGCGGCACAAGAAAACGGGCGGCTCGCGCTATTTGCTCGAGCCGAACGTCAAAGAGAGCAAAGGCGGCCTGCGCGACGTTCACACCCTCTTTTGGCTCGCGAAGTATCTCTATCGCTCCTGCAGCGCATCCGAGTTGGTGGAGAAGGGCGTCTTCGCCAAGGATGAGGCGATGCGCTGCCGCTGGGCTTCGAAGCATCTTTGGACGGTGCGGATCGCGCTGCATTACGTCGCCGGCCGGGCGGAGGAGAAGCTGACTTTCGACCGGCAGATCGATCTCGCCGAGCGCTTCGGCTATCGTGAAGCTGAAGGCCAGCGCGCGGTGGAGCGCTTTATGAAGCGCTATTTTCTCGCCGCGAAAACGGTTGGCGATCTGACCGGTATTTTCTGCGCCGCGCTTGAAGAGCAGCACAAGAAGACGCCGCCGATGCTGGGGGGCATGCTGCGGTTTCTCTCCGGCGCCGCGCCTGCGGCCCGGCGCGGCCCGCCGCCGGAAGGCGTTTTGCTGCGCGAAGGGCGCCTCACGGTTGAGGATCCAGAGCTGTTTCGGCGCGAGCCCGTGGCGATCTTTCGTTTGTTTCGCGAGGCGATCCGCCGCGAGGTGGCGGTGCATCCAGCCGCGCTGCGCGCCGTCGGCCGCCATCGCCGCGCGGTCGATGAGCGGATGCGCGCGGATCCCGAGGCGCAGCGCCTGTTCATGGAGTTGCTCGCGGACAGCGAGGATCCGCCGCGCGCGCTCAGGCTGATGAACCTCACGGGCGTTCTTGGGCGCTTTATCCCCGATTTCGGCCGCATCATCGCGCAGATGCAGTTCAATATGTATCACCATTACACGGTGGACGAGCACTCGATCCTCGCGGTGGAGACGCTCTATCGGCTGATCCGCGGCGAGTTGAAGGACGAGCATCCGATCGAGACGGAGATCGCCGTCGGCTTGCGCGATCGTCGGGTGATCGCCGTTGCGCTGCTGCTGCACGATGTCGGCAAAGGGCTGCCGGAGGATCACTCGATCGTCGGCGCGCGCATCGCCAGGGTCGTGTGCCCGGCGCTCGGGATGAGCCTCGCCGAGACCGAACAAGTCGCCTGGCTGGTGCGCTGGCATTTGGCGATGTCGGACGTGGCGCAGAAGCGCGACCTCTCGGAGCTGGCGACGATCCGCGGCTTCGCGGAGTTGGTGCGCAGCCCGGCGCGGCTGAAGCTGCTCTACGTGCTGACCGCGTGCGACATCCGCGCCGTGGGGCCGGGCGTGTGGAACGGCTGGAAGGGCCAGCTTTTGCGCCAGCTCTATCATGAGACGCGGGCGACGTTGACGGGGCAAGCGGAAGGCGTCAGCCGCGGCGATCGCCTGGCGGCGGCGCAAGCCGCCCTGCGCGTCGCGACCTCGGAATGGGACGAGGCCGCCTGGGCGGCGCATGTCGCTCGGTTCGAGCCGCATTATTGGACCGCGCTCGGCACGTCCTCTCATCATCTGCATGCGCGGCTGATCGCGGAAGCCGGGTCGTCCTGCCGCGCCGCGCATCCCGAAGAAGCTGAGATCCGCATGGCGACTGAGACCTCCGCCGCGCGCGCGGCGACGGAGGTCGCGTTCTATACGCAGGATCATCCAGGGCTTTTCGCGCGCATGGCGGGCGCGCTCGCCTTGGTGGGCGCAGATGTGGTGGACGCGCGAGCCTTCACCACGCGGGACGGGATGGCGATCAACACCTTCTGGGTTCAGGACGCCGAGTACGGCCCGTTCAGCGATCCCGATCGTCTGCGCGCCTCGGTGGAGAGGGTGCTGAAAGGCGAGGTGCTTGCGCGCGATGCGCTGAAAGCCCGCCGCAAGCTCCGCAAACGCGAGCAGCCTTTCGAGGTCGAGCCGCAGATCGTTTTCGACAACGACGCGGCGGATCGTTTGACGGTGATCGAGGTGAACGGCCGCGACCGCGTCGGCCTCCTGCATGATCTCGCGCGGGCGCTGGCGGCGGAAAGCGTCAACATCGTCTCGGCGATCATCGCCACCTATGGCGAGCACGTGGTCGACGTCTTTTATGTGAAGGACGTCTTCGGCATGAAGATCACCCAGCCCGGCAAGCAAGAGCGGGTGGAGCGCGCGCTGGTGACGGCGATCGAGAAATCCGGCCCCAGCTGAGGCGCCGACGCCGTCTTCGCCGAGCCGCGCGCCGCGCGCGCCGGCATGCCGCCTTGCCGCGCCTCTCCCTGAAGCCTATGGCGAGCCGTTATGCGCGGCGACCTGAGGGCGCGCCGCTTGGGGGTTCGGGGAGGCGCGTTTGAGCGTCGCGAAGGCTTTCTTCACGGTGAGCGGGCTCACCATGATCTCTCGCGTGCTCGGCTTGGCGCGCGAGGTGGTGATGGCGGCGCTGCTTGGCTCCGGACCGATCGCCGAGGCGTTCTTCGTCGCGTTTCGCTTCCCGAACATGTTCCGCCGCTTCTTCGCCGAAGGCGCGTTCAACATGGCCTTCGTTCCGCTCTTCTCGCGAGAGCTGGAGGGCGAGGGCCGCGCCGCCGCCAAAGGCTTCGCCGAAGAGGTGCTGGCGAGTTTCCTGCTGTTCTTGATGCTGCTGACGCTCGCCGCGCAGCTGGCGATGCCCTGGATCATCCTCGGGCTCGCTTACGGCTTCGCGGATGATCCGTGGAAGCTCGATCTCGCCACGTATTACGCGCAGATCCAGTTTCCGTATTTGATGTTCATGGCGCTGGTGGCGCTGTTCGGCGGCGTTCTGAACGCGCTCGGCCGCTTCGCCGCGGTCGCGGGCGCGCCGATCTTGCTGAATGTCACGATGATCACCGGCATGAGCCTCGCGGCCTGGGTCGAGGCGGATATCGGGCTCTGGCTCTCTTGGTCGGTCTTCGTCGCCGGCGTCCTCCAATTCATGCTGGTGGCGCGCGCCGCGAGCCGGGCGGGCATGAGCCTGTCGCTGCGTTGGCCGCGCTGGACGCCGCGGCTCTCGCGGCTCGTGACGCTGGGCGTGCCAGGCGCGATCGCGGGCGGCGTCACGCAGATCAACATCATGATCGGCACGGTGATCGCCACCTTCTATGACGGCGCGGTGGTGTGGCTGACGCTGGCCGACCGCATTTATCAGCTTCCGCTCGGCGTCATCGGCATCGGCATCGGCGTCGCGCTTTTGCCGGAGCTCTCGCGCCGCGCCCGCGCCGGCGAGGCGGCTGAGGCGGAGAGCGCGCTCGCGCGCGCGATCGAGCTGTCGATGTTCTTCACCGTGCCCGCGGCGGCGGCGCTCTTGGCGATGCCGGAGGAGATCACGCGCGTGCTGTTCGGGCGCGGCGCCTTTCTGGAGGCGGATGTTCAGGCGACGGCGATGGCGGTGGCGATCTATGCGCTTGGCCTGCCCGGCTTTGTGCTGATCAAAGCGCTTGGGCCGGCCTTCTTCGCAATCGAGGACACTAAGACGCCGCTCAAATACGCGGCGATCTCGATGCTGGTGAACATCGTTCTGAGCGTCGCGCTGACGCCGGCGATCGGCTGGCTCGCCGTAGCGGTCGGCACCAGCGTCGCGGCGTATGTGAACGCCTGGCTGCTCTGGCGCGGGGTGCGGCTGGCGGGCGGGCCGGCGCTTTGGTCGATGGTGGGCGGGCGCATGCTGCGCATCGCGGCGGCGAGCGCGGCGATGGGCGGCGCGCTCTTCGCCGCTGTGATCTGGGGCGCGGATTACGCCGCCGATCCGTGGCTGCGCTATCCCTTCGTGCTTGGCCTCGTGCCCGCGGGCGGCGCGCTCTATTTTCTGCTCTGTCTCGGCCTGCGCGCCGTTACGCTCAGGGAGCTGCGCGCCGCGCTCCGGCGCCCGGCGCGGACGGAAAGGGCGGATCCGACGCCTGATTTTTGAGGCTGCGCGACGCGGCGTCGCTTGACCGCTCCGTGGCGGGCGGCCATGTGCATCGCTCGCCTTAACCGGCGACACGCGCGCGACAGGGAGATCGGCGGAAGGACGCGATGACGGGCAGCGACGGCGGGCGGCATACGCCCAGAGTGTTTTCGGGAGTTCAGCCGACAGGCGATCTCCATCTCGGCAATTATCTCGGCGCCGTGCGCGAGTTCGTGCGGCTGCAGGACCAGTATGAGTGCCTTTATTGCGTCGTCGATTTGCACGCCATCACGCTCTGGCAAGACCCGGCCCAATTGCGGCGCGGCGTTCTGGAGCTGACGGCGGCCTTCCTCGCCTGCGGGCTCGATCCAAAGAAATCGATCATCTTCAACCAAAGCCGAGTCGCCGCGCATGCGGAGCTGGCGTGGGTCTTCAACTGCGTCGCGCGCGTCGGCTGGTTGAACCGGATGACGCAGTTCAAGGATAAGGCGGGCAAGAACAAGGAGAACGCCTCGGTCGGGCTTTACGCTTATCCGGTGCTGCAGGCGGCGGACATCCTCGCCTATCGCGCGACGCATGTGCCGATCGGCGAGGATCAAAAGCAGCATCTCGAGCTGAGCCGCGACATCGCGCAGAAATTCAACAACGACTATGGCGCGCCCGAGTTTTTCCCTTTGCCGGAGCCGTTGATCCGGTCGGAGGCGGCGCGGGTGATGAGCCTGCGCGACGGGTCGAAGAAGATGTCGAAATCGGATCCCTCCGATCAGTCGCGCATCAACCTTGTCGACGATGCGGACGCGATCGCGCAGAAGATCCGCAAGGCCAAAACCGATCCGGAGCCGCTGCCAAGCGAGGTCGAGGGGCTGCAGGGGCGGCCCGAGGCGGCGAACCTCGTCGGCATCTTCGCCGCTTTGGCGGACAGCTCGCGCGAAGCGGTGCTGGCCGACCATGGCGGCGCGGCCTTCAGCGCCTTCAAGCCCGCGCTCGCCGAACTCGCTGTGTCGACGCTGGCGCCGATCGGGGCGGAGATGCGGCGCCTGCTCGACGATCCCGGCGCGGTTGAAGCGGTGCTGGCCGATGGCGGCGTGCGCGCGAACGCCATCGCCGCGCCGATCCTGGCGGAAGTGTACGAGGCGGTCGGCTTCCGCTAAGGCGCTCGCCCTTGGGTTTTCGCGACACGAAATCATGAAGCTCGGCGCGCCGGTTTGACGCGGAGGGGGGCGCCGCTCCATATCTAGAAGAAACGATTGCGGCCGGCGCGGTCCGGTTCGCGCGCACAAGGGAGTGTACATGTTCATTCAGACGGAAGACACGCCGAACCCGGAGACGCTTAAGTTCTTGCCAGGGGCGACGGTCATGAACGCCGGATCGGCGGAGTTCGGATCGGCTGAAGCGGCTGAGACGTCGCCGCTCGCGCGGCGCGTGTTTGGCGTCGATGGCGTGAAGAATGTGTTCTTGGGCCCTGATTTCATCTCCGTAACCAAGTCCGAAGGCGCGCAGTGGGCGCATATCAAGCCCGGCGTCTTGGGCGCGGTGATGGAGCATTTCCAGTCCGGCCAGCCCGTGATGGCGGGCGAAGCGAGCGGCGAAGCGCACGGGCATGCCGAGCATGACGGTCCGGATGGCGAGATCGTCACGCAGATCAAAGAGCTGCTCGATACGCGGGTGCGCCCGGCCGTGGCTCAGGATGGCGGCGACATCACCTTTCATGGGTTTGAGCAGGGCGTCGTCTACCTCACCATGCGCGGCGCCTGCGCCGGCTGCCCGAGTTCGACGATGACCTTGAAAATGGGCATTGAGAATCTTCTGCGGCACTACATCCCGGAAGTGACCGAGGTGCGGCCGGTCGGCGTGTGAGCGCCGTCGACGCTCCTGTTCAAGGCGCCGCGGCGCCGCCTCTTCGCGGGGCGGCGCTGCTGCTTGAGACGACGGGCGCGCACTGCGCCGCGGCGCTTCGGCGGGATGACGGGCTGGTGCTTGTCGAAAGCGAGCCGATGGCGCGCGGCCATGCCGAACGTCTGTTTCCGATCATCGAGCGGTTGTTCAGCCGCGCCGATATGAGTCTTGACGCGGTGAGCGGTTTCGCTGCGGTCCGCGGCCCCGGCTCATTCACTGGCGTGCGCCTCGGGCTCGCGGCCGTCAGGGGCTTCGCCTTGGCGCGCGGCTCGAATGCGGTCGGGATCGACGGCTTCTGGGCGATCGCCGCCGCGGCGCATGCGGCGGGCCTCCGGGCTGAGGAGGTTTGGGTTCTCTTCGGCAAAACGCCTCGCTTCGTCCGCCGCGCGTTCTGTTTAGATGACGCCGGCGCCGCGCCGCTTGGTCCGATGGCGCCCGTTGCGGGCGATGCGCGGCCCGAAGCGCGAACGCCTTTAATCGGGCCTGGCGCGGCGGCGTTCGCTGCGCCGCTCGGCGCGGCGCCGGCTGGGGAGTTCGACGCCGTCGACCCTGCGGCGGCCTTGCGTCTCTGGACGGCGGGAAGCGGCGCTGTTGGTCCGCCATCGCCTCTTTATCTCCGTCCTCCCGACGCCGCCCCGTCGCAGGAAGCGCGCCCGCGCCGCCTGGGCCCACGGCCGGCGCTGGACGCATGAGCGCGTGATGCGCCGCGGAGGCTCGTTGTGGCGGCGCCGGCGCGGAGGCGCGTGATGGCGCCGCCCGTTCTGCGCCTCGGCGCGCCGCCCCTCGTCTCCGCGGCGGCGCTGTCGGAGCTGCAATGCGGCGCTTACGCCGCCGCCGCGCCCGCCGCAGGGCGTGGCTGGAGCGCCGAAGCGGTCGCATCCGCCATCGACGATCCCGCCTCTCTTTGGGCTGAGGCGTTCGCGGGGCCCGGCGCTGCGGCGCCGCTGATCGGTTTCGCTCTGGCGCGGAGTGTTTTGGATGAAGCCGAACTCTTAGCGATGGCGCGCGATCCCGCCCAAAAGGGCCGCGGCCTCGGCGCAATGCTTCTTGAAGCTTTATTAAGCGCGGCGCAGTCGAATGGCGCGCGCTCGATGTTCTTGGAGGTCGGCGTCGGCAACGCGCCGGCGCGCGCTCTCTATGAGCGCTTCGCCTTTGAAGCGGTGGGTCGCCGCGTCGGATACTACCATGACGGGTTTGGGCGCCGCCAGGACGCCTTACTCATGCGAAAATGGCTGATGGCGACCTAGTAGTGCTGCTATTCCGCAGTCTTGTGATGAAATCTGATATTCGAGCTGGAAATCACGCATCAAAGGTTTGACTTCGATAATTTGATATGACAAATGCTCTGCTCAGCACATGGCGGAAACGTCAAGAGCAGTCAGTGAAATTGTGTTAGCAAGTGGTTAAGGGCCAAGCGGGCGATAGGCTTTCCGCCCTATTTCCGCGGGCGCGCCAGCAGGAAAGAGAACTAGAGAGATGAACGAGATCGGTAAAATTGAGGGCGGCGCTGATATGAGCGACCTGCTCCAGCTCACCTCGGAGATCGTCTCTTCGCACGTGTCGAACAATCCGGTAGCGCAGAACGATCTTCCGAATTTGATCAAGACCGTGTTCGGCACGCTTCAAGAGCTCTCGGTCGACGAGCCTGAGGAGCCTGAGGAAGAGCTGAAGCCGAAGGTGCCGATCAAGCGCTCTGTGACGGATGAGCACATCATTTGTCTTGAGGACGGTAAAAAGCTGAAGATGCTGAAGCGGCACCTGAAGTCGGCTTACGGCATGACGCCGGAGGAATATCGCGCGCGGTGGGGCTTGCCGGCCGATTACCCGATGGTTGCGCCGAACTATGCCAAAAAGCGGCAGGAGTTGGCGAAGAAGATCGGCCTGGGTCGCAACCGCGCGAAGTGATCGATCCGCGTGTGATGCGTTCGGGCGCCTGAGGACCGGCGCTTCTGATGCGGAAGCGCCGGCGCGCGAGGGATAGAGCGTCGCAACATCGTTGCGGCGCTCTTTTCTTTGGGCCGCGCAGTTTGATATCGAGCGCTTTCGGATGTCGCTCGCGGCGGCGGAAGGAAGACAGGACCTCGCCATGGCGCGGAAAATCGAAACGACATCCGCTCCGGCGGAGGATGGCGACGGTGGCGGCGGAGACGCGCCGCTGAAGAAGGTGTTCGTGAAGTCCTATGGCTGTCAGATGAACGTCTATGACGGCAGGCGGATGGAGGACGCGATGGCGGCGGAGGGCTATGCGCCGTCCGACACGCCTGAGGATGCGGATCTGATCCTTCTGAACACCTGCCATATTCGGGAGAAGGCGGCGGAGAAGGTTTATTCCGAGCTTGGCCGGCTGCGCAGCGTGGTGGAGCGCGGCGCGGCGTCAGGCCGGCGCGTGCTCGTCGGCGTCGCAGGCTGCGTGGCGCAGGCCGAGGGCGCGGAGATCCAGCGTCGCCAGCCTCTGGTCGATTTCGTTGTCGGCCCGCAAGCTTACCATCGCACGCCCGAGCTTGTGCGCCGGGCTTTGGGCGGCGAGCGCGCGGTGGAGACGGACTTCCCCGCGGAGGACAAATTCGCGCATTTGCCGGCGGCGGGGGCTGCGGAGCGCCTGGCGGGCCGCGCCGCCGCGCCGACGGCGTTTCTCACGGTGCAGGAGGGCTGCGATAAGTTCTGCACCTTCTGCGTCGTGCCCTACACGCGCGGGGCGGAGATGTCGCGGCCGGTCGCCACGCTGCTCGAAGAGGCGCGCCGGCTGGTTGATCGCGGGGTGCGGGAGATCACGCTGCTCGGGCAGAATGTGAACGCCTATCATGGCGAAGGGCCGGAGGGCGGCGTTTGGAGCCTGGCGCGGCTTCTCGAAGCGTTGGCCGCGATCCCAGGCCTTGCGCGGCTGCGCTACACCACGTCGCACCCGAACGATATGAGCGACGATCTCATCACCGCGCATCGCGATCTGCCGGCGCTGATGCCCTATTTGCATCTGCCGGTGCAATCGGGCTCGGACCGGGTTTTGAAGGCGATGAACCGCAAGCATGACGCCGCCAGCTATCGGCGCGTGATCGAAAAGATGCGCGCGGCGCGGCCGGATATCGCGCTGTCGGGCGATTTCATCGTGGGCTTTCCCGGAGAGACGGACGCGGATTTCGAGGCGACGCTCTCGCTGGTGCGTGAGGTGCGCTACGCGCAGGCCTTCTCCTTCAAATACAGCCCGCGTCCCGGCACGCCCGCCGCGGATCGGGACGCCCAGGTGGAGGAATCGGTCAAAGCGGAGCGTCTAGCGCGCCTGCAAGCGCTCCTGACCGAGCAGCAACAGGCCTTTCAAGCGGGCTGCGTCGGCCGAACCATGGAGGTCTTGTTCGAGAAGCCGGGGCGCGAGCCCGGGCAGATCGTCGGCAAAAGCCCGTATCTCCAAGCAGTGCACGCCCTCGCGCCGAAGGACGCTGATCCGGCGAGCCTGCGCGGCCGCATCGCGTCGGTGCGCATCGTCGAGGCGATGCCGAACAGCCTCGCCGGCGCGCCGCTCGCGTGAGCGCCGCCGCAGCCGGGGCGCATCGTTTCATCTTCGTGCAGCCGGGCGCCTGTGATTGAGGTTGCGAAAGCGCGACCAGGGGCGCAGGCTTACCCGCGAAGGATCGACGAGCGCTCGCGCCGCGCGATTTGGGCGCCCGTGATCAGGCTTTGGGCGTCCACGCGATAAGAGGGTTCATGGCGGAGACGGTTCTCGAGTTCGACGACAACCGGCATCTGATCGAATTATGCGGCGCGCATGACCGGCATCTGGCGATGTTGGAGAGCGGGTTCGACGTCGCCATCATCCGCAAGGGCAACGTCATCGCGGTGCATGGCGAGGAAGAGCCGCGCCGCCGCGCGGCAGATCCACTTGGCTCGGATCGCCTGTCACCACCATGCGCGAGTTCTCGCCCAGCCGCGTCAAAAAC